>CAZHKN010000023.1:0-32399 GCA_964532725.1 uncultured Occallatibacter sp.
TCACAGAGGTCATTCACCCTGAGCAGGATCTTTACACAATCATTGACCAGGTATTGGCTGCCACGCCTGCCTCGTCCGCGGCCGCCAAAACAACAGGCGCCAAGAAGGCTACCAAGTAGACCGCAATAAATCAGACCATTGCGACCGCCGTGGCCAAGGGAATCAGCCCACGGAGAATTAGAAGCAAACGCGCTCGTCCAGCAAGAACGGCGCACCCTCTTCCAGGCGCGCCGTTCTTTGCTGAAAGAAACTTCACAATCTCGGGGCAAATCGCCTGGTGATTTTAGTTATCGAATTACCGGCGAAAAATTATATCTCTTATTCGTTAGGTTCCATGCGCAAGGGAAGTTAGTCGCCTGTATTGAAACTGCAACTCGGAACGCTTCCGCTGATAGAGAAGCTCGAAGTTGTAACATCGGTACCGGACGGTGTAATGCTGGAGTTGTCCAGAAATACTGTTGCGAACTCATCACTTGATTGCGTGGTGACATCGAGCGAGACGTTGGCCAGATAGACCTGAGCGAGATCGCTGCTTCCGAAGCCAAAGAATGTTGAATATGCGCCGGAGATTGAAGCCGCGGATTTAACACCGTTGACAAGAATGTCTTGAAACTGCGGTGTGCCTGAAGTGCCGCTGCAGCTTCCGTAATAGGCGTTGACGATGATCAAATGCTTCACCCCATAGAGGCAGTTATTCTCATAGGTGACTTCTTTGACCAGGCCGCCGCAATCTGAGTCAGTCTTGATGTTGAGTCCGTTGGCGTCGGCGGATACATTGCCCAACAGATCCTTGCCGTAGACATAATTGTTCTTGAAGAGCACGTTTGTCACGCCGTCGAAGGTTTGGCTTCCGACGGACAAACCATGAGTTCCATAGAACTGGGAGTTCTCCACGGTAATGTTGGACGCCGCTGACGCATTTGTCTTTACTGCAATGCCGTCATCGCCGGCTTCCACGCTCGAGTCGTTCACTGTGACGTTGGTGATGCTGTCGATGTCTATGCCGTCCGCATTGGCGCGAGTTGCCGGTGTGCGAATCGTGACGTCCCACACCGTAGCGCCGTTGCCGCCTTGGATGTAAAGATTGGGATGTTTCGCCTGTTCCAGCGTTATGTCATAAATGACGAAGTTGTTGGCGGTTTTGGTCTGTACCAGACGCGGGGTTCCGCTGATGATGTCGCCGCGGCCGTCAATTGCGCCGGGTCCGCCGATAAACGAATTGGTCCCTTCGACAAGAACCAGTTCCGACTGGCTTGAGTAGCTGGTGTTGCCTTCCAGCGTGACGCCTGAGTTGATAACCAACCCTTCACCATTCACCGTGATTTCGCCGGTGTAGAAGGCGTTGTTCGAACCCGAGGCAGCCAGCACAACGCTCTTGCCGGTTCCAGCGCAAGCCGTTAACGCTGCCTGCACGCGGCTGGTGTCATCCGAGCTGGGCGGCGATGAGCGCTGCGAGGTGGTGAACTGTGCGCTCAGCGTCTGGCAAACTGCCGGAAAACTGGGTTGGCTTACGCTGCGGCTGTCGCCAGTCGCCACGGTTTGTGCGCCGGCTGTTGCGGCCAAAAGGAGTATGGCTGCGGCAGACGCATGCAGTTGGATGTTGCGGGTGAAATTCATGTTTAACCATCCTTGGGGATATTTAGATTTGAGTGCATCAGAACTGGTCTGACCACTCAGCCGAGAAGTGTAGGCATATCGCTGGAAGTTGTCAACAAATAAAAGTGTAAACACTGAAAATAAATAAAATAATCGCTTTACCTGATGAATTAGGTCGCGATAGAGGTACGACCTCTCTGCGAGAGAATGCAAGAAGAAGATTCTCGAACTGAGAAGAATCGGTCAAGAGGCGCGAGAAAGAAAGGATTTTATGTTGCAGGATCATTAGAGCCAATACCGACGGAAGTGGGGAATCAGTTGCCTGTTTTAATATTTATCGAAGAGCATTTACAGGGCGCAGCAGGCCACAGTATATTAGCTAAACTCTGACTAAAAGGCGGTTACATGATCTTCTATGGTTGGGGACGTAAATCAATTCCCCTCACAGATCTGGGTATGCAACCCTGCGCCCGCTGCGGGGCGGTTCGCCCTTTTCAGGCACTGCTCAGCTACAGGTATTTTCACCTCTACTGGATATTCTGCACGGCCTTCGAGCGGAAATATCTGGCTGTATGCACGATCTGCCGGCAGGGATTGGCTGTAGACAGAAGCCAACTTCCGCTCCCTCCGGGTGACGATCCCATCCCCTTCATGCAGAAGTGGGGGCTGGGAGTTCTCGCCGTGATTATCGCGGCTATTGTTACCGTTGTGGCGTTGGGTCGCTAGGCCGATCAGTTTCAGGTTTGGATATTAACCAGCACCGGGGAATCGGCACCGTGGCCGCCGGGTGATACGGTGCTGGTTTGCGGGGCGCGCCAGTGGTCGATGTGGCTGATGCGGTGGACGCAGCCTATTGTGCAGTTGGGGGCGCAGCTTTTTGCGGTCAAAAACTCGCGTTTTACGTCGAGTGTTTTGTAGTCGGAGATGGGCACGCCTGGGTAGCCGCGCTGCTGCGAGCAATAGTGAACCAAGCCGTCTTCGCAGATGTAGAGATAACGGGAGCCGGCGCGGCAACGCCAGTCGTTTGGCCGGCCCTGGGCGATGGCTTCCTGGAATTTATCGAACTGGGCGTAGTTGGTCTTTTTGCGGTTGGTCATGGCAAAGTAGACCTTGGCCTCGTCGTCTTTGAGGGGCTTGAGCTGTCCGCTGCCGTCGTGGATGATGCCGATGGTGGACTCAAAGCCCAGCTCCAGGGCGCGCTTGCCGATGACCAGCGCATCGTTGGGGTCTTTGAATCCTCCGCCGACGACGGAGTTGATGTTGACGTGGAACTCGGCGTGGTTGGCGAGCATCTGGAGTTTTTTATCGAGCACTTTCAGGCTCTTGAGGGAGACATCGTCGGGGACGAGGTTGTCGATGGAGATCTGCATGTGGTCGAGACCGGCCTGGTTGAGGCGCTCGATCCGCTCTACATTCAACAGATAGCCGTTGGTGATCATGCCGGCGATTGCGCCGGTGCGGCGCATCCGCTTGATGATCTCGTCCAAGTCCGGATGGGTGAGCGGTTCGCCGCCGCTGATGCCGATCATCGCCGTACCCAGGCGGCCCAGGTGGTCAACGCGGCGCAGCATTTCGTCGAGCGGCACCGGCTCGGAGACCTTGTCGTACTCGTTGCAGTACGCGCAGGAAAGGTTGCAGAAGCGGGCCGGAACGATCTGCGCCAGCACCGGGTGACTGGTCGAGGCCAGGGCGCGGGCCACCATCGCGTACTCGCGGATTTTGCGCTTGGCGGCAATCGCGCGCCCGCGCACCGTTGATCTCCGGGGAACAGCCATCTCTACTATTGAATCACAGCCGGGGGCTGGGGATTCAAGAATGGGTGTTCGCCGAACGCCCACAGTATCTGTGTTTCTGTGCTGCGCATATATGCCCATAAAAATGCGGATTTTCTTGCGTTGCGGCAGGAGTTTTGAGTGGAGGAAGGCCGGTGAGGTCAAAAACTCCATACGGAGGCGGAGATATTTTGCGGGTATCTCTCTGCCGGCGCGGAGTAAAACGTGAAAAACAGCCTGAAAATTGGCTGTTTTTGCGCGTTTTCGAGGTGTTTTTCGACGTTTTTTGACACCTGCGATGGAGCCGATAGTCTTCGGCATAGCGAGTTGGGGTTCGTGCTTTCCTACCCTCCGACAGAAAGAATCGAAGAACTTCCGGCAGAAAAGCTGCCCAATATGGAGAGGTTTCCGCAAACGGCATAGCTTTTCCAGGTTCTAGAATGCGGGGGGACCCGCGGCACTCATATTCGGTGGCGTACATTGGTCATTAACCAATAACCGTGTCTAATCGCCGGCCAGAGCTGCCACTGAAACAAAACCAGTTGATATTTGGTTGGCCGCTGCAATGAGGCCGATTCGGAGGTCGCTATCTGGAACAAGCTCAGCTTCCCGCTCAGGGAACTCGTTATAAACACGACCATCCAGCGTTCGTCCCGTTAAATGCTTCCGGACTCCGCCCCATTGTTTGAAGAAGAACTTTACTTCAGAGTCACGGCACTGTCTTCGCAACGATCTTACCCAAGATGCGTCGAGAGGTCGTGCTCCTGGTCCGCTCTCTCCACCCACGATCATCCAATTGATTTTGCTCAATTCAATGATTCCAATGTCCTCAATAAGCGGCTCGACGGACAGAAACTTGATTGCAGCACCAGATTCGCTAAGGTGCTTGATTCGAGGCACACCGTATTTTTTATCCTCCACACTCACACCCCACCAGATATTTCTTTGCTTAGCGGCAAATTTCAATTTTGTTTTCAGCAGGTCATGCATTCTGATCGAGCGCTTGGTAAGCACCTGGAACGTATGCCACTTCGCCTGAACCATGACGCGCGCTACGGCTTCGATATACTCATCTGGGACGCCTTCATGGAACAGATCGCTCATCGAGTTTACAAAAATCATCTTCGGCGTTTTCCAGCGGAGCGGAGCGGCCAATTTCTCGGGAATGAGCCGAAGATCAAAGCCGTACTCGAACGGGTGGCCAGACACTCCGCGAAATCGTTCTGCGAATCTCTCTGCGTAGCAATGTTTGCAGCCCGGGCTGACTTTGCTGCATCCACGCACCGGGTTCCAAGTTGCATCTGTCCATTCGATTGTGCTTTGTACACTCATGGCTACTCCTTTGGAAATCGTACTAGATCGCGTCGAGATAGTCCGTTCCCTTTTGAACTGACAGGGGTGACATCAATAATTCCCGATGAACGTAGCTCTTGCAGGGCAGAGCGATAGTGCTTCTCTATAAATGGCAGCTTCCACGTCTTTCCTCGAATGTCATCAAAAGCGACTTGGTGCCCAGCAAACTCTCTGAGAAGGATGGGTTTCAGCTCCTCTGTCTTTGGCGTCTGAGAAATCAATACACCCTGCGATGTAGCTGAAAAATCGAATGTGCCCTCTTCATCGCCCAGAGGCCACATAACATCTTTCATGAGTAGGAGTGCCTTCAAGTTATTACTCGCGTGAATCAAATAGTATTTTGTCCTTATGCCAGGCATCTTGTCCTCTTGCGCATCAAAACGAATCTTGAAAGGCAGGACGTATAGCGCTGCGAGTCGTCCACAGAAATAGTCCAGAAATCCTTCCTCTCTCCTTTGCCCGCTTTGCTGCATGAACGCCTGCTGCTTCCAGTCTTCATCGCCAAATAACTCTGTAATGTGGTGGATCACAGCTTCATTGGTCATGTCCATATTAATGCGGTACCACATGAGATTAATCAATAATTCGCTGTGGGACAGGGATAGAATCTCATTCATCAAAGGTATCGAAAGTGGATGTCCATACGGGTCCACGAGAAAGAAACTCGGTGCAGGCTCATGTTTTCTTATCCCCGCTATAACATTGGGAATGAGTTCGCGTGAGTCCCCCAACCGTGTTACTGCTTTGAAGTTCTTCGGATGGGGCTGTGTCGATTCCAGACAGATGTTGAGTTGCTCATGCTGCTTAGCATTATCCTCAAACAAAACCACGACCAGCTTCTTCTTAAAATTCTTCTGAGCGAATTCCTTTCCTGCATTTACCGCAATAATCGGAGAGCCGTCTACATCCTTGCCTTCAGATTCATAGCGTCCCGGTCCGGCAAAACAGTCAACGTAATACAACAGGTCGAAGGCGCTGCCAAGGATTACCGCCCATGCCGGAAGGTATCGCGTCAATATCTGATGCTTGATCCTCGATACACGCTTCAGATGCTGAAGTTCCAGGGGTTGTGTTTCCATGGCAAGCATTTTTCGCTTTATTTTCGCTCATGTCAAGGGTAATAAGAATGCCGCTTAGAAACCGGACAACTCTAGACACTTTCCATGTCTATCTTGGCGCTCGGCGGCCGTCCGAATGGTGAGGATGCCGTTGATGCGGGTGCTGTGCATCTGTTGGTTCGATCCTCCCCTCCCGGGCGAAGGGATTTGTTTGGGCTGGTTTCCAGGGGGTGCGCTTTGCTTCCCCTGGCTATTTTCGTTCTCTCCCTGCGGGAGGAGTGCCCGGGGCGTTCTGCGGGCACCCAGATGGTTGATTGCAGTCGCTTCTCTGGTCCCCGAATGCAAGGGACCAGGGGCACCCGGGGGCGCTCTTCAGACCACATGCATTGGCTGCGTTGATACCGCTAAAAGTCTCCTGTGGGTCTGGAGATCCACAGGAGAGCCGACCTGGAGGTTGGCGCTACGTGAAAGGGCGCGCTTATGCCGCAAAGAGTAACTTTCAGGAAGCTATCAATCAATGCAAGAACGATCAGAATACCGATGGAAATAGTTCAGTTCTCCGTTTGCGCTGTGCGAAATGGAAAACAAGCCGAACTCTTCAGGATGGTTTGAAGTGAGAACTAGAACCGCATTCGCAGCCCTACCTGTATCTGCCGCTCCCGGTAAAAATTGGTTCCGTTGATATTGAGCGGCTGGCCGAAAGCGGTTGTATTGGTTTTCAGCCCCGTAAGGAAGTTCAGCGTGGGGTAGCCTCCCGAAGCATTACCCGGCGCTATGGAATAGCCGGTTGTCTCCACCTCCGTTACGTTCTGGTGATTGAAGAGGTTGAAGCTCTCAGCCAGCAATTCAAGATCCCGCATATGGCCCAGATCGAATTCTTTGCCCAGGCGCAGGTCAGCCTTCCAACTTGCGGGATAACGGAATGTATTACGGCCAATGTTATAGAAAATGTGATTGCTGCCTACGCCGTAGACGCGACTGTCTCCGCCAGAACCGTTGATTCCCGGACCCAGCGCAAAGATTGTGGCGTTGTTCGTCAGGCTCGGCAGCTTTGCCGGCGCGGTGCAGGGAGTTATGCCGGAGCCGACAAAACAATCGGGCACGGAGCCGCTCACCCGCATGGTATAAGGCAATCCGCCGTGAAACTGCCCTATCCCCGAAATCATCCAGCCGTTGGCCAGTTGTCCCGCGAGATGTTTCAGCTTCCAGGGAGTTTCATAAATTGCAATTACTCTTGCCGAGTGGCGCACATCTAAGTTACTCGTCCCATATTCCAAGTTGAATTGCTGCGGGTCGAGCGGATCGCTACCCGAGGCAAGCGTGCTTTCGTTGGGATTCCAATCCATCGCGTGCGCATATGTGTAGTGCGCACGCAGGCTGAGTCCGCGGCGGCTATAACGGTTGATGCGGAGCACTCCGGCCTCATATGTTGAGTTAGCACGATCGGTAATGTGAGTTATCTGTTGATAATTCGAATTTAGTCTTCCTGCAATCCCTGTCGCCGTTGGCCATGAAGCATAAAATGGAACTGTAATCAGCGGCGCTTTAATTGGCCCCGCGCCTGTGAAACTGCACGCAGCATCACCGGAGCCTGTGGGTTCATTATCGCAAACCGCATAAGTAATGGTCCCCGGATTTGCCGCCGGATTAAAATTCTCATCAATTGAAACCGGTAAACGCCGTCCCAGACTCATCAGCGCGCTCGCTGTCACTTCAATATGGCCGGGCAGGCTCTCCTCGATGCCTGCAACCGCCTGATGAATTTCAGGGTTCTGGAACTTAGGCGCAAACTCGACCACTCCCGGCTTGACTATGTTGGCTGGCGCGCCCTGTAGCACGTAAGGAAAAGGCGGCGCGCCGCCGGGATGATTGGGCAGGTCGTCCGTTGGCCGCATGAAGATATTCAGATCGCCCTTGGTAGAGCCGGTTTGCGTAAGCGCCGTCTCTACGGTTGCGTTCTCGGTGCGGCCATAATACATTCCATAACCCAACCGCAGGACAGGCCAATGTCCCTCGTGCGTTTCCCATGCCATGCTCAGCCGCGGACCCCAGTTATTGCTTAGACTGGGTAGCCTGGCTGTTAAAGGCAATTCAGGATTGACGAGCGCGGGAATCGGCGGCGGTAACTGTTCCCGCTCCCAGCGCAAACCGGCAGAGAATGCAAGCCGCTTTTTCGGCTGCCATTGCGCTGTTGCATAACCCGCCCAATCATTGGTTCCTAATTGCCAGTCTGTGGGACCAACTAACTGCGTGTAGGAGGAGTAACAGGGAAGATTGCCCAGCCCGTGCAATGTTCCCGTCGTATCGCGCCAAGTCTTTCCTGTCTCATCGCAATTATGCTGGTTATAAGGATCAAGGGCGTCCTTTAATCCAAAGGTTTGATATACGAGCGCGTCAGAGATGAAGTTCTCAACATTGGAATAGGTATAAGTCCCAGTCTCATTTCGCAATAGACTGGTTTTGTCGGAGATATTCCGAACCTGCCCGCCTGCCTTGATCAGCCAGCCGTTGTGAACCCAGTCCACGCTCTGCTGGCCTTGCAACAGCCGCTCATCGGGGTAATTTCCCTGGCCGAAGCGCGATGGATTGCCAATGGTAAAGCCGTAGCGCGAGTCCACCACAATCTGCGGTAACTGGCCATATACATTCGGCGCAAGCAAGGTCTGCTCATAAGTCGATGGCGTTTCGGGCCGCTCACTCAACACATCACGACCCCACGAGCCTTGCGTTGTTAGCAACAGGTTCGGAGTAAGGAAGGCCTCCCACCGGCCTAATATCCATTGCTCAGTAGCATGGCTATTTCCGAAACTATGATTTCCATAGTTTTCTGAGACACCAGTTAACCCTCCGCCGGGGGAGTTCCACAGCGCACCGATGCTTTCCGCGGTAAAGTGATGCCGCTCGGTTGCCTGCCAGTCGAGCCTGCCAAAGCCAACCCACTGCTGTGCGGTCCGCGGAGCGGGGCCGAGAAGACCGGCTAAAGTCCCCAGCATTGACGAGTATGCGGCCAGCCCCTGCACTATAGCGTTATTGCAGGCCGGCTGACTCTGCGCCGTGAGTTCCAGCCTCGCGCAGAGCACCGTCATCTGGTCGCTGCTGGGCTGAGCAAAGAAACCAGCTTGCGGCGTACCAGCAGGCTCGGCTAGATAAGGATGCTTCACCATCGCCAACCCCGGATCATCCCGCCGATAACCATCAACCGCCGCAAACCAGAAGAGCCGGTCGCGACGAATGTGGCCGCCCAAGCCGATACCGAAGGTGAACTCGTCATCCACCGGAGTATAGGGCACAGATGCGAAAGTCGGAATTGCGATCTGCGAAACGGCCGGCGTCTCCACTTCTCTCGTCGTAAACGGATTCTGCGCTCCCCAGGCATTCTGGCGGTCGAAGAAAAAGCCCTGCCCATGCAGGCCGTTGCTTCCGCGCATCGATTCAACGCGCACCGTTCCCGCCGCGGCCCGCTCATCTTCAACTTCGACATTTCCCGCTGTGGTTTGCACCTCGCGAATCGCCGACGAACTCATTCCGGCCAGCGCTCCACCACCGCCAAATGCGGATTTCCCCTGCGCGCCAAAGGCCAGCGTCTGGCTCGCGCCGTCAATAGTCGTCTCCGTTGGTTGCTGCACCGCGCCGCGCAGTGCGGCCGGACTCTCGCCGCCCGTCTGGGTCGAAGCCGTTGGCGTCTCCATCTCGAAATCCTGCCAGCGCCTGCCGGTCAGCGGCAGTTGCTGCACCTGCTCGCCGGTGAGCGTAGTCGTCACCACCGGCGTCGCCGGATCCATATCATGAAAAGCTGCTTGAATCGGCGCGCGCTGCGGCAAAGTCATCTGCAGAGCCGCCAATACCCGCGCCTCGTGCCCGGCAGCAACCAGGATTCCGTCTACATGAGCGCGGCCCAGTTGTGGATTCACTGCCTCTAGCGTGTACTCGCCCGGGCCAAGCTTGGCGAAGCGATATCTGCCGTCTTTCGTGGACGTAGTACGCGCTTCAGCGCCGGTTGTCTCGTTGCGGACGACCACTGTCGCCCCATCCAGCGGTTGCGCATACCAGTCGGTGACTTTGCCGGTTAGTGAGCCGGAACTCTGCGCGCAAGCAATCATCCCCGCGCCAATCAGCAGCGCAGTCAACAGTAGCGGCTTTATCCAGCTCCGGTTCAACTCTGCCATCGAGATTCCTGCTCGCGGCAGTCCGGGGGCAATTAGCGTTCAGCGGCCCGCTCTTGCGGCGGGCTTCAACCAGGGGTGTTGAACTTCAAGCTGCGCTGTACGGCATCCGCGGCCCTGCCAAAGCAGAAAAATCCCGTTTTCAGACCAATCGCGCACAATGAATTGAGGTTGCAAGCGATTTTACCCCTATCTTCGTTAAACTGGAAAGATGGCAATGTGATTTTTGCCTAGATTTAAGCGGAAATGGGGAATGTATCCCTGTTCCTAATCCCTGTTCCCTGGTCGTTCATGTTTATCGATGAAGCAAAAATCAAAGTAAAAGCCGGCGACGGCGGCAATGGCTGTATGGCCTTCCGGCGCGAAAAATTCGTTCCCCGCGGCGGCCCCTCGGGCGGCGATGGCGGGCGCGGCGGCGACGTCGTCATGGTCTCCTCGCAGCGCCACAACACGCTGATTCACTTCCGCTATAACCCGGAACACAAGGCACAGCGCGGCGAACACGGCATGGGATCGAATTGCACTGGCTCCGATGGCAATTCCGTAACGCTGAAAGTCCCTGTTGGCACAGCGGTTTATGACTTTGAGACTGGCGAGCTGGTGCATGATTTTCAGCAGCCGGACGAACGCTTCGTTATCGCCAAGGGCGGACGCGGCGGACGCGGCAACCAGCACTTCGCCACCAGCGTCCATCAGGCGCCGCGTGAGCACGAACTGGGTCGAGCGGGCGAAGAGCGCACTTACCGGCTGGAGTTGAAGCTGCTGGCCGATGTTGGCCTTGTCGGCTACCCCAACGCCGGCAAATCGACGCTGATTTCGCGCATCTCGGCGGCCAAGCCGAAGATTGCCGATTACCCTTTCACCACGCTCGAACCCAATCTGGGTGTAGTCACAGTGGGCGAAGAGCCGAATCTGGAATCGTTTGTTGTTGCAGATATGCCCGGACTGATCGAAGGGGCGCACCTTGGCTCAGGACTCGGTGTGCAGTTTCTCCGCCACATTGAGCGTACCCGCCTGCTCGTCCATCTCGTCGATGTATCGGACGCCAGCGGACGCCCCGACCCGGTGGAGGACTTCAAGGTCATCAACAACGAACTGGCCAGCTTTTGCAATGACGCCGGGGAACAACTGCTGGCGCATAAGGAGATGATCGTCCTCGCCACCAAGATTGACTCCGCGAATCCTGAGAAGCTGAAGAAGCTGGCTGCCCACGCCAAGCGCCGCAAGCTGGAGTTCTATGCGATCTCGGCGGTCACCGGTCAGGGCGTTGACGATCTGAAGTGGACGCTGGCCAAGCGTCTGCGGGCGGACGACGACGAAGGCTGAAAGTTTGTGAAGAGAGTAACTCGGAGCCGAGAGATCTACCTCAGGGGCTAAAGCCCACTTTTATTTTTGCAGCGTTTGCGGCATGACTGAAGTCATGCCCTGACACAAAACCAGATCATTTCAACACATTGCTATAAGCACTTTCCTTTCTGCGAGAATAGAAGCAATGCTTTCCCTGCAAAATGCCGGCAAGCGGTTCGGGCCGCGTGTGCTGTTTCTTGAGGCCAACTGGCTAATCCGGTCGCGCGAGAAAACTGCGCTGGTCGGAGCCAACGGCACCGGAAAATCCACGCTGATGAAGGTGCTGGCCGGCCTGGAATCGCTGGACTACGGCGGCCTGCAACAGACGCGCGGCATGAGCATCGGCTATCTGCCGCAGGAGGGTCTGCTCCTCACCGGGCGCAGCATCTTTGACGAGTGCCTCACGGTCTTTGACGAGCTCCGCGAGATGGAGCGCGAGACCGAGCGGCTGGCCGGGCAGTTGGCCGAGTTGGATCACGCCAGCCCGGAATACGACTCGGCCGCAGAGCGCTATTCCATGTTGCAGGAGCGCTTTCACGCCCTGGACGGCTACGCGCTTGACGCGCAGGTGGGCGCGGTGCTCACCGGGCTGGGTTTCAGCAAAACCGACTGGACCCGCCAGACCGATGAGTTCAGCGGCGGCTGGCAGATGCGCATTGCACTGGCCAAACTGCTGCTGGCCAAACCCAATCTTCTCTTGCTGGACGAGCCGACCAATCATCTCGATCTGGAAACTCGTAACTGGCTCGAAGAGTATTTGAAGAGTTATCCCTTCGGTTATATTCTCATTTCCCACGACCGGTATTTTCTCGATGTAACTATCGACCGCACCGTCGAGATATGGAATAAACGGCTGAATATCTATCAGGGGAATTACACCAAGTATCTCAGCCAGAAAGATGAGCGGCGCACTCAGCTAGAAGCCGCTTATCGCAATCAGAAGATACAGATTGAGCATCTGGAAGCTTTCATCAACCGCTTCCGCGCCCAGGCTACCAAGGCCAAGCAGGTGCAGTCGCGCATCAAAGAGCTTGAAAAAATCGAGCGCATCGAGATTCCGGAAGAAGAGCCGGTCATCCACTTCAAGTTCCCCCAGCCGCCGCCTTCGGGACGCACGGTTGTAGAGGCTGAGGGACTCAGCAAGAGTTACGGTTCAAAGTTAGTGCTCGATAACGTCAAATTCGCCATCGAGCGAGGCGACCGTGTGGCATTGGTTGGCGTCAACGGCGCGGGCAAGTCCACGCTGATTCGGCTGCTCACCGGCGCGGAGGCTCCAACAGCAGGCGCAGTGCGCCTCGGCCACAATGTGGTCAGCGAGTACTTCGCGCAGGATCAGTACAAGGTGCTCGACGGCGCGGCGCGCATGTTAGACGACATCAGCCGCGCCGCGCTCAAGGTTCCCGAAGTCGAGCTGCGTTCGCTGCTCGGCTGTTTTCTCTTTCGCGGCGACGATGTTTTCAAGCCTCTTGGAGTTTTATCAGGAGGAGAACGGAATCGTTTCGCGCTGGCGCGGATTCTGGTTTCGCCATCAAATTTCCTTCTTCTGGACGAGCCAACCAACCATCTGGACATGCGCGCCAAGGATGTGTTGCTTGAGGCAATCGCGGCCTTCAGCGGCACGGTGGTCTTTGTCTCGCATGACCGCTACTTCATTGACCGGCTGGCCACGCGGGTGCTGGAAGTTGAAGGCGGCAAAGTTACCAGTCACGAAGGAAATTACGAGGACTATCTGCGATGGAAGGCGGCGCAGGCTGCGGGTATTGCCATCAATGTGCCGGCTCCATCGGCTATTAAGATAAGTAGCCACCCTGAGCGCAGCGAAGGACCTGCGTTTCATGCGGCTCCAGCAGCCGAAGAGGCTGTGGAAGAAGTCAAAGATCGCCCCCGTCGCCTGAACCCCATCAAGCAGAAACAGATGGAAGAGCGCTGCGCATTCCTCGAAGAAGAAGTCCCGCGCATCGAGGCCTCAATCGCGCATACCGAAGATCAACTGGGCGTCTACGTCTCCGCCGCCGAGACGCAGCGGCTGACGGAACTTGCCCAGGAACTGCGCAGCCAGTTAGCCGCGTTCACCGCTGAGTGGGAAGAGCTGATGATGCAGTTGGACGAGCAGGCCGCGTCGCCTGGAAGCTGATTACCAACTGGATTCATGTCCTGCACCATACGCATGATCGGTTATAGTAGCGTAAGGCTTCAGGCAATCGAAAGAATACACTTGAAAATGGATGCCACGGAGGCAATAATACAATGTCATCCGACCCTGAAGGGTGCCAATGGTGACCTCCAGACCACCCGATCTGCCAGACTTCAGCAACCCTCCGGTAGCTGAAACTGTCCTTTCTGTTCAGTTTGATCGACTTCCAGAGTTGCGAACCTCGCATTTTGGTCTGTACTGGGGAGAGATCCACGACAGGTTTCCAGCGACAGAGGAACACGGCGAGCTTGCCCCGATTGTCGAACTGTCCCCAGACCGGCCACAGCCGATGGTGGGCATTGAATTTGAAACGTTTGAGGCACCTCCAACACGATTTTGGTTTGTGGATGAATTGGGCACCGAACTTATCCAACTTCAACGTGACCGCTTTATCAAAAATTGGCGCAAGGTAGGGGAAGGTGATCGCTATCCGCGGTACGAGCGGGTACGCGAGGGGTTTGACCGTGATTTCGCTGGATTTACCCGGTTCGTGTCTCGCAACCAGCTTGGGACGATTCGCGTCAACCAACATGAAGTGTCGTACATCAACCACATCGTAGCGGGCCTCGGTTGGGAGTCTCACGCAGACGTTGCTGAGGTTTTCACCGTATGGCAGCAGCCTCGATCCGTTTTCCCAGGACAAGCCCAGGATCTAACATTTCATGCCAGGTTTCCGATAGTCGATCATACCGGGGAGTTTGCCGGACGGCTTCACGTTACACTTCAGTCTGCGAGGCGTCTGTCAGATGGTGTTCCTATGTTCATCCTTGAGCTAACAGCCAGGGGGCAGGGAAGCGAGAATTCGGACTTCTTCGACCTAGGTCGAAAGTGGATAGTGAATTCGTTCAAGGAGTTAACTACTCCAAAAATGCATAAGATTTGGGGTATAAGGAGCTAAGTATGGCGGCAATCGCTTTACCGCTGTTTCAGCCGACAACGGGATTAACAGGGGATCAATTTGAGTCACGCTGGGAACAGCCAGCGACTAGTTCGGCAGCACTTTCAAGGCCGAAAGCGCGGGCATTCTTGGTCTCTTCTAGAGGGAGTACCTGCAGGGTAGTCGTAAAGACGAACGGGATTCACACATGGGGGGAGCCAATCATCCCGGCATGGGTGAGGCCTACAATTTCTGGTTTCATCGCTATTCAGTCCCTCCCGGACAATTGGGATTCATATGCCGGGAAGAAGATAAGTGGGGAACTGATTAGTCAGTCACTCGGCACTCTCGGATTCATTATGGAGGAGGGGTCCCCTGCGCCTTCGGTAGTCCCCTTGGGAGACGGAGGGGTTCAACTCGAATGGCATAGAAAGCAGCAGGATTTGGAAATTACCTTTCCGTTTGATGATGTACCTCAGTTTTTTTATGCAAATCGAGCAACTGGTGTACAGGATGAAGGCTTCGCCAGCGACTTGGTGAGGTTGACTCAATTGTTGCGGAGTATGGCTTGACAGATGTCGCCACCCGTTTTTGAGGACAACACGTCTATCAGTGGTGATGAACGCCTGTTTCGTCGGGTGCATCTTTCACATCTCGTCAGAGACGACGATACAGGGTTTGCGCGCGTGTCCTCGGTGGTGTTCAGGGACAAAGAACTTTCAGTAATTATTGAATCTGTTCTAATGAGTTCGGATGGTTCAGTGGAATCTTGCCTAAATGGTTCTGTTGCCCACAAACTCGTATCAATCACGGCACACGATGCAAGACAATTTAACCAAGCAGTCTGCCGGGATCCGCTTCCTGGCGACCTCTCGCACGGATTGGTGTACGGTTCCAAAAACGCTAGGAGAATCCACGACGGGTTACGATCTGTAGCGGCTTGGGTGATACCGACGGGCGCGCCTCGTTATGAGGAAGTTGAGGCGGAGAGGCGCATGCTAGGCATATAGCAACGCAGTAGGCCGTCGTCCGTTGTTGGTATGGATTCGCTTTCATATTCAGACCTTAGGGTGGCCGGGGCAAGCCGCGCTCTCCTGAGACCGCCCTTACACGCCATCGTGGATAATCAAAAGAAGATGGCTCTTTTGTGGAATCCAGAAAACTGGTCGCAGCGGCTTGCGGAACTCGAAGCTCAAACCGGCGACCTCAAGGAAGCTCCGCTGCGGCGGGATGTGCGCTCGCTGGGCACGCTGCTGGGCGATGTGCTGCGCGAGCAGGCCGGAGCGGAGTTCTTTGCGCAGGTTGAGGCGCTGCGGCAGGGGACGATTCGCCGCCGCGACGCTGAGGCGCGCGGCGAGGATGCTGAGGCCGCCCGCCAAGCCTCCAGCGCTCTGGAACTGGCCCATGCGCTGCCTGTCGAACGCGCTCTGCTGCTTACCCGCGCGTTTGCCTTCTATTTCGAGCTGATCAACCTGGCCGAGACCAACCATCGCAAGCGCCGCCGCATTGCTCTGCGACTCAGCGGCCAGGCGGGCAGACAGCGTGGTTCGCTGGCCGGCACGCTTTGCGAGATGCGCCGCGTGGGCATCAGCGCCGATGAGGCTCTGGAGTGGCTGAAGCGGGTGTTGATTGTGCCCGTCTTTACCGCGCACCCGACGGAAGTTGCCCGCCGCTCCGTGATGTCCAAACGCCGCCGCATCGGCGAGTATCTTGCCGCGATGGATCATATCCCGGTACCCGAGCAAGATCTGGCCCGCCTGGAAGAACTGGTACTCGCGGAGATCACCAGCCTTTGGCAAACCGACGAGGTGCGCTCCCGCCGTCCCACGGTTTACGACGAGATCAAGATGGGACTCGACTACTACGATGTCTCCATCTTTGCGACGCTGCCCTCGCTCTATCGCGAGGTGGCCGAGGCGCTGCGCGCGGCCTATGAGATTGACATTGAAACTATAGCGCTGCCGCAACTGCTGGCCTTCGGCTCCTGGATCGGCGGCGACCGCGACGGCAATCCCTTTGTCACCCCGCAGGTGACGCGCGATGCGATTCAGTTGGCGCGCGGCCACCTGCTGCTCTACTACCGCCGCCAGCTCGACGAGCTGATTGACCTGCTCACCACCAGCGCCCAGCAGATGCATGCCAGCGAAGCGCTACACAAGCGGTTGCAGGCCTACGTTGCGCAGGTGCATTCGCCGGAGTCACAGGTTTTTGGCGCGCAATATGAGTTCGAATACTATCGCCGCTTCGTGATCTGCCTCAAGGCCCGCATCCTGCGCACGATCGATGCGTCGGCCAGCGGAACTCATACTTCCAGTGCGGCATTGCCCGTCACCTCCTACACGCTGAGCCAGTCGCAGGACAAGCTGGCGCAGACACTACCCGCCTATTGCGCCGTCGATGAGTTCCTGGCCGATCTTGAGTTGCTGCGCACGTCATTGGCGGAGAATCGCGGCCTGCGCATTGCGCGTACACTCGTCGATCCACTCATTTTGCAGGTCCGCACCTTTGGACTGCATCTTCATACACTCGATATCCGCCAGCATGCGAAGGTTCATGCGGCGGCGTTGCAGGAGGCGATTGCCGACGCGAATGCGCCGACGCTGCCGGGAGCGCTCTCGGACCAGACGGTCACACTGCTTGAAACCTTCCGCGCCGTGGCTGAAGTCAAAAGCGGCTGCACGCCGGAAGCGATTCGCCAATACGTGATCAGCGGAGCGGCGACGGTGGATGATGTGTTGGCCGTGGTTCGCCTAGCGCGGCTTGGCGGCGTCAAGGTAGAGGGTTCGGAACGAGATCCGGGCCTGATGCCGGTGCCGCTCTTTGAGTCCATTGACGACTTGCGCAACGCGCCGGCTGTCTGCCGCGAGCTGTGGAACCGTCCTGATTATCGCAAGCTGTTAGAGAGCTGGGGTAACTGGCAGGAAGTGATGCTGGGCTACTCCGACTCCAACAAAGACGGCGGCATGTTGACCAGCACCTGGGAGATCTTCCGCGCCCATCGCGATCTGCATACGGTGGCGCGGGAGTCGGGCGTGAATCTGCGCCTCTTTCACGGCCGCGGCGGCACGGTTGGCCGCGGCGGCGGCCCTACGCATCGCGCCATTTTTGCGCAGCCGATGGATTCCTTCGAGGGGCAGTTGCGCATTACCGAGCAGGGCGAAGTACTGAACTTCAAGTATGCCGATGAGGTGCTGGCCGAGCGCAATCTGGAGTTGATGATCGCCGCCTCTCTCGACGCGCTCGCCCGCCCGAATGCGCGCGACCCCGAGGGCCACTTCACCGGCATCCTCAAGCCGGAGTGGGAGTCGGCGCTGGATGAATTGTCAGGCCTGTCGTTCAGTTACTATCGCCAGCGGATTCTCGAAGACCCGGATGTGGTGACTTACTTTGAGCAATCGACGCCTGTCGGCGAGCTGGAAAACGCCAAGATCGGCTCACGTCCCTCGCGGCGGAGCGCCTCGCTCAAGCTGACCGATCTGCGGGCGATTCCATGGGTCTTCGGCTGGACGCAGTCGCGGCTGCTGGTTCCGGCCTGGTTTGGGGTGGGCACAGCAATTGAGAAGTATCTGGCCAAATCAGAGGGCGAGGACCGGCTGGAGTTGCTCAAGACCATGTCCCGCGAGTTCCCGCTCTTCATCGACCTCATTCGCAACGTGGAAATGGCGCTGGGCAAGGTCGATCTCGCCACGGCGCGGCTCTATGCTTCGCTGGTCACGGACGCCTCCATTCGCGAGCGCATCTACGGCCAGTTTGAAGCGGAATTCCATCGAACCGTGCGCGCCGTGTTGGCGGTTACAGGTCAAACCGAGTTACTTGAGAAAAACCGGGTGCTGGCCCGCTCCATCAAACTGCGCAATCCCTACGTCGATCCCATGCATCTCATCCAAGTGGACATGCTGCGGCGCAAGCGCCAGGGCGAAAACACGCCCGAGGTCAACCGCGCCATCGCCGCAACCATCAGCGGCATCTCCGCCGGGCTGCGCAACACCGGCTGAGGGTCCTCCGGACCTTTTTACTTTTTGTGGAAGGCAATGGCTGGATTAGACGAACTCGGCGCACGGCTGCTGGTCGTCTACGACGGCCATTGCGGACTCTGCAACCGGTCGGTGCGTTGGTTCCTCAAGCGCGACAGACAGGACCGCCTCCGCTTTATCGCCTCTCAATCGGAGAAGATCGCCGCAGTTTTGACACGGTATGGATTAGCCGATTCAGTCCCGGCGACGAAGCTGACCGATGGTTTTCACTCTACGGGCAGCGGTCCGTTCAACCCCAGCACAATCCTCGTCCTGCGCGGTATCGGAACCCCTTCAGAGCAATTGCTGACTCGCTCGGATGCAATCCTGGCTATCCTGCGCGAACTGCCCAGCCCCTGGCCAGCGGCGGCGGCAGCGCTCCGCCTGATTCCCCGTCCACTGCGCGATCTCGGCTACCGGATCATCTCCCGCAGCCGCTACCGCATCTGGGGACGGCTCGAAAGCTGCCCCATTCCCACGCGAGCCGAGCGCACACACTTTTTATAACTTTCTCGCAGGCGCGTTCCAGCGAATCATTCTGAACAGATTGATCGTGACCGAGAGACCGAGTAGCAGGCCGGCAAAAAAATGGCGCAAGCTGTCAGTTGTCTGGTTTGCCGGATGAACGAATACCCATAAGATCAGCCCAGCAGCCAGTGAAAAATTCGCGATCCCGGTCAGCAGCCGGGATTTCCGATCCGTTAGCCTATACGAGATGCGCATTGCTTCCCTCTCCTTTTTCCAGCTCAGTCGTTGATGCGGTACCAGATCATCAACGCAATTTTCACCAATGCCATGCTGCAAACAACGGCAAACAGATCCCAGCGAATGGCGTGATTGGCGAAGACCTGATATTCAAAGATGGCTACAGCCACCAGCGCGCCAACAATCCCCGCCATGCTGCTTGAGCGGCGGCGATGTTCCAGGAATCGCTCATCGACAAATTTGCCGAGAATGGGCACTTTGGCCAGTATGTGATCGGTCATTGTTTTTCCTCCAGTTGAAAGATTTCGTCGGTTGAACAAGCGAAGATGCGCGCGAAGGTCAGCGCCAACTCCAGGCTGGGTACATAGCGGTTGCGCTCGATGGAGTTGATGCTCTGGCGCGACACGCCAGTTGCCTGCGCCAGTTGCTCCTGCGTCCACTCGCGTGCGACACGGAGTTCCTTGATCCGGTTTGTGATTTGCGCGGCCATGTAAAGCTGACTTTCCAATTCAGAATAAAATCGAACAAAACAAATGTCAAGCGGGCTTTCCATTTATTTTTTGATTCCCCTTGCCCGTCCCTTCGCAGAGGTCAGCAAAAACCCTCAGAAGCCCGCAAACCCTGCTAAAATTGAGCTTTCGGCCAGCCGCGCCTTACTTCCTGCCGCAGAAAGCCCTGATTGTGCCTGACGAAATCAAGAGCAAATCCGTTACCTATGCCGACGCCGGAGTAGACATCAGCGGCGGCGACCGAGCCAAGGAACGCATTAAGTACCTGGCGCAGAAGACCTTTAACCGCAATGTTTTGGGAGGTATCGGCGGCTTTGGCGCGCTCTTCCGCCTCGACACACAGCGCTGGAAGAATCCCATCCTGGTCAGCTCGGCGGATGGAGTGGGCACCAAGCTCAAGGTGGCCTTTGAGTTGGGTCTCCATCTTACCGTGGGTGCGGATCTGGTTAACCACTGCGTCAATGACATCGCCGTGCAGGGCGCAACCCCGCTGTTTTTCCTCGACTACCTGGCCAGCGGACGCCTCGATCCCAAGGTGACAGAGAGCGTGGTTACCGGCCTCGCCGACGCCTGCAAGGCCAACGGCTGCGCACTGATCGGCGGTGAAACCGCCCAGATGCCCGGCTTCTATGCCGATGGCGAGTACGATCTGGCCGGCTTCATCGTTGGCGCGGTGGACCGCGACAAGCTCGTAACCGGCGCGGGCATCAAGGCTGGCGACGTGCTGATCGGCCTGCCCTCGACCGGCCTCCATACCAATGGGTATTCGCTAGCCCGCAAGCTGTTCTTTGAAGTGGCCGGGTACAAACCCACGCAATATGTTTCAGCCATCAAGGAGAAGACCGGCGCGGCGCTGATGAAGACCCACCGCAGCTATCTCTCGGTGATTCAAAAGCTTGTGACTGGGGGCGTGACCACCGGCCTGGCCCACATCACCGGCGGCGGCATCACGGAAAATCTTCCCCGCATTCTGCCTAAAAATATCGCCGCGCAGATCGAGCTGGGTTCCTGGCCGGTTCTGCCAATCTTCGAGCATCTGCGCACGCTGGGCCAAGTCTCCGACGAAGAGATGATGCGCACCTTCAATATGGGCATCGGGCTGATCGCGGCGATTCCCGCGGCAAAGTTTACGAAGGCGAAAAACCTCCTCGACCGCGCCGAAGAGAAGTTTTATGTGATTGGTCGCGTGGTCAAAGGCGAGCATCGGGTGCAGTACACATAGGCAGCTATGAGTTGTCAGTTATCCGTGGCTCGGCTGGCGGATGAACCAAGGCCTCAGTTAGTGCGGATGACTGTGAACCGACCACGGTTTTGTATCAGAGCATGACTGCCGCAAACGTTGCTAAATAAAACGGGGCTTTCGCCCCTGAGGGAACCTTGGATCTCACCTCAAAAGATCGGCCTGCTCGCCTAGGGATATTGATTTCCGGCCGCGGCTCCAACTTCCTCGCCATCGCCCAATCCATCCGCGAAGGCCGCCTCCAGGGCGTCGAGATCGCCGTCGTGATCTCGAACATCGCAGACGCCCCCGGCCTAGACGCTGCCCAGCAATTAGGACTGCCGCTCGCACTACTTGTCTCCAAAGGCCGCAAGCGCACCGAACATGACGCCGACGTAATCGCCTGCCTGAATGCCCATCACGTTGACCTAGTCTGCCTCGCCGGCTACATGCGCCTGCTCTCGCCCGAGTTCATCGCGGCATTTCCCAATCGTATCCTCAACATCCATCCTTCGTTGTTGCCCGCCTTCCCTGGACTCGATGCCCAACAGCAGGCCTTCGATTGCGGCGTCAAAGTCGCCGGGTGTACGGTCCATTTTGTCGATGAGCATCTGGACCACGGTGTGATCATTCTGCAACGGGCAATCCCAGTTCTCGAAACGGACGACGCCCACTCGCTCGCCCAACGGATTCTGGCCGAAGAGCATGTGGCTTACACTGAGGCTATCGCCCGCGTGGTCAGCGGCGAGTATGAGATTCAGGGACGGCGGTATATGAAACTGGAACGCGGGAATGACTCCGCAGACGCTGCTGAGCAGATCCGCGCGATTCGTGAACGAAACCAGGGAATGAGCAACGCCGAAATTCTCGCTGCCAAAGAAGAGGGCAGGCGATTCTGACCGGTTCTCGCGGTTGTGCGCAAAGCCTGTCAAGCATTCTGGAATGCGCGGATTCTCTTAGTCAATTGATTAAAAGCAGCTTATATCTTATCTGGGGCCTTGCCGAAGATAAACCCGACCCAGCCTACTCTTAATTCATAGCCAGACCAACAACGGACATGCCGCGCCCGGCGAATGGGTTCGCCCTCCCTCATAGCGGAAGGCGCCGGGGCGCGGGACCGTTTGCACGCGGAAGCCGGTCGTACACATGCGGCTCTCGGGTCACGCGTCGTGCCGAAACCACGGCGCGACGCGCAGCCGGAGAGCCGCCGCAATTCAATCTTTTGAATTCCGAAAATGAATGCATTAAAAAACCGGGCGGCAAGCCACCTTTCTGCAGCCCAGGAGCAATACAAATGAATCCCATCTCAAATATCTGGAACCATCCCAAAACATCGGTGGCCGGCATCTTGATCGCCGTAGCCACCATTGCCGGCGCGCTCTCGCGACAGGGTATTTCTCTCGGCTCGGCGGGCAACGGAACAGTAGTTACCCTGGTCAGCGCCTTGGCGACGGCACTGCTCGGATTGCTTGCGCAGGATCCTCAAAACAATTCTGCCACCCAGAACAATCCCGGCAGCTCAACCACCAGACTGGGCGCGTGGGCGTTGATCGCGCTGCTGCTGCAAATCCCTTTTATGGCGGGCTGTTCCGGCACAACCGTGGCGCAGGATATCGTCAACTGGACACCCGCGCTTCAAAGCGCTGTCGCAACCGTCGATTCAACCGCCGCCCTGCTGGCCCCCAGCGATGCCCCCATCTTTGCCGTCGCAACCGCCGGCTTTGACGCCACCTCCAATCTGCTTGTCACACAGGCCAAGGCTTACTTGGCCGCCCCCGCGACAGGCCTGTTGAGCCAGTTGCAGGCCCAGATCGTCACCTTTCAGCAGCAGGTGAATGCGGCATTGCTGCAATCCGCCAAGATCGTGAATCCTGCCAGCCAGAAACACGTTCTGACAGTTCTCAACAGCGTGGCAACAGTTGTGAACGCGATTTTTGCCCTGGTTCAGTCCATCTCCGGCAAAGCTGCTGTTGCACAGATGGCGGCACAATCCACCATCAAGATGGAAGCAGTTACACCATACCTCGACAACGACCAATCGGCGCAGATCATCGCTCAGCACTACAACGAGCCGGCCAAAGTCGCTCAAATGCAACTGACGCAGGCAGAGCGCACCCTCACCCAGGCAGGTTTCTGAATTATTTCCGCAAAGAGGCGAGTGCCCGCAATACATATTTTTATCCTGCCCAGCATTCGCCTCCGCCACATATAAGGCAGCAAAACATACTTCGAAAAATCCTTTGAGTATTATCCACCTGCATCGCGAATAGCCCGCCCGCCTTCCCTCCTCCTCCGCGTTACACTATACCTACGCCTCAGTTTTCAAAACCATGGGCGGGACTCCGCGGACACCCGCACGCCAGCCAATCCGGCAGCAGAACGACCTCCGCTGATTCAGCATCCAAAGGACACGATGCGTTATCTTCCCAAATCGCCCGCCGAGCGTGAGCAAATGCTCGCTGACATCGGCGCGGCTTCGATTGACGATCTCTTTTCCGTTATCCCCGCCGAGTACCGCCTTGACCGCGACCTTGCCGTTCCGCGTCAGCAGGCCGAGAGCGAAATCATCGACTACTTTCGCGCCGCGGGCAACAAAAACGCCATCGGTTACACCAGCTTTCTCGGCGCGGGCGCATATCGCCACTATCGCCCGGTCGTAATCGACTCCCTCGTCCAGCGCGGTGAGTTTCTCACCAGTTACACCCCTTATCAGGCCGAGATAACTCAGGGCACGCTGCAAGCGATCTTTGAGTTTCAAACCATGATTGCCGAGTTGACCGGAATGGACGTGGCCAACGCCAGCATGTACGACGGTTCAACCGGCGCAGCCGAGGCCATCATGATGGCCGTGCGCGTTACCGGCCGCCACAAAGCCGTTGTGGCAACCACTGTCCATCCCGAGTACCGTGAAGTTATCGCTACTTACGCCAAGCATCAGGGCTTGCCCTTCACGCTGGCCGGTTACAACGCTGAAACCGGACGCGTCGATCTGGACTCTCTGGCCGCCGAAGTTACTGAAGAAACAGCCGCCGTGTTAGTGCAAAGCCCTAACTTCTTCGGCATTATTGAAGATATTCCGGCCATTGCAGAGATAGCTCATGCCAAAGGCGCGCTACTTATCGTCTCCATTGCGGAGGCAGTCTCCCTCGGCATCGTCCGACCGCCTGTCGAGGCAGATATCGTCAGCATGGAAGCCCAATCCTTTGGCGTCGCCCTCGGCTACGGCGGACCCTTTTGCGGCGTCATTGCTGTAAAGGAAAAGTACCTGCGCCAGATGCCGGGCCGCCTCGTTGGACAAACAACCGACAGCAACGGAAATCGCGGTTTTGTACTTACCCTTTCCACGCGCGAGCAGCATATCCGCCGCGAGAAAGCTACTTCGAATATCTGCACCAACCAAGCATTGGTCGCGCTGATGGCGACAATCTTTCTCACTGTCTATGGCAAAGAAGGTATTCGCGAGTTAGCCGAGCATAACTTGGCCAAAGCCGATTATGCGGCCAAAGCGCTCAGCGCACAGCCAGGAAGGAAGCTCCTCTTCGCCGGGTCACCGCGTTTCCATGAATTTGTTCTCCAGACCAGTGAATCGTCCGCATCCTTCAACAACCGGCTTCTTGAAGAAAAAATCGTCGGCGGCCTCGATCTTTCTAAGTGGTATCCGGAGTTAGGCAATGCCACCCTCTGGTGCGCTACTGAAGTCATTACGCGCGAACAGATCGATGCCGCGGCTACGGTGCTTGAATCTGCGTCTAACTGAAAAACTACCCCTTCCAGGAGATCAATTCTTTGAAGACCTTTTCCCTTGCCCCGCCCCTCGGTGTTCTGGCCCTGCTCGCAGCGGCGCTGGTGACCGTAACCGCTGCGGCCCAGGCTCAACAAGCCCCTGCCGCGCAAGCCCAGACAGCAGATCACGATCACTCGCATCCGATGCCCGCACCCACCAACCTCAAGGTGCTACCCAAAAATCTGACCGGCGAACAGGTCCACGAGATCATGGAAGCATGGGAGGGTGGGCTGGGCGTACATTGCAGCACCTGCCATACCCCCGACCCCAAGAACATAGGTCCCAATGGCCGCCCGCGGCTCAACTATGCCGATGACTCCAAGCAGGAGAAAGCCACGGCGCGCATGATGTACACCATGACCGAGGATATCAATAAGAATTACGTATCCAAGGTTGAAGGTTCTGAGGCTCCCGTCACTTGTGGTACCTGCCATCGCGGCCACATGGGTCCTGAGCCGTTTGTGATTCCCCCGGATGAGCACGATAAGCCGCACCCGCCGGCGCCTGCAGCCCCGCCCGCGGCGCACTAGTCTTCGTCATTTTTTCCAGAGAAACGTGGCCACCGACCCAGCCGGAATCGTCGTGGCCACATTCTTTCCGTGAAAGCGGATGCTAACCTCCTGGCTCGCCGTTCCCGCATTCAGCGCATACAACACTACCGTTCCATCGGGATTGCGAAAGGCAACATCCTTCAGTAATGTCCCGGCAGGCTCATCGGAACCTATCCGCACCGCTCCCGGCAGCAAAAACTTGCTCGCGTGTCCAAGGACGTAGTAATCAACCTCCGGATTCACCCGCGTCGCAGTTGGATCGCTAGTATCAATCGTGACCAATCCCCGGCATTTGTCACAGCCGCCCACGAACGGCCCGCGATTTTGATCCGTCGCCAGCGCCCACAGCACATAACTCTTCGCCCAGTTTCGAGTTACTGCAATTAACTCGGCCGCCTCTTGAGCAAGAATATTTCCCTTGCCCGAGTAACCCTTCTGCCAGGTTCCGCCGCTGGACTCCGTAACCCACTCGTCTTTCTGCGGAAACTCCTCATGAAACTTCGTCATCGCTTCCGGCTCGCCGCCATAGTGATGCCACGCCGTGCCCGCGGCCAGTGCGCCCGCCTTCGCATCCTTCAACACTGTCTCGGGATAATCAGGCCGGTCCCAGTTATGGTCGTAGGCCATCACCTTCGGACTCAGATGCGCCGCGGCCAGCGCCGGCGCCAATGCATCGCCAAAGAACGCGGTCTGCTCCGCGGCCAGCATCTGCATTCCGCTATAGGTCGGCGGCGCATACAGCGGCTCATTCTGCACACTTAGCGCCCACACCGGAACGCCCGCTGCCTGATACCCCTCGATTGTCTTCACCAGATAATTCGCATAGGCTGCATAGGCCTCCGGCCGCAAGCTCGACGGCTGCTTGCTCTCCGGATTCGCGCCCAGCATCGACCCCGAACTCTTCATCCAACCCGGCGGACTCCACGGCGTCAGCATCACATGCAGCGATGGATTGATTTCTACCGCCTTCTTCAGCAGCGGCAGAATATATTCTTCATCGTGCTTGAGCGAATAATGTTCGAGGCTATAATCATTTGCTCCGGCAGGCGTCGTGCAGGCTTTGTCTGTTTGCGAACACAAGTCGTCATAGGAATAAAAAGTCACAGCCAAGTCAGACGACCCTATCGGCTGACGCAGAAAACTCAACGCAATGCCATCCTTGCGGCTGAAAAGCATTTTGAAGGCCGCGTCGGTTTGCGCCGGTGTCAGTTTCTTCGCAAACAGCCATGCCGCCGCATCCGTCAGGGACGCGCCAAAGCCATCCATCTCTTGAAACTTCTGCGCGTCATCCACTGTAACTACAGCAGCATTTCCGGCGGCAGCCTTCGAAGAAAACCGCAAATCCCCGCGCTGCGAGAGCGCCTCCAACAGATCCGGCGTCGTCTGGTAAACAGTAACAGTTTGCCCGGCGGCGCCAATGCCTGAAAAACCGGCCAAAATACAAAATACGGTAACAACTGCAATGCGCGGCATAACTCCTCCAACGAGTAGGAGAATCGTAGTCGATGCAATCCCTACCGCGTCAACTCATCCACTCTCAAATGACTGTAAGCAGCCGGAGGCACATCGGTCAGCGGCAGGGCCGGACCCTCCCAAAGCAGCCGTGGCGCGCCCTGGCTGGCCGAGTGCAATCCTTCCACATGCAATGTATGCTGGCCCGCGCGTAGCCCCAGTGATCCGCGATCATAGCGCATTGCATTCCCGGGCGCGCCGCAAACCTGCGCAAACGGAGGGCCGGTCTTGGCCACTTCCACACCGTCAATCACCAGCCGCGCGCCATCCCGTGCCAGCAGATGAAATGTATATCCAACATCCGCTGGAATATCAATGTACCCATCCCATGCCGCTGCATATTTTGTATATCCCTGCGCGTCTGCGTGCAGGTTCGGCGAATCGCCACTGAGCACTGCCTGCTCCGCGTTCAAATCCGGCAGCTCCGTCCACTCGCCAGGATAGATCTTCCATGCCAGTCCCGGTATCATCACGCCGACCGACTTACTCGCCTCGCGCCAGTGGCCCACAACCACCAATCCTTGCGCCGCCCAATCCTCGTGTCCCTGTTTGTCCTCCATGTGCAGCAGCACGCGGAAGCGCCCCGCCCCATTGCCGGCCCCGTCCAGCTCTGTACCATCGGCATCCGCGAACCGGTGCAGCACCTTGCGCCCCGTCGCGGTACTCCCATCGCCAAAGAGCCAGGTGTAATGCGCGCCTGCCTCCGGCTGCGCGGTAAATGTAACCGGCTCGCCTTGCATAAACACCGGCGGATCGAAGGTAAACTTCGCGACCGGCGCGCGCTTCGCATCAGCCGCGACAAACTGCGCCGGCTCCGCGCCGCCACTTACAACCAGCGGCATATCCGCGTTGGTCTCGACGCGCATCTGCCCGTATTTCACGTTCTCAAAACTCACCTCCTTCACCTGGCCAATCATCGTCGAGTCGGCCAGCGGCGGCTGATCCAGCGCCCAGATATTGCGGAAGGTAAAGCCATGCAGCTCCGGCTGCTCCTGCTCCAGTTGGACAAGCGAGTACCAGTTATCCAGGAAGAGATTTTCAAAGTTGAAGCTCGCATGGTCGCCCTTGGCCTCCTTCGCGCCCCAAAATCCAATCAGCCCAAAGGCCTGTCCGCAAGCGCCAATCCCCGCGTGCAAAATATCGGAATCGCGCAGCGTAAAGTTGCGTGAGCTATAAGTCTTCTGCGGCCAGCCCGCGCGCACAATATTCGAGATGCTCGTTGATAGAACGCTGTGCTCAATCGTGATGTCCTGCACCGCGTGACCCGGTCGCAGCAAATCCGCTTCTTCGTAGCCGTCCCAGTTGCCCTGCATTGCAAACACATCGTCCGAGGCGCGCAAGAACGAATTGCGCACAATCGTATCGCCGCCGCCCAGCCAGTCCATGCCATCCTGGTTGGCGTTGCCGGGGTCGCCGCCAATCACGCGCAAATCGTCATAGGTGAACCCCGTCGAATCCTTCATTTGAATCGACCACGTCCGCGCCCGCACAATACACGTCAGCCCGTCGATCTCGATCTTGTGAGCTTCCAGCGAGCCAATGCAGTGCCAGTCCGGCTTCTGCATCCAACCTTGGTCGGTGCTGGGGTCTTGCGCGCCTTCATAGACAATCGTGCCCCGCCCCAGCACTTTTACGTTGTCTACATTCCATAGGTTGAGGCTGCCAAAGATATACGCTCCCGGCGCAAGATAGATCGTTTCGCCGCTCTTCGGATTCAGGCTCTCGCGATGAATGCCAGCTTCATAGACATGTACACTCGGACCGCTCGGCGGCCGAGGCGCAGGCGGAGTGCCCGCAAAGAGAAAAAGCATCTTCGCATGATTGAGAAAGTCACCAGGTCGCGAGATTGAGAGCTTTGCTGGACCGGCTAGCTGGAAGCGTATCATTTGTCCGTAACGAACAGGCCGCAACCCCAGCCGCCACGGCTGAATATCCACGCCTTTCTCCCAAAATCCCTGCTCCGCGGCGGTGATTTCGACGTCCACCGGCCCGGTTACGTCAAAGCTGACAAACTCATAACTCGCCGCCGCATGGGCCACGCCGACTTCCTGCCCGTTGACCTTGACAGTAAAAGCCGAGGAACGCATCTCCTCGGGAACAGGAGCGGCATATACACGGGTACCCGCATGAGCAGCGAGCGGGGAGACGAGCAGAGCAACAAGAAACAGACGCGAACCGAGCAAGCCGACGTACTCCAGCAAGAAAGTTGGGGTGACTTCACTTTAGCACCGGAGACGCAGGGGTCTCTGACCCCTGCGTCCGGCCCAAAGCAATGACGGTAGCAGCGCTTCCGGTACCTATTCTGACTTCAGCTTGCAACTCTCGCTGAAAACGCGCAGTGGCCTGTTGAGGCACATTGGCCTTCCCAACAGACTCGTTTAGCAGGGGCCAGTGGACTCTCAGATCAGAGAATCCACACCTTGGGCATACAGATTCTCGCACCAGGGCATGGCCACTTGCCGAGAATCGTTGTAAACTGAGATGAATATGGCTCATCCAGTAAAGATCACGACTCCTGTTCCCTCCTTAGAAGAATTTGGGGAGGCCTTAGGCATCAGCAAGGCCAGGCGTAGGTCTCTGGATCTAATATTCGTAGAGCGACGCCCGCAAGGGGGCTATTCGGTCAGACGAAGCGGCTCTGAAAGAGCTAGTGCTGTCCTACCTACGCAGAGAGAGGCCATTGAACGAGCACGGGAGCTAGACCCTGATCGGGCACCAATCGTTGAACGTGTGCGAGATACTGCCAGTGGTAAGCCAGATAAGTGGCGCAAGCCGTAGTGTAAATCCGAAGTGGCCTATGGTTGAGCGGTCGTGACCTATCAATAAGATTATGATAGACCTCACTTCCGATGCTAGAAGGAGCAACTGTGCGGCCAAAATCTGCCAGGTTCGCCTCGAACGCCGTATTCCTCAACATTCCCTACGATAAGAGGTTCAGCTCCCTTTACCTCGCGTATATTGCTGGTCTCGTTCATCTCGGCTTTATACCGCGTGTGACGTTGGGACTGCCCAGCGGAGCAAGAAGACTGGATAAGATTCTTGCGGAGATACAGGGCTGTCGTTACTCTATTCATGATCTATCAAGAGTTAGTTTGGACAGAAACCCTCCATTTGCTACACCCAGATTCAACATGCCCTTCGAGCTTGGTCTCGCCGTTGCATGGGAGAAATCCAATCCGGCAAAGCACACTTGGTTCGTTTTTGAAACGGAGGATTACCGGGTGCAGAAGTCTCTGAGTGATCTGAACGGCACCGATCCCCAGATTCACGGTGGCAAAGTAGATGGCGTCATGCGCGAACTTTCAAACATATTCCGACGCCCACGGAATCAGCCTACCGTGCCTGAAATGATGCGTACCTTCAAGACCATTTCGCGCCGGTCTGCGAAGATCTTGGCGGAAGCCGGAGCGAAAAGTCTATTCGAAGCACGTGCCTTTCAGGACCTGTGCTACGAGGCCAGAGTTGCGGTCGAGGGTTCGAGCCTTTTGAAATAGCTGCTTTCTTAGGCGCTACCTCTGATGCTGGGCAGCTATATTATTGCGCCGGTGGGTAGAATCTGCGTCACTTTCCACCCGCCCTCGCGCTTCTTTCTTTCCAGGTAGATATTGCTCATTCAAGCACCTTCTTTTCGACAGTATGGAACAGCTTTTCTGGACACGCAATAGCTTATTTAAGCTGGCTCAGCGAGCGCACAATAGTCAAATCGCCCATCGAAACACACCGCCGCAGCCGTTCCAACTTCACGCACGCTGTCTCCCCACTCACCCCTGGGCAACAGAAGCCAAATTTCGTCCACGGCTATACTGCCTTGGCGAGCAGCCCATGACCCGCTTGAACGCTGTGCTGAAGGCGCTTTCGGATTCGTAGCCGAGGGACGGAGCGATAACCGAGATGGGGTCGCTGGAGTTGGCCAGCCTGTCCCCGGCCAGCAGCATGCGCCAGCGCGTCAGGTATTCAATCGGCGACGTCCCAACCGTCGCTTTGAATTTCAGTGCAAAGGTCGACCGCGACATGCCGGCGCGCGCGGCGAGCTTTTCCAGCGTCCAGCCGTGCGCCGGATCGTCGTGCATGGAGCTGATCGCCGCGCTCATCTGCTGGTCGGCCAGGGCGAAGAGCCAGCCTACGCCGCCTCGCGCTCCCTCTGCCAGATGCAGCCGCAGTGCCTGCACCAGCATCATGTAGGCAAGCTGCTGCGCCACCAGAAAGCCGCCCGGTTGCGGGTCGCGCAGCTCCTGCCGCAGCCGCTCCAGCGACCAGCGCAGCGCCTCCTTATCCGGCTCCGTGCGCAGATGCACGATGGGCGGCAGTACTCCCAGCAGGATTGCCGCGGGATTGCCTGCAAAGGCGAAGTGCCCGCCTGCGATAAAGCAATTTCCGCCGCCATTGAACGTTCCGATGCTGCCGTTCCGTCCGGCTGCAAACAGCGTGGTGGCATCAGTCGGCGTCAGAGTTAGGTCGGTTGCGAGGCGGAAAGGCCGCCCACTCGGCAATAGAAAGCAGTCCCCTTCGTTCAGGCGCACCGGGTCCGGAACGCCCTCGACAGCAAGCCAGCACTGGCCGGAGACCAGCGCGTAACATTTGATGCCTTGATGCCGGGGGAATTGGATCGACAATTCTCCACCCACGTCGAGGCCGCCGGAGGAATAACTGCGCGGCTTGAGCAGCGACAGCACATCGGAAAGTGGGTCCATTAGTTGCGCTCCTGCGTCTCACGAACGATCCCGGACGATTGCGAAGATAATACGGACTAACTAGATAGATCGTATTCCCTCCAGAGCCATCTTGAGAATAGCCCGGCTGTAGATGCTGTCGCGGCAAGAGGTAAAGGAGAATCGCAATGCGTGTTTTCGTCACAGGTGCAACAGGATTTATCGGCTCTGCCGTCGTGCAGGAGCTTATTAACGCAGGCCATCAGGTGCTCGGCCTGGCTCGCACAGATGCAGGGGCTAAATCGCTTGCCGCCGCAGGCGCGCAGGTGCATCGAGGCACACTCGAAGACCTGGAAAGCCTGCGCAGTGGGGCAGCTGCGTCGGATGGAGTGATTCATACCGCGTTTATCCACGACTTCTCGAAGTTCGCGAAGAACTGCGCAATCGACGAGAAGGCCATTGAGACTATCGGCGACGTGCTGGCGGGTTCAAACCGCCCCCTGATTGTCTCCGCCGGTATCGGACCGCTTGCCCCAGGCCGTCTCGCGACCGAAGAGATGCAGGCCATCACTCACCCTGCCATGCCTCGCGTCTCCGAACAGGCTGCTTTGGCGCAAATCGCGCGTGGAGTCAATGTATCGGTGGTGCGCCTACCCCAGGTTCACGACCCCGTCAAGCAGGGCCTTATCACTTATTGGGTGCAACTGTCGCGCGATAAAGGCGCCGTGGCGTATGTCGGCGAGGGGCGCAACCGCTGGGCGGCGGCCCATGTTTCCGACGTTGCCCGCCTCTACAAGCTGGCGATTGAAAAGGCCGAATCCGGCAGCAAGTACCACGCGGTTGGCGAAGAGGGAGTACCCGCACGGGAGATCGCAGAGGCTCTTGGACGCGGCCTGAAGCTCCCGGTCATCAGCCTGACTCCCGAGGACGCGCCTGCTCATTTTGGCTGGCTCGCACGGTTCGCCAACCTCGACATGCCGGCTTCAAGCGCGATCACACAGCAGCAACTGGGATGGCATCCGACCGGTCCGGGCCTGATCGCCGATCTGAACAATATGCGGTACTAGAAGCCTGAACGGGCCACTAGTCTGCATTCG
>CAZHKN010000024.1:0-1802 GCA_964532725.1 uncultured Occallatibacter sp.
AAGACCTCATCCCGCGCATGACCCCGCGCCCCAAGGCTCTCATCGTCAACTTCCCGTCAAATCCCACCACGGAATGTGTAGACCTGCCCTTCCTCGCCCGCCTCGTCGAGCTGGCCCGCGAGTACGGCTTCCATCTCATCCACGACCTCGCCTACGCCGACCTCGCCTTCGACGGCTACAAGCCGCCCAGCGTACTTGAGGTTCCGGGGGCCAAAGACGTAGCTGTGGAGTTCTTCACCCTCTCCAAGAGCTACAACATGCCCGGCTGGCGCGTCGGCTTCATGGTCGGCAATCCGGTGCTGGTCAACGCGCTCTCGCGCCTGAAGAGCTACTTCGACTACGGCACCTTCACGCCTATCCAGGTCGCGTCCATCGCAGCCCTTGAGGGCCCGCAAGAGTGCGTCGCCGAAATCTGCGAGAACTACCGCCTCCGCCGCAACGTTTTAGTCGAAGGCCTCAACAAACTCGGCTGGCCGGTGGCGATGCCCAAGGCAACCATGTTCGTCTGGGCGCAAATTCCAGAGGCATTCCGCAAGCTCGGCTCTCTTGAGTTCTCCAAGCGCCTCTTAACCGATGCCAAGGTAGCCGTCAGCCCCGGCATCGGCTTCGGCGACTACGGCGACAACCACGTCCGCTTCGCCCTCATCGAAAACGAAGAGCGCACCCGCCAAGCGCTGCGGGGGATTAAGCAAATGTTTGCAAAAGGATAGAGCTTTCCCGTTCGGGGAAACGAGCCAATATGCCCAGAGAGGCCATTTGCGTGGTATAAAGGTCACCAATCAGTCAAAGCGCGGATCATGAGTAAAGCCGAATCTTCGCCTTGCATCATGGGGACAGAATCCGTATGAGTAAGCCTTGGGACGACTGGATACCGGGGGTGCTAAATAAGCGACAAATGCTCCAATTGTCAACAGAGGGACTCCTTACCGGAATAGATGGGGTCGTAGGCCAAGCCTCGCTTGATCTGTCCATTTCTGGAGAGGTCTACAAAATGAGGGAGGGTTCTGTTAAGCCTGCTTGGGGGGACCAGTATAGCGTATTTCTACGCAATCCAAAGCTGGCAGAGAGGATCAACTTTGATAACGACCGCAGGTTAACGCTGGAAACGAAGGAAACTTACGTTTTCAAGCTTGAACAAAGGCTCCATCCTCAGTTTGAAGCAGTTGGAATCTTTGGCGAAGCCACAGCAAAAAGCTCAACCGGACGGATGGACGTACTTGCGCGGCTGATTGTAGACGGCGTTGGTCAATACGAGAGATTCGATGCCGATTCTCTTCGCGGACAGAGCGGCGACATGTACCTCGAGGTAACTCCCATTACCTTTCGAGTGAGGGTTGAGGAGCAGCAATGCTTGTCGCAACTGAGACTGTTCTACGGTAGTCGAAGTGACGCTGAAATCAGCGGAAAGCAGATTTTTCGAACGGTATTCAAGGAATCGGATTCAGATGATGGGACATTGTCGGTCGACTTAACGAACACCAAAGAGGGAGGGCTGAGCGTTGCGGCATTTTGCGCCGAACCAATTCAAAATGCGGAGCCTATCTGCCTCTGGACCGCCCAAAATAGACCTGAACCTTGGAAGAGTTGGAAATTCAAGAAATCTGGTAGAGATAAACGCTTAACGATAGAAAACGACAAATTCTACATCCTGAGGTCAAAAGAGAAGATTCGTGTCCCAGCAGGGATCGCAATATATTGTCGGGCGAGTGATGAGACGATAGGAGAGATGCGGATTCATTATGCGGGGTTTGTCCACCCTCATTTTGGGGCGACCCGCAAGGATGAAGAACCGGGCACGCCAT
>CAZHKN010000024.1:1812-31303 GCA_964532725.1 uncultured Occallatibacter sp.
GTGAATCTTCGACATGGGGAGAGATTGGCTCACCTAGTCCTTTACCGGATGTCAGAAGATGCCCAGCCCGATGATGAAGGTACCTATGATCAGCAAGAGCTGAAGCTTTCTAAGTTTTTCAACAACTGGCCCCAAAAGCTGAGATTATTGGACGAAGATGGCACAGTTGAACCCATGAAGGAGGGAGACGAAAATGGAAAAGATGAAGCAACATAGCGAATCAAGCGGTCGTCTCTTCCAAGACTCGCCACCGTTCAGGATTGTTAGGTTGGGAGAGAGCGCTGCGCGAAAACAGACCGATGAGATGAAGACCCTTCAAGCCATGTTGCTTGAAAATGAACCTATGTACCCGGCAATCGGTCAGTGGTACAGGGAGAAGGTGTTGCCAGGTCTTAGGACAAGTGAGCGTGTTGCATATCTAGCGTTCGAGAACGAAAAGCCAGTCGCATCGGCGGTGCTGAAACTTGGAGAGCACGCTAAGTTTTGCCATGTCCGTATCGACGAAGGGTTTAGAGATCTCAATCTCGGACAGATGATCTTTACACAGATGGCCTTCCAATCTCGGCATGAAAAGGGTGTCAAGGATATCCACTTCACGCTACCCGCGAGTCTATGGAATGACAAGCAAGGATTCTTTGCGTCCTTCGGCTTCAATGCCGCCATCAAGTCGTCGCGTCAGTACCGGCATGGAGAAGACGAACTGTACTGCTCTGCCCCGATTGAAAAAGTTTGGAAGCTGGCGCGGGAAAAGATGCATTTACTCGCAAGGTTTTCGCCCGGTGGCTTCTCTTTTGATGACAAGATTCTGCTAAGCATGCGCCCAATTTATGCCGAACGAGTTTTCTCTGGGGCGAAGCAGGTAGAGATTAGGAGAAAGTTTCCGCGCCGATGGAGAGGTCGGCAAGCTGTCGTATATGGAACGCAGCCTCTCGGCTCACTGATGGGCGAAGTGACATTAACGGAAATCACACCAGGAAGTCCTGATCAGATTTGGGATCAATTCGGCTCCAAAGCGGGATGCACATATGAGGAGTTCGCAGCGTACGTTGGCACGAGCAGCGAAGTGTTTGCTATTGAACTCTCGGGCCTCAAGCCATACATTGCTCCGCTCGGAATAGCGCAGATTTCCCACTTAATTGGTGAGGACCTCCATCCACCACAGTCGTTTATCGATGTAAAAATGGATCAAGCCGGACCATGGGGAAAAGCAATTTCAGTGGCAGGCCTGCTTCATAGTTGGCGTGAAACCAATCAACCGACGACCTGAACTAGCGCTATAATTGTTATGCGGGCCATGGGAAACGTTGGCGCAGGCCTCCACCCGTGGACATACGACAGAATGGAAAAGCCCGCCTTATCGGTGGGCTTTGTCATTTGGAGATTGTCCGCATCTGACCAACCCCAAATGAACGACTGCCCCAGGTCTCACCTCTGAGACCTGGGAACGATGAACCCCAACGGGCCGCTCTTCGTTCTCCGCGCCCCATCTCTGCCGGCGCGGCCTTCCATTCTCCCGTAGGGAGAAACCAAGAATACCCAGAGTGAAACCCTACGTCCGCCTATAGCCCCGGCGGGCGCTGCCTTGCCGCAGCTAATCAAGAAGCCAACCCATTCAGAAGAAAAAAAGTAATTTTCGTTGCCGACTCTGCACTGCGCGGGTAGACTGTTCCCGCAACAAAATTCCCACTCAAAGGACATCCAAAAATGGCTTCCCCCAACGAATTCCCTGAAGTACAACCCGGCGCCGTCAACTACCGCGTTTACCAGAATGCAGATCTTTCAACGCTCATGAAAGACATTAACGTCGTCCTCACCAACAGGAACTGGAGGTTGGAAGGCGGAATCGCCGTCACAGTCCACAACGGCCATCCTCTCTATGCTCAAGCTGTTACCGGCACATTTTAGCTGAAATTCCCTCTCAACTACGCTGCCTCACCCGCAATCAGCACAGATCCGGATGCTCAGTCTTGTGATGTTGTTGTTTTCGCGGCTATCGGGACCCCCAGTGACAGGTCTTCGTCGCTGGGGTGATTCAGGGCGGGAAGGCACAAACCTCCAGCGAGCGGCTGGCGGGTGGCCCGTATCTGACAAGCCCTAAATGAATGGATGTCCCAGGTCTAGCCTCTGAGACCTGGGAACGATGAACCCCGATGCGCCGCTCTTCGTTCTCCGCGACCCCATCACTGGAGGTGCGCACCGTCCAATCTCCCGTAGGGAGAAACGAAAATAGCCCAGGGCAACGCCCTGGGAAAGCCTCCAAAACCCCACCCTATCCCGTTGGGACTGGACAAAATTCCCCAAACCCGAACCGCATCCAACCCCGGCAACTCTCTTATCCCTGTTCTGGTATAACCGGCGTGTGCACAACTCCGAGAAGCCGCTTTTCTCGGTCGGGAGCAGCAAGAAAGACCTGATCGCGCTTCCCGTTAGGGTGCGAAAATTCTTTGGCCACGCGCTCAACTCTGCCCAGAACGGAGAGCATCATGACGCAGCTAAAGTTTTGAAAGGCTTCGGAAGCGCCGGAGTGCTGGAGGTCGTCGAAGATGATGCCGACGGAACCTACCGGGCCGTCTACACCGTCAAGTTCAAAGAAGCCGTCTTCGTACTGCACTACTTTCAAAAGAAAAGCAAGAGCGGTATTGCTACGCCGAAGAAGGGTATGGACATCATTCATGCCCGGCTCAAGATAGCCGAAGCCCTGGCAAAGGAGATACGAGATGAAAGATCGCGCCATTGACGGTATCGAAGTAGAAATCAGCTCCGGCAATGTCTTCGCCGATCTCGGTCTTCCAGATGCCGGGCAGCTCAAAATCAAATCCGGCCTGGCTATCGAAATCACTCGTGCCGTGCGCCGCCTTGGTCTCACCCAGGAGGAAGCCGGTCGCCGCATGGGCATTCCCCAACCCAAGGTTTCCAGCCTGATGCGCGGTGACTTCTCCAATATGTCAGAGAGCAAGCTGATGGAATGCTTGAACCGCCTCGGCTACAACATCGAAATCAAGGTCACCGCTGCTGAGGATTCCGTCGGCCGCCGCACCCTGGCCGTCGCCTGACCGCCTTGAAATTCCCGGCAACAACGATAACTTCCGCGATAGGTCAATATAGCTCTAAGTACAAATAAACCCGCAACAGGCGCGACTTTGCGGCGCTCGCAGGTGTCTAATCTACTATGAAGAAGTATTTGTTTGGATTGGCACTCGTCTTCTGCCTCGCAGTCCCTTATGCGGCGCAGGCGCAGGGGTCGGATGGACATCGACACCACCACCATCATCATCACCATCACCACGACCATCCGCAGGCATAGTAAGTAGTTCCGCTGGCGCGTGGCCCGTTTTTCAATCAGGACGCTCCAGATCCCGATTCTGGAACCTGGGGCGCCCGTAACGATATCTCTACAGCCACTCCGCCCGATCCAACCGGGCATTCATTTCAGCGTGTTCTTTTTTGCGGCAAGGGTAGCAAAGAGCGCGCAATTCTGGGAACCTCGCCCCCTTCCTGCACACCGAACAAACTTTCCGCCGCTCTTCTGATCGAATTCCGTTTTCTGGCCGATACACTGAACCAGAAAACACAATCTGAGATCAAGGAAAACGGAAATGACCACTCCGCACAAACAACCAGCTGCCGAGCCAACTGCAATCGCCTATCGCGTCTACCGCAACGCCGATGTCAATGCGTTGATGAAAGAGGTAACCGCCGCATTGAACAATAAATGGCAACTGGCCGGCGGGGTCTCTGTCACCACAATCGATAGCTTTCCATTTTTCGCCCAAGCCGTCGTCTTCCTGCCCTGATCTCTGCCGCACCCGTAAGGGTTCAGAGTCAGGATTCCGAACCCCCAGGCCGCGGATTACGGTCTTAGAAACACCCATTCTAAGTATCAAAAATCGCTTGAAAACAGCCCTTTTAAGGTACTTTTCAATCCTTTTCTCCGCGCTAATGCGGAGATACCCCTGAAATCACTCCGCCCCAACAGCCGCATTCTTCAATAATCTTTCCGCCCTCCTCAATCCCTCGCACCGCAGGCGGATAAAAGCTCCTCATTGCTTCTCCTTCACGCCCAGCACAGTTTCCGTGCGAGGGAATATGCTTGCTAACAGCCCACTCTCCTCAATCTGCAATCCGGGCCAGCGTTATCCAACTCATTCCCTGGCATTTCGGCGAAAATCGCCACTCTTGCCGCCCGTCTTTTCCTCCAACTGAATCGACCGGATCACAATCCCCTTATCCAGCGCCTTAGTCATGTCGTAAACAGTCAGCGCGGCCACGGCAGCCCCGGTCAGCGCCTCCATCTCCACGCCAGTCGGCCCTACCGTCGCAGCAGTTGCGGTGATTCGCACCCCGCCATCGACGATCTCGGCGCGCACATCCACATGCGTCAGCGCCAGCGGGTGGCACAGCGGAATCAGCTCCGAGGTCTTTTTCGCCGCCTGAATCCCGGCAATCCGCGCCACCTCCAACGGATTCCCCTTCGGATTCTGCGGCAGCGCCGCCAGTACAGCCTCTGTAACCTCAACAAAAGCCGTCGCGGTAGCCGTCCGTCGCGTCGCCTGTTTGGCGCTCACATCCACCATCGCCGCACGGCCCGCAGCGTCAAAGTGTGACAGCGGGGAATTGGATTCTGCTGTCATTTGTCGGACTTCCGGCTGAAATGCCAGATCGCCAGCCCAAGAGCCAGCGCGGCCAACCCAAAAGCCAGAAATGCGTAAAGGCCGCCGTGAAACCTCCAGCCCCGAAAAAACGCAATCCCCGCCGCAATCAACATCAAAACTCCTCGGATATGGTTCATATCCCTCCCCTTGGTTCCAGCCAGACTCGCGCAAGCACCGGCGTCAGGCGGTTGTTGGTTTGACCGTCCCGCTATCAAACCCTATCGTGAAAAGAGTACAGCAAGCCCCGAAAGGACTTCCATGAACTCCACTGAACAGCTCCCGTCACCAGTACTCCAAAAAACCGCTCTGAATAGTGTGCACCGCGCCCTCAAAGCCAAGATGGTGGATTTCGGCGGCTGGGATATGCCGGTCGAATACCCAGGCGCTGGTGGCGGCCTGATCGCCGAGCATCTGGCCGTGCGCACCGGCGTGGGACTCTTCGACGTGAGCCACATGGGCGAGATTCAGTTCCGCGGCCCTGGTTCGCTGGCTGCCGTCCAGCACATCACGATGAACGACGCCTCGCGGCTCAAAGACGGCCAGGCGCAATACTCCGCCCTGCTCACGCCTGAGGGAACATTCGTAGACGACATTCTTGTCCACCGGCTGAGCGAGAACGACTATCTGCTGGTGGTGAACGCCGGCACCAAGGACAAGGATTTCGCATGGATTCGTCAGCAGGTGGGCAGGTTTCCTTCGATCCACATCAGCGACTATTCGAGTTATTACTCGCAACTTGCGCTGCAAGGACCGCGCGCGCAGGAGACGCTGCAAAAACTAACCAAAGTTGATTTGGCTGCGATCAAGAATTACTGGTTCACCTTCGGACAGGTCGCAGGTGTCCACAACGTGCTGATCTCGCGCACCGGCTACTCCGGCGAAGATGGCTTCGAAGTCTATTTCCCTTCGGATGAAGCTACCGGCGCGAAGATGTGGAACGAATTACTGGCGGCCGGCGCGGAGTTTTCCATCCGTCCCTGTGGATTAGGCGCGCGCAATACCCTCCGCCTGGAGGCCGGCATGCCTCTCTACGGCCATGAAATCTCTGACCAGATCAATGTGCTTGAATCTGGCCTCGACCGCTGGCTGAAGCTCGACAAAGGTGAATTTATTGGCAGAGATGCGTTGCTGGCAGGGCAGGCAGCGGGAGGCCCAAAGCGCAAGATTGTTGCGCTGGAAATGGTGGACCGCGGTATTGCCCGTGATGGGTATCCCGTACTTAATTTGGAGGGAACCGAAGTAGGCGTCATTACTTCCGGGTCACCTGCGCCGTTTCTCAAAACTAACATCGCCTATGCGCTGGTGCCTGCCACGGTAGCCACTAGCCGCGCGGATGTGCTGGTGCAGGTTCGCGCCAATCGGGTCCGCGCAAAGCAAGTGCCTGCTCCATTCTATAAGCGTCCGAAGAAATGAACGGCTTTCCGGACGACAGTCAATTATCGTGCGGCGGTCAGCACTGTAAGCCATCCCGGAATCGGAGCAATAAGCTCCGATTCCGGAGTAAGCATCTGCCGCTATGTTATTGCGAGGTGGTATAGGTTATTGGCGTCAAGGCCGGTGTGCACCCAGTTCCGCAGCTTGAAGGGAACGCGAATGAATAGATGCGGCCGCGGTTAATGAGCGTGTTGGTCACGTCGAAGACCTGTATCTCGTACTGGGTTCCGGCTGTCACCGTCGGAAGAATGATGTAGTCGTCTCCCAGGTCGGCATCCATTGTCGCAGTAACCCACGTTCCGTTCTGGAGATACTGAACGCCGTGAATGCCGTTGGCAAGATGAGTGATTGAAATCGCCGACCAATAGGCATTTGCTCCGTTCAGAAAGCCGATGTTGATGTCTCCCGTATAGTTGGGAGCCGGCTCAAAGTTCCAGGTAACCTGCCGGTTATTCCAGAAGCCTGGATACAGATCACCGACAGTTGAACCGCTGAGAACATAGTTATTGAGCGCGGCCTGTGCCTGGTCAATGTGGTACGGATCGTCGCGGCACCACGCATTTCCATCCTGGCAGCTATCGGCAACGACCAGATCGAGATCAGCGCCATTGAATTGGTCGGGAACCCATCCGAGTCCGCCGCGGCAGAAAGGCAAGTCTTCATTGCCGTCGTTCATGCCATTGCAGTTGCTTCCCATCACTACATGCACCCAGCGGCCGCAATTCAGGCCGTTGTTCCACAAACCGATATCAGCAGCAAACTGCGAGGAGATTGGCCGGGTAAGTTCGAGGGTGTAATTTCCGGGGTCGTTCTGAACATTGAGCGCGATGAAGTTCTGCGAGTCAACATTGGCTTGAGGAACGCCGCATCCGCCGTATGGACCGCCGAGTCCACTAAACCAGGTTGAGTTACCGGTGTAGACCTCAGGGGAGGGCGTAGTTGCGGTGACTGTAAATGGAACTGCATTGCTGGTGAGGCCGTTTATGTGCGCGATTACATTCACCACTCCGGCGGGAAGACTGGGAACAGTAACCGTGACTGAGTCAATAGCCCAAGTCGTAACAGTGGCCGAATTCGATCCAAAGAAAATCGCATTTGATCCCTGCGTTTCTCCAAAGGATGCTCCGACGCCGGGCATAATGGTCATGGAACTGCCTGCAACGCCGCCAGCCGGGCTGACCCATGCAATGGTCGGCTGCGCCGCAGTCACCGTGAGAGCGATTGTGGTCGAGGCAGAGAGAGTCCCCGAAGTTCCAGTCACCGTGACCGTGGAGTAGCCAATAGCGGCTGAGCTGCTGGCAGTGAGAGAGAGAGAACTGCTGCCCGAGGTGGGATTGCCTGCAAATGCAGCGGTAACGCCTGCCGGCATTCCAGAAGCGGTCAAAGTGACGCTGCCTGTGAACGGGCTGACGTCAGTTACCGTGATGGTGTCAGATCCGCCGCCACTCTGGCTTATGGATAGTCCAGAGGCAGAGGGCTTCAGTGTAAAGCTGCCGAGAGCTTGTCCGCCGGAGCCTGCAACGCTGCAAGCTGTTCCGTTCAGCGTAAACGCAGTCGGAACCGCATTGGTGTTGCCGTTCCACGCGCCGTTAAATCCGACGCCGGTGAGGCTGCCTCCGGCCGCAATGCTGCCGTTGTAACTCTCGCTCTTAACGGTAACAACCGCTCCACTCTGGGTTTCAATACCGTTCCATAGAGACGTGACTGTTTGACCGTTGGCAAATGTCCAGCTCAGCGTCCAACTGCTCAACGCTGTCGTTCCTGTGTTGTTAATCGTGAGGGCGGCTCCGAAGGCGACGGAGTTTTGCGGGCTAATTGTATAGGCGATGTTGCATGCCGCTTGCGAAGAAGCGTGCGGGGAAAGCAGGGTTAGAAGCAGGGCTGCGAGTACCGTGAAGTACCCGCCCAATCGGCGTGCGCAGGCGCGCCCGTGGGAGGAATTGAACTGCTGAGACATGGTTTCTCCTTGTACATCCCATCGCTCATCCTTTAGCGGTGAAGAGAGCAGATTCGATGAATGATGCCGGCATCGAAGGCGTTTTTGCAACGGTCGCAGCGATTATCTATTGACCTTCCGCCTGAAATAGCTCGAAATGTAAGCTCATAAAATGAGACGTATGAAGATAAGCGAGAAAAGAAGCGTAATGCAGATGCTCTCAGGTCCGTGGCTCTGAGGATTCAACCGCGGGACGAATACTAAAACGTTTGACCGATGATGAAAAGTTACGAAAGTACTACCGTGTCCTCCTCGGATGTGGTGGACTGCGACAGACTCAAGGCAGGACTAGAGTTGAGATTTTTCAGATCCCGGGAGCGGAGCCTTAGAGACCCACTAACACAAATTCAAGCAGGATTGGTCACTGGATTTTCAGGAATGATGAGCTTGATTTCTGGATCTTGGCTGAGTGCTAGGCACAAATCCTTCAACTGCTGCTTTCTCTGATCTGGGTCCGAAGAACGCGGCCAGCCAATGACGGATGTATGTCGCGCAAACGGATTATCGTCGCGTATTGCACGAAGATTCCTCTTGATCAATGCCTTCACAGGCATATCGGCACGTCCGCGAATCTTATCTCGGCCGGGCTTGTCAACTAACGCGTGCAGTCTTCCAATCTCCCAGACGTCACGATCTGGCAAACCTGTCGTATGCACTACCGAGAGTGGCTTATCAGGTAGAGGATTGAAGGCATCCGGCTTAGGGCGGTGATGCTCCGTACTCATGTGGCTCTTGCTGTATATAAAGCGCGAAACTAGTTCACCGTTCTCAAGCTCAAGGATGGCTTCCGGATGCGTCTCGCAGCTCTCGTCAGTGCTCATGCTCCTAAAAAGCCTCTGGAGCAAGGTGACCCAACGCAAAAACGATCGGAGCCGGGATCTCATCTTTGATCCAATCAGTCCCTCGACTTGTACTTTTCCCATTCATCCAAGCGAATGTGCATCTGCCAGTTGGTCCGATAGCCACGGTCAAAGCCTTACGCTCTCCAAAAAGCCAATCAAGCGAAACTTCGCCCTCGTTGTCAGCACCCACCTCTGGAAGCGGTGCAGAGGCGGGCAATGCTTTAAGGAATCTTGCAGCAAAATCATATGAATCAGGATTGATCGGGCGAGCTCCATATCCATCCCATCCTTCGCTCGAAGCCTCAGAGCGAACCTCGTCAAGCTCGTTGAGTACCTTCTGTAGCGTTCTGTTCGTAGTCTCGACGAGTTGTGGAGACTGATGCTCAATTGTCGGCCCTTGCGCCGAATCTAGCGCTGGTTCCTTCGGCAACTCGCTGGAGTCGAGGTAGGCAATGCACTCGTTAATTTCGCTCTGATCGGGACACTCAACTTCGGACTCGGACCCCTCATAATGAGGCTGATCGCGGTAATCATATCTCGCTGGTGGATAATTTATCCCCGCACTAGATGTTTGACTATCGTCGCAATACATTGGTGACATGAGAACCTCTCCTCATTGCAGGTCGATTAACTGGATTTTGGCTTGCTCCAACACAAGTCTCAGGCTTCTTTCCTTTTCTTCGGCTCTTTCAAGTGCTTTCTTGAGCGAGCTAATATCGTCGGAATCGAGCGATATATAAATGTCTCGGTGGGATGGTGATCCAGAATCATGAAATCCGAGTTTTAGAGTATGAATGATGATGGCAGCATCTGGGCTTTCGCCAACGCTTTCACCAAATACTGGCCGAATATCGGTGAGGATTTTTGAATCGCACAAGGTCTTCTCGCCCTGAATCTGCAGTTCCTTGGCCTTTACAGATGTAACGTTTAGAAACTGAAGCGGCAGAAGGGTTGCGAGCCTCTTTTCGAATTCAGGGCCTAGATTGGCAATGAATTCACTGGCCGCAATCGCGACATCCGCTGCCAACTTGGAAGACGAAACATCATCTCGCAACCGCAGCCGATAGAGGGAAGTGAGGGACCCGATAATCTTCGCAACGTCCGCCTCGGGTAGGCTCGGCACCTCCGACGCAATCCAAGCCGCAAGTTCCCGATTTGTAGCAAAAGTTGAAGGGGCATGCGAACCCGCGGTCAAAATCTCTTCATAAGAGGTAGACGGGATCTTGGCAAGCAACTGCAGACCAGGTTTGAATCTGTCAGGAATTCTCAGTTTGCCCAAAGGTTGCCTTCCCTCTTTGACCTCAGTATACACAGGCCGTCTCACATGCCTGAGAGGTTACCATGCCTCAAGGATGCTTGAAAAGATGCGATTGATGCGGAAAAAGTCGCGGGGGCTCTCACACCTGCATCACTTCTGCTTCCTTCTTACGCGTCAGCTCTTCCATGCGGCGGATTTCTTCGTCGGTCATCTTCTGAATCTCTTCGAGAGCGCGCTTTTCCTCGTCCTCACTGATCTTCTTTTCCTTGGCGAGTTTCTTGAGGGCGTCGTTGCCGTCACGGCGTACGTTGCGAACAGCGGTGCGTTGCTCCTCCAAAACCTTGTTGAGATGCTTGCAGACATCGCGGCGGCGCTCCTCGGTCATAGGCGGGATCGGCACGCGGATGACCTTGCCGTCGGTCTGCGGATTGAAACCGAGGTCGGAGGTGCGCAACGCCTTTTCAATCTCCTTGACCATCTGAGGCTCCCAGGGTGAGATCAGGATCAGTTGCGCCTCGGGAGAGGAGACCTGCGCTACTTGGTTGATGGGCGTCGGAGTGCCGTAGTAATCCACCTTGACCTGGTCGAGCATGTGTACGCTGGCACGGCCGGTGCGCGTGGAGGCGAGGTTGGATTGCAAGCTGGCGACTGCCTGGTCCATGCGCCGCTTGATGTCGCTGTTGATGTCTTTGAGCGCCGGAATTCCGGCCATAATAGAGACTGCCATGGGTTCGTCCTCGTATTGCGAATTGCCAACGGTTATTTTACAACTTTGCAGGCGCAGCCGAAGGCGGCAACTCTAACCGAGTACCGCCAAGCCCGTAGAGGCCGCTTGTTCATGAGCGTGATAGCTGGAGCGCACCAATGGACCGGACTCGACATGGCGGAAGCCCATCTTCAGCGCTTCGGTCTTTAACTCGGCAAACTCGCGCGGGGTGTAGATGCGCGTCATCGGCAGGTGGTCGCGCGAGGGGCGCAGATATTGACCGATGGTGAGAATATCGCAATGGACTCGGGCGAGGTCGCGGAAGACATCCAGCAACTCGTGGGTTTCTTCGCCGATTCCCACCATGACTCCTGATTTCGTTAGCCCTGCGGGCCGCAGCTCTTTTGAATAGCGCAGCAGCTCAAGCGTCCGTTCATAGCGCGCCCCGGAGCGAACAGCTCGGTAGAGACGGGGTACGGTCTCAGTATTGTGGTTGAGCACTTCAGGGTGCGCCTCGACAACAACGCGGATGGCCTCCCGATTGCCCTGGAAGTCGGGAATCAGCACCTCAATGCGGCAGCCCGGGGCCTGTGTGCGAATCTCCTCGATGACCATCGCGAAGATGCGCGCGCCGCCCACTAAGTCGTCGTCGCGATTCACACTGGTAATAACGGCGTGTTGAAGGCCAAGCGAAGCCACTGCCTCCGCGACTCTGCGCGGCTCATCAAAGTCGATTGGCTCGGGCCTGCCTTTGGGAACGGCGCAAAAGCCGCAGCGGCGGGTGCAGAGGTTGCCCAGCATCATGAAAGTTGCCGTCTTGTGCTGCCAGCACTCGCCGATGTTGGGACAGTGGGCGCTTTCGCAGACAGTGTGTAGCCCCAGCGAGCGCGCCAGCCGTTTGAGGTCGTGGTAGTTCTCGCCTCCGGGCGCGCGGGCCTTGAGCCACTCCGGCTTGGGAGCGGGAATCGCGCGGGCCGTGGATATTTGAACCAGATCCATTTCTCTCAATTGTAGCGGCATCGCATGTAGCTCGTATTGCGTTTTGGTTCGGATGCTCTCGCGTGCCCGAGGGAACTGGAATTGCAGGCAAGAATCGGGATGCTGCCGCGCGGCGCTTTCTACTATAGTCGGCTCATGCACAAGACGATTGAACCAACCATTCTCTACTTTGGAACACCCGTTGCGCTGATCAGCACCTTGAATCCGGACGGCACTCCGAACGTTGCGCCAATGTCCTCCGCTTGGTGGCTGGGCTGGAGCTGCATGCTGGGCATGGGGCAGATGAGCCAGACCTCCGCCAACCTTACCCGTACGCGGGAATGCGTCATCAATCTTCCATCCGAGGCGCAAGTCTCGCAAGTAGACCGCCTTGCAATGACCACTGGAAGAGACCCCGTGCCCGAGAAAAAGCTTGCCTGGGGCTACTAATACCAACCTAATAAATTCGGCATTGCCGGCTTTACTCCCGTCGAGTCGCAATCAGTCGCTCCGCCGCGTGTGCTCGAGTGCCCCGTGCAAATGGAAGGCATCGTGCATGAAATCCACCCCTTCGGCAAAAATGTGAACGCCAATGCATTTGAAGTACACATTACAAAGCTGCACATTGATGAGACGCTATTGACCGGCAATGGCACGCGTCCGCATATCGATCCACTCCGCTGGCATCCGCTCATCATGAGTTTTTGCCGGTTCTTTGGCATCGGCGGCGAAGTACATCCGTCACGTCTGGCCGAGTCGGATTTCATGAAATTCGTCTATCAGGGTATGTCATCGATTCCGGCCATGGAGGCGGCAGTATTTGCTACACTTCCAAAAGAATAAAGAGGAAGGTACTGATGAGCAGATGGATACTGGTGAGCGGAATGTTAGCCTGGAGTGCGGTGGCAGCAGGCCAGTCTGCGTCCGCAGCCGCTACACCTGCTATTCAATCTGCGACGCCTGATCCCTTTGCAACATTGCGCGAAGAGTGGGCGCGCAACTTGCACAACAAGCGGATTGATGCATCGGTGGCGGAGTACGCTGAAGATGCCGATTTTCTTGATCCGGGCGCGAACAATACCCATGGAACTGCGGCAATTCGCAAATTATTTGAGACTGTAACAGCCACCTTTGATAGTGACTTGACCTTCCATTCCTCGCGTGTCGAGAATTCCGGAGATCTGGCCTATGACTCGGGAAGCTATCATGTGACGCTGACCGTCCGTGCGACCGGGAAACAGCAGAAGATCAGCGGCAATTACCTGACGATCTATCGGCGGAGTAAGAATGGCGCATGGCTCATTGTGGAGCAGATGTGGACAATGGCGGCAAATACGCCCGCTCAGTGACTAAACGGGCAGTTGCAAATTTAGAGCAATTCTCCGATTAGCGCATCCTGGCACTATTTCTGTAGCCCTTATCGCAGTCGTTCCCGAACCTCGGTGCGGACCAAATAGAGGAAGAAGACGAGATTGAGAAGTCCCTGGACGAGGGCGGCGTAGGCATGGAGGCTGGAGAATATCCAGATATTGTAAATAGCCAGCAACAGCACTGCCGCTAGTGTTAACGCCCACGCCCAACGATAGAGGCGCACCAAAAAGAAACTGGAAGCGAGGAACCCCACGGACATCAGCAAAAAAATCCAAGGGTAATGGCCACCCACGACTCCGATAATGACGACTCCCGCTAGCACCAGCATATAAAGCGCGATGGCGATCAAGCCCGGCAGCAGCATTACGCCCGTTACTGGCTGTGCAGTGGGTGGCGGGCCGCCGCCGTTGCTCTCATTCGGGTTGGGGGTCTGGCTCATCGAGTCCTTAAGCTAGAGCGTGTGCAGATAGGCCAGCAGGTCGCTGAGCTGGTCATCGGTCAGTTGCGTCGCCGGCATCATCGCCCGTCCGTGGCGGATGGTGTATACGATCCGCTCATCGCTCGGCGGAGCGCCGGAAGGCATGGCCTTGATCTTGGTCAGTGCCTGCAAGCCTGGCCCGTTCAGCGGATGGGTAGTCGTCGGGTAGTGGCATTTGGCGCATTTTTGATGAAAGACCTGAGCGCCGCGCGCTTCCTCAATCGTCCATAACGCCTCCGGTTTCGAGGCGGGCAGTGAACGGCAGCCGGAGAGCGCAGCGCCCACTCCAGCTACAGCAGCAACAAGAAGAAGAACAAGAAAAAGATTCCGCATCTGAAATCGATGATACAGCCTCACTCCGCGGCTGCAATGGCCTCGGCGAGGCGGTCGATCGCTTTGACCTCGACCTCGCTTCCTGGCCGGTGGCCGTTCACCAAAATCGAAAACGCGAGTGTCTTGCCGCTGGCGGCGGTCAGATAGCCGGAGAGGGCGTTGGTCTCATTCAACGTGCCGGTCTTGGCCCACAGGCGGCCCTTGAGGGGAGACGTTGTGAAGCGCCCAGCGAGGGATCCGTCCACTCCGGCCACTGGCAGGGTTGCGCGCCATGCCGCGCCCCAGGGTTGCCGCGCGGCGTAGGACAGTAGCGTGGTAAAAGCCCGAGGAGCAATGCGATCGTCGAGACTCAGGCCTGATCCGTCGTAGAAGAAAAAATCGTTGTCATCGACGCCGGCGTTGACCAAAAACTGCCGCACAACGCGCGCCCCCTGAACAAAGCTGCCGTCACTGCCTTGCACCTTGCCCAACAGGCGCAGAAGCAACTCGGCGTGCAGGTTCTGGCTCACCTTATTGGTGACGGTGATGTCTTCAGCGACCGGGACCGAGACGCGAGTAGCCAGCACCTTGCGGCCTTCCAGCGGAGCGGAGATGGTCGCCAGCATGGTCTGTGCAAACGGCAGCGGCTCGCTGCGTTCAAGGGCGAATTCACCGGTCTCGTCGGCTGGCCGATGCAACGCAGTTGCACCGCCAGAGACAGATACCCCTCGGCTGGTGAGCGATTCCTTGAATGCCAAAGCAGTGAAAACGGCCGGCTCTTCTACGGCCAGATTCGCGTGGAGTCCTGCGGCGGGGACGGTGCCCCAGGCACGCACTATCAAACTGCCGGGCTGGCGAGACAGGCCTGGATGTGGCTTTTCGCCCTTTACCCCCAACGTCATATCGTTCTGCAGGGTGTAGTAGTCCACTTTTGGCAGCCACTCGGCAATTGTGGCAGCGGCAACCGCGCCCTTCGCGCCAGCTGGATCCAATGCCTGCGCTGCAGAAACAGTCAATTCGATCTGGTTTTCGTTGAAGCTGAGCGCGGAGACCGGCGCGCCATAAACCCATTGCAGGTCATTCCAACCCCATGCTGTTCCGTATGGCTCATTAGGAAAGAAACGATCATCGCCTACGATGTGGCCTTCAACTCGCCTCACCCCAGCCTGCGCAACTTGCGCCGCGAGTCCATCGAGAACTGCCATCTCCCGCTGCGCGGCGTCGTTTGCTTCGGGCATGCCTGCGCTCTCATTGGCCGTATCCTGTGCTCGTTCTGCCGGAGAACGATAGGGGTAACGCCGCCCGCTCAACGTTGGATCGCCCGCGCCGAGCAGAATCAGGTCGCCGTGCAAGACGCCCTGGCTGTCGATCTCTCCTCCAGCTACGACGTTGGTAGTCCAGGTCAGCGTATTTACCGGCAGCAATGCATAAGCCGCTGCGGTCGTAGCCAACTTTGCATTCGATGCCGGGATAAATAGCTTTCCTTCATTCAGCCCATATAGTTGCTGGCCGTCAATGGCAGCCACGCTAATGCCAAACTCCGCGCGGCTCAGGGCCGGTTCCGCAAGTATCGCTTTGATCCGGTTGGCAAGTTGGTTCTGCGCTGGAGTTAACTGCGCGACAGGCTTTGCCTTGATCGATTGGGCTGTCAGCCCGGTCGCAGGAGCAATCGCCAAGACCATCAAAAGCACAGGAAGTCGCCGAAGGAGCATCATGGACGGAGTTTAGCAGCAAGAGCAGAGCGGAGTAGGATCAATCCAAGGACTGTCTTGAGTCTGACGAATCCAAAGTGAATCGCCGAGATAGACGTGATTGAGATCGAAACAAAGATGATTGACCATCCACAGGAAACACGGCGCGGTGTTACGGACTGGCAGCTCCGCACCCGCCGGCTTGAACTCGGCCGGCGCACACTGGCGATGGGTGTGGTCAACATTACGCCGGATTCTTTCAGCGACGGCGGGCTTTTCCTTGACTCCGAGGCCGCCATTGCCCGCGGACTGCAAGTCCTCGATGAAGGCGCGGACATTCTCGATCTGGGCGCGGAGAGCACCCGGCCTGGTTCGCGGGCGGGTGGGATGGCTGAACAAGCTCCCTCAGTCAGCTCCGATGAAGAACAGGCGCGGCTGCTGCCAGTACTCGAAGGAATACGCAGCGCAAGGCCAGATGCAATCGTCTCCGTGGATACCTACAAGGCAGCGACCGCACGCGCGGCGCTTCATGCCGGCGCGGAGATCATCAACGATGTCAGTGGTTTTCTTTGGGACTCGGAAATGGCGCAGGTCTGCGCGAAGGCTGGATGTGGGGTCGTTCTGATGCACACACGCGGCAGGCCTGAAGAGTGGAGCAGTCAGTTGCAGCTTAACCCCGATGAACTGCTCAACACGGTGCGCGCTGGTTTGCTGGCAAGTCTTAACAAAGCTAAAGCCGAAGGCATTGCGCCAGAGTCAATTGTCCTCGACCCCGGCTACGGCTTTGGCAAGCGCTTCGATGAGAATTACGCGCTGCTGGCCCGGCAGGCGAAACTGCTGTCATTGGGTCGTCCGTTGCTCGCAGGTGTCAGCCGGAAGTCCTTCCTGGGGCATACGCTTGCACCGCTCCACGGAGGAGTATCCGCGCCGGTTGAGGCGCGCGAGACAGCCAGCATCGCCGCGCTGGTTGCGGCCATCCTGCATGGAGCGTCGATTGTGCGGGTACACGCAGTGCGCCCAGCTTTAGAAGCGGCCAGCATAGCGGATGCGATTCTGAACGCTGCGCCCCATGCAGACTGAGCCGCATCCAAATCCCACAATCAATAGAAAAGATATTTGCGCCAGCGGTCGTCGCCGCGACCCAACATGCGCATGATCTGGCGGCTGGTATGTAGCGAGAAGGGGCGCGGCTCGCGCAATAGAGCCATGTCATCAATCTCGTTGATCAGGCGGTTGCCCTTGCGGCGATTGCAACTGTGGCAGCAGGCTACCAGGTTTTCCCACGTGGAGTTGCCGCCGCGCGAACGGGGAATCACATGATCGAGAGTCAGCTCGCCGGCAGGCAGCACCACACCGCAATACTGGCAGGTGTTGCGGTCGCGCAGAAGGATATTTTTCCTCGAGAGCGCGCGGGTCTGGTGCGGGATGCGACGGTATTCCAGCAGGCGAATCACCGAGGGCATGGCCACGCGGCTACGCTGGGCGTGGAGAGTCAACCCATGCTCCTCCTCGGTCCGGGCAATCCCCTTCAGCACCAGCACCAGGGCGCGGCGCGCGCCACAGATATTGATCGGCTCATAGGATGCGTTCAGCACCAGCACCGGCATTTGCAGGATATGAACGGACTGCGCGCTGAATTGCCCGCCGGAGTGCTCGGCGGCCAGCGCGGCAACCTTGGCGATCGACTTTTGCTTGCGTGCATGAATCATGGCTTTTCCCAGCGACATCTCTTCTCCCTCATCAAAAAGATGGTTGGTCTTGCGATGAATGAATGCGTTCTCTTGGTTCCCCTTGATAGATTGCGGCTCCAGCATGGCTTGCCATGCTGTTTTCGTCATCTTCGTTCAGATTCCCTGCAAAAAATCCTTTATAGCTTTGACGCTGTGCTCTGGCCAGTGTCGCCACATAAACAGATGCAGCGCCGGCTCTGACCAGCTCCTTGGCGGCAGAGCGAACGGTTGCGCCAGTCGTTAAAATGTCGTCCACCAGCAAAATATGCTTGCCCATCACTGCTGCCGGATCGGAGACAGTAAAAGCGCCACGCAGATTGATGCGCCGTTCTCGCGGTGAAAGACCAGCCTGGCTTTCGGTAGCGCGCAGGCGCATCAAAGTGCTGGAAGCCAGGCCTAATCGCCACGCAGGATGGCTCTTGCGTAACGATTCGAGCGCAAACTGCGCCAGCGCTCGCGCTTGATTAAAGCCACGCTGCGCGTACTTTGAGCGATGCAACGGAATGGGAATGACCAGCATCTCATGCGGAGCTTCGGCGGCCAGTTGCCCGATCGCCTCGGCCAGCATCTTTCCAAGGCCCCGCGCCGCTGGATGCAGCCGGTTGTACTTTAACGCGTAAATGCACTCTTTCATTCGTCCCTGATACGCCCCAAACGCTACCGCGCGCACAAAATCCGGAGGCGCCATCCGGCATTCACGGCAAAGGCCATACGCGGAAGAGCCGGCATCGGCAACGGGACGATCGACAGTGTCACCGCACCGGGCGCAGGCGGGCGCGCTCAGGAGCGGAAATTCTGTCCAGCAAAGGTCGCAAATTGGCGCGAAAGATAGATGCGGCAGAGGAGAGCCGCAGAGGGAGCAAAAACTGGGAAGGAGGGCGCAGCCAATTGCATCCATGGGACTTCGGAGGACGCGGGCGACGGCGCGCCAGCGCGAAGTCTCCAAGGGTGGAACGTCGAACGTCAGTGAACCGGAGTCCCTGCGGAAGACGCACCTCACTTGCAGGCGGCTCACTAGGATGCGCTCCGCCTTGGCGAAAGTATACGCGCATCGGGGAAGAAGTTTCCAGCGCATTCAGTAAATTTCGGCGCGCCGGCGCGAATAGAACCAAATCAAAGCCGCCACCGTCGAAGCCGTAAACTGCTGGCAGGGCTTCAGTTGAGCTACGGGATCTCGAGAATTACCGGGGTGTTGGCTCGGACAACCTCACTTGCATGCGCTGCTGCGGCCAGCTCTTCCTCCTGTGCTACGGCCGCTCTCTCAATAGCGTCGCGGGCGGCATCTCTCTGCTTGCCGAGGGTAATCTCCACCTCTCCCTTCAGCTCCAGCGCGCTGCCGTCGAGGAACGTAGTGGCGTCCCCGGTCCATTCGCCGACCGTGCGTTTTGCCTGTCCCAACACTTCGTCAATTGTGCCGATGATTCTTGCCTTATCCATCTGTCAACCTCTTCCCATGCTCTTAGTTACTCACTGGTGCGCGCGGATGTCCGTATATAAAGAGACACCGCGGTCCCTCTGTAGAGGAAGCGCCTGTGCCTGTGAGTCTGTCTATCCCCCGTCCAGCCCAGCCGGAGTAACCTCGCTTGCGATACACTGCAAACCGTGGAGGACTCCCGTTGTTCGATGGATTGAGGCTGGTTCGTGGCGTTCCTGTTGTATTATTTTTTGCACTCTCTCTGTTCCCGGCACAACAGTCGACAGAGGCACAACAGCCCGCAGCCCCGCCCCAGCAGGGTGGAATGGGAGGCAATGCGACCGGCGGAACCTTTGCCGCCGTCTATGACGAGCAGAAGCGGCCTATCACCGCAGGCGGATTCGTGGATTCCGGGCCGGTAATCTTTGAGGACATCACGAAGAAAGCCGGTCTCAGCGGATGGACTCATAAGATGGGAACGCCGGACAAACCGTTCATTGTCGATACCGACGGCTCGGGCGTGGCGCTGCTGGATTACGACAACGACGGCTGGCTCGATATCTATCTGGTCAACGGCTCGACCTTCGACGCGATCGACGGCAAAGAGACGCCGCCGCACGCCGCGCTCTTCCACAACAATCACGACGGAACCTTTACCGATGTAGCCGCTCAAGCCGGAGTTACCAACGACCGTTGGGGGTATGGAGTTACCATTGGCGACTTTGATAACGACGGCTGGCCGGATATATTCGTCGCGAATTACGGAAAGAACCGGCTCTACCATAACAATCATGACGGAACCTTTACCGACGTAGCGGAAAAGGCCGGTGTAACTCTGGGTAACTGGAGCGCGGGCGCGACCTGGGGCGATTACGACGGTGACGGGCGATTAGACCTGTTTGTCTCCGGCTATGTGCATTTTGACCGGGATAACTTGCCGGTTTCAGGTTCTAAAGCCGTCGGTTACGCCAACTGCATGTTTCGCGGTGTTCCGGTGATGTGCGGACCGCGCGGCCTGAAAGGTGAGCCGGACCATCTCTTCCACAACAATGGCGACGGGACATTTACCGACGTGAGCGCCAAGGCAGGCGTGGATGACAAGAGCCGCTACTACGGGTTTGAGTCGATTTTTGTAGATATTAATGGAGATGGAAAACCGGACCTGATCGTGGGCAATGACTCGGAGCCGAATTATCTCTATATCAACAAGGGCGATGGAACCTTTGACGATCAGAGCTATCTCTCCGGGTTCGCTTTGAATAAGGATGGGCGCGAGATTGCTTCGATGGGCATTGCCGTGGGCGATTACGAGAACAACGGGAATATCGATTTCTTCATCACCGATTTTTCCGACGACTACAAGGTTCTATTTCACAATGACGGCGATGCAAGCTTTACCGACGTGAGTTACAAGACCGGCGTGGCTAAGGACACGATTCCCTTCGTAGGATGGGGCGACGGATTTCTGGATTATGACAACGACGGCTGGCTGGACCTGTTCATGGTCAACGGCCACGTTTATCCCGAAGTGGATCAGCACGACTGGGGCACGACTTTTGCCGAGCGTCCGCTGCTCTTTCACAACATTCCTGACAGCAAAGGGCGCAAGTTCGAATACGTCCCGCCGGTCAAGGGATCAGGCTTGGCTGTTGTGATCCCGGCGCGCGGCGCGGCTTTTGGCGACATATTCAACGACGGCAAGATCGACGTGATCATCAATCCCATCGACGGGCCGCCAACGCTGCTGCGCAATGTAAACGCCGATCATCATCACTGGGTGGAGATGAAGCTGGTGGGCGGCGCGAAAAGCCCCCGCGACGCAGTCGGAGCAACGGTTTATCTCAAAGCGAATGGAATGCGCCAACGGCAGGATGTGCTCTCCAGCGGAAGCTATATTTCGTCGAACGATCAGCGGCCGCACTTCGGCCTGGGCGATGCGACAGATGCCGGAACGGCAGAGATTCACTGGCCGTCGGGGACGAAAGAAACAGTAAAACTGCCCGCGGTAGATCGCATTTACACGATTGTCGAGGGGAAAGGGATAACAGATGCGCTGTGTGGTGACAAGCCCTGCGGAACCGGCAAGCAGATTCCCGCTGGCAGGACCAGCGGACCGGCGCAACGGACGGCAAGCCCAACAAAATCCCCCGCAACCGGGGGAGAAAAGTCGAAATAACCGCAGGAGTAGTGAGAAATAAATGGTCGGGACGGGCAGATTCGAACTGCCGACCCCTCGCACCCCAAGCGAGTGCTCTACCAGGCTGAGCCACGTCCCGACACGATCAAGCCGGCTCGGGCGAGCCGGCTTCTGGGGTCTTGATTAGTTTACACGAGCCGGACGGTGCGGGCGAATTACACCTTTCTCTTACTGTGCCGGCGGAACATATTCTGCTGGCAGCGCTGCGCCCTCGCCAAAGAAGAACTGCTCCATCTGCTCGACGAGGAACTGCTGTGCCTGGGGGGTCCAGGGTTGTAGGCGGTATTCGTTGAGCAGCATCTTTTGCCGTTCCACCCACTCGCCCCAGGCAGCCTTTGAAACATTCTTGAAGATCTTCTGTCCGAACTCGGAGTCGAAGGGCGGCTCGTCGAGTCCTTCCATCTCCCGCTTGTTGCGAACGCAAAACACCATGTGCGCCATTGTCGTAACTCCCAAGAATTATTGTATTGGACAAAATGCGGCTCTGTGCTTGCCGTCTCCCGGGAATCCTCCCAATATGTGGGCTGTTCAGTTCTGATTGCGGCTGAGCCGGCAGTGCACTTCGGGCAGTCTATGGGAAATTGTCCAAGAATATTCTTGACAAAGGTGCCTGCACACGGTCTGCTTGAAACCATCGGGTCCAGGCGCATATTTCCTCCGCTGCGCGGATGAACGCCCGAGTGCTCTCCCCCGGGCAAAGGCTTGGAAAACTCAAACCGACGGTAATTTGGTGTAAATCAGAAGGAGCTGCTTTGTCTGACCCCTCTCAGTATCAACCCGTCGATCTACCCCCTCCGCAGAATCCGCCCGCGCAAGCTCCCTATGTGCAAGCGCCTCCAGCACAGTCCGGCCTATCGGACTCCTCGGCGAGCGGCCTCGCGTATTTTTTTGTAATTCCGGCGGTCATCTTTCTGATCGTGCCACCTTATAACCAGAGTGCCATCGTGCGCTTCCATTCCTGGCAGTCGATTTTTCTAGCGATTGGCTGGATTGTTGGCAATATGGCGCTGAGGATTCTTCACCATATTCCAATTCTGGGATGGTCCACCTGGCTATTTTGGCCACTATTCTATCTGGGATTCCTCATTTTGTGGATCATTGTGATGATCAATGCTTTCAACGGCAAGAAGTTCATGATTCCAGTGATTGGCGATTTGGCCGAGAAGCAGGCCAACGGGTAGTTCGTTGCACGTCACAGGCGTTGCCGCGAAAGAAGTTCAAGGTCAGGCCAGTTGTAACGAACCTGACCGATTCGCCACCATAACCCGAAGTCAAATCCAAAGGAGCCAACGTGCCCGATTCGACCCAACCCGATTCCGCCCCAGTTCAGCCCACAGCCTCCGGCCTCACCGACAACAACGCCGGAGCGCTGGCGTATGTCACCGTCATTCCGGCGATCGTTTTTCTGCTCGTGGAGCCGTATAACAAAAGCTCTTTTGTCCGCTTTCATTCTTGGCAGTGTATCTTCCTATGCATTGTCGCCATCGTGGCCGACGTGGTTCTCGCGGTCATTCCATTCATCGGATGGTTCCTCATCCCGTTTGTAGGCCTCGCGATTCTGATCGTCGCAGTGATTTGCCTGCTTCAGGCCCTAAAAGGAAACCGCTACAAATTGCCAGTCATTGGTGAACTGGCCGAGAAGCAGGCTGGCGTCTAGGTAGTCGCGCATGAGTTATAGCGAAACCAGGGATGGTGTATCCCGAAAGCACGTCCGTCCAGTTGACGCGACCATCAGGGAGCGGCAACCTTGAACAAAACTCAACAGGACACAGGAACCCTGGTTTCGCTCTAGCAACGATCATTCAGAAAGGCAAGCGCTGCTTGGACAATGGAGTCTTAGCGGCGCTTGCCTTTTTTGTAGTTGCCCTTCTTGGGCTTGGGTGGTCGGAAGCCCGTGGGCTTGTGCGGCTTCTTCTTGGCTTTTGCCGCTTTGCCTGCTGGCCGCTTTCCGGTCAGCGGGATGCCCTCTTCGACAATCGAGAACTGCAGGCGGCGCTCCTGGACCAGGATGCGATCCAGAATCACCTGGACGCGATCTCCGGCGCGGAAACGGCGGCCATTGCGCTCGCCGATGATCTCGTGGGTGTTTTCGCGCCAGGTGTAACGGTCATCGCGTAGCGAGTCGATTGGAACCAACCCCTCGACAAATAGGTCGGTGAGTTCAACGAAGAGACCGTATTTGGTAGGATTCAGCACCAGCGCGGCAAACTCCTCGCCGACCCGGTCCTGCATGAACTTGACCTTCTTCCATTCGATCAGTTCGCGCTCGGCCTCGGCGGCGCGGCGCTCGGTCTGGCTGGTCTCTTCGGCAATCTGGGCGAGTTCGGCTTCGGGGATGGGTGGCTCACCATGAAATCGATCACCGTGAACGGGCTTCTTGCCGCGGTGAATCACGATCCCCGCAAGCCCCTCGTTCGGATGCGTCCATGGCGAGTTATGGCGGTCCTCGGCGACATGACCCTCGCCGGAGACTCCAGAGCGCAAGAGCATTTTCGCGATGCGGTGCACAATCAGGTCCGGATAGCGTCGAATCGGCGAAGTGAAGTGGGTGTAGCTGGGCGCAGCCAGCGCGAAGTGGCCTTCGTTGATCTCCGAATAGCGGGCCTGTTTCAGCGAGCGGAGCATAAGATAACTGAGAATCCGCTCCTCCGGCTTGCCTTCGATCCGCGCGGCCAGCTTCTGATACATGCGCGGCGTGACGAGGATATCTTCGGGGATCTCATGCTGCCGGGGATTGCGACCGGTCCGCTGCGCATCGCGGCGATCTCCGCGCGTCTGGATGCGCTTGACCGGAAGCGCGCCGAGACCAAGCGAGTAGCCGAAGGCCGCGGCCAGTTCCTCAAATTGGACGACGCGGCGGGCCTCGGGCCTTTCATGGATGCGATAAAGCGAAGGTACGCCGAGGTCTTCGAGCCAAGTGGCGACAGACTCGTTTGCCGCCAGCATGAATTCTTCGATGAGACGGTTCGCCCAGGTGCGCTCGGACTTGATGACGCCGCTCATCTGGCCCTGCTCGTCGAATTGAATCACCGGCTCGGGCAGGTCGAAGTCGATGCTGCCGCGCTCAGAGCGGCGCTTGTTCATCAGCACAGCGAGCTTGTGCATCCGCTCGAAGTCCGCAACCAGCGAAGCGTAGCGTGCGCGCGTCTCGTCGTCGCCTTCAAGGATCGCGTGAATCTCGGTGTAGGTCATGCGAGCTGCCGAGCGGATCACGCCTTCAACAATTTCATAGCTTTCGATGCGGCCAGCTGAGTCCAGTTGCATCAGGCAACTGAGAACCAGGCGGTCTTCACTGGGACGAAGACTGCATATATTCGTGGAAAGCTCCTGAGGCAGCATGGGAATGGCGCGGTCGGGAAAATAAACGCTGGTGCCGCGCAGCCGCGCCTCAAGGTCCAGATCGGTAGCAGGGCAAACGTACTCGGCCACATCGGCTATGTGGACCTGAAGCTCGTAGCCTCCATCGCTGCGATCTGTCACCAATACCGCATCGTCAAAGTCCCGGGCCGTCTCGCCATCGATGGTGACAATCGCGAGGGAGCGAAAATCCCGGCGGCGCGAGACCTCAGCGAGGTCCAGATGGGCCACGCGACGCGCCTCGTCCAGCACATTGTCGGGAAAAATATGCGGCAACTGGTGCTTGCGGATCATGATCTCGACATCGACGCCGAAGCCATCCGGCGAACCGAGTACTTCAATCACTCTGCCGACCGGCGGACGGGTTGGCGTAGGCCAGCTGGTGATCTCGACATCCACGACCAGACCCTCCAGATCGTCGAAGGCCGCGCCGGTCTCGGCCTCACTGCCCAGAACCCGATGCGGAGTTGCGGCACCGGCTGCAGCAGGTAGCTCCTCGCCATCGGGGATCAGAATATGCTGCGTCATCCGTTCATCGAACGGAACAACCGTATTGCCAAAAGCCCGATCAGATCGCGCGTAATGAAATATACCCACCACTGTGGGGTTGCGGCGCTCGATCACGCGCGCAATGCGGCCCATGCGTCGGCCGTCGGCCTTGGGCGGCTCCAGCTCAACCAACACCTGATCCCCCTGCATAGCGCCGTTGATTTCATTCGGGGGGATGAAGATGTCTTCTTGTCCGGTGGTTTGGCGGGCATTGGGCCGCACAAAGCCGTAACCGTCCCGATGCAGGTCGAGCTTTCCGGCGGCCAGATTGTCGCGGGTTCCCGCGGTGCCGGCAACCCGGCGGGGCAGGCTCCAATGTTCGCGATCCAGCTTGACCAACTCACCGCGGACGGTGAGGCGGGCGAGTTGCTCCAGCAGCAAGCGCCGCTCTCGGCCTCCAGCCAGACTCAGCTCACGGACAAGCTGCTTGTACCCCGCCTTTTGGCCGGCAGAGCGTCCAATCCGCGCCAGTAGTTCCCTGTCATCCATACCTCAAGAGTATCGTGAACCTCAGTGGCAACCCCATTTTGGGAACGCTCTGCTCAAGAGAGGGAATGTCCCAAAATAGGACAAAACTGCAAATAATAGAAGATGGCGCGCGCAAACACCTAAATTTCTCCGCGCTGTAACATACGCCTAATATTTTTCATCAGGAATGGAATATTTATCAGCAAATGTTACACAAATTGAGCGTTGTTCGACGGATTAGAAGAATCTGTCTCTCCACAGGAAGAGTCGACTGATGGTTAGCGGAGCTTAATAATCGGCAGCGATACGAAAAACATTACTCAAAAACCGAAAAAAATCTTGACATACCCACTCTCCCTGACCTATGACTAGGTGTACAACTAAGAACCAAAAAATCGAATCACTGTCTTCTGCTGAATTTTTTCCCCAAAAACCAAGAAGACAACTGATCATCGGATGGCGCGCTATCGCCTTGTGACGAATGCAGTATGTTCGCCAATGCGAATTAGTGTGACCAGTGGCTTTTTCGAGCAACGGGCAGTACTGCATCCACTTTCGATGGGTGCCTGTTGCGAGTTGCCCACATCGCGTGTCGGAGCGAGAGTGGGCCAATTTATTTGTTGCCAAGGAGAGTTCTCGTGACTAGATCGTTCGCTTCCCGCGAAGTGGCGGGACTGTGTGTTGTTGCCCTTTTTTCCTGCCTTTCAGCTTTTGCGCAATCTGTCGTGGCCCCGCGCGTCACCCAAAAGATTGATGAATCCAGGCTGATAACGCTCAAAGGAAATGTGCACCCTGCGGCCAACGCCGCCAATAGTCGTGGCCCGGTGGCGGACAGCGCCCCCGTTGGTCATATCATCCTGATGCTCAAACGCAGCGACGATCAGCAGCGTTCACTGGACGCTTTAATTGATCAGTTGCACAACTCTCAGGCAGAGAACTTTCATAAATGGCTGACTCCAGAGGAGTTTGGCCGCCGCTTTGGACCTGCGGACGAGGATGTCGCCGCGGTAGCGGGATGGCTGCGAAGCCATGGCTTCAAGATTGAAGACATGCCGCCCTCGAAGACACACATCACCTTTACGGGTACAGTGGGTCAGATGCGCCAGGCCTTCCACGTGGACATTCACCATCTGAGCGTCAACGGCGAAGCCCATCAGGCAGCCATGAACGAGCCGCGCATTCCTGCGGCTCTTGCGCCGGTAGTAAGCGGCTTTCGTCAGTTGCACGACTTTTGGCCCAAGCCCATGCTGCGCTCGAGCAGTGCTTCCAAGATTGATATCCGCACCGGCAAGTTGGCTCAGTCCTCTGAAGACTCCGCATCGGCTCATGCGGAATTCGATACCACAAGCACTACCGCTCCCTCCGGCACCGCATACGAAGTCGGTCCACAGGATTTCTACACGATTTATCACGAAACTCCGCTGCTGAGCAGCGGCATTACCGGCGCTGGCGTCACAGTTGCCGTCATCGAACGCACTGAGATTACGAACAGCGACATCACGAATTTCCGCTCTCTGTTTGGATTGTCTGCTTATCCGGCAACGCCCAATTCAACTCAGGGCGGCGTCAACTACATTTACGGAAGCGCCTCGGGCGTTGGCGGAGATGCGGCCTGCACGGCGCCGGAAACTGGCGGCCCTTCGGCCGATGAGGGCAATGCGGACATCGGCGTGGAATGGGCCGGAGTGGTTGCGCCGAACGCCATCATTGACTTTGTGGCCTGCGGAAAGCAGAGTGACACCATTGGCAGCGACGGCACAGACTTGGCCGCCTCGCACATTGCCAACTATCTCTCAAGCACAGTGGTCGCAGCCAGCCTGTCTTATGGTGAGTGCGAAACCAATGCTGGAACCACCGGGCAGACTTTCTACAACAACCTTTGGGAGCAGTATGCTGCCGAGGGCATGACGGCAGTGGTTTCCGCTGGCGAGACGGGGTCGGATGGCGACCCAGGAAGTCTCGGATGCGATGCGCAGAACACGGTAGGCACGCATAACCCGTCGGTAAATGCGAAGGCGGCGACCGCGTACAATCTCTCCGCCGGCGGCACGGACTTCGGTGATGTGTACATTTCCAAGAACTACTCCAGCGAGCCAGCCTCTACATGGTGGAATTCGACCAATGGAACTGGCGAATCATCGGCGCGTTCGTATGTGCCGGAGATCGCATGGGGCGGCGAGTGTTCGAGCGCTCTCTATGTTTCTTATCTGCAGGCAGAAGGTACAACCACTTACGGTACAACGTATACGCCCGAGGCGATCTGCAACAACACAAATGCAACCAGTTTGCGCACTGTGGCAGGCGGCGGCGGCGGCGTCAGCATCTACAACTCGATCCCGCCCTGGCAGAGCGTCTACGGAATCGGTCTATACTCCTCGTCGGCCACATTCCGCAATCAGCCTGACGTAGCGCTGTTTGCGGCCAGCGGCGTCTGGGGCCACTTCTTGCCCTATTGCCAGGCCGACAACGGAAATGCCGGCAAATGTACCTCGGCTACCACGACGGCCGGAGCTGGCGGCACTTCATTTGTCTCGCCTTCAGTTGCGGGCCTGATGGCCCTGGTTGCGCAGAAGTCCGGAGATCGCCAGGGCCAGGCCGCCTATACCCTGTATGGTCTGGCTGCACAGGAATACGGGACGATTTCTACGCCGAATACCACGAATCTGGCCACATGCTCGGGATCTGCGAAGGGTGCTAATGTCGGCTCCAGTTGCATCTTCTACGACATCGCGGCGGATACCCCTAGCCTGCAGGGCGGCGTCATCGCCAGCGACACTATCCAGCCCTGCACCTTTGGCGACACCACCGATGCCGACTGCTATCGCAGTAACAACAGCCATACGTACGGTCTTTCGTCGACAGGCAATGATTCACCGACGCTCGCCTATCGGTCGGGCGCGGGATACGATCTGACGACGGGACTGGGCAGCTTCAACATCGCCAACCTGGTGGATGCCTGGTCCAGCTCCGGCGTCAGTTTTGCCACCACCACAACGCTACAAGCCGTATCCGGGACGACCAGCCTCACCAGCCCCGCCAGCGTGGCCTACTCGACCACCGCTAACCTGACTTTCACGGCTACAGTAACCGCCACTGGGCGCGGAGGCGCTGTTCCGGCAGGGACTGTTGAGTTCTTCGATGGTGGCTCTACATCCGGTACGTTGCTGGGCACGGGCACCATCACCAGCAGTTGCACCGGCACGGGCGCGAGCACAAAATGCGTCGGCGTCGCCACGCTAGCCCTGGCAACTGCCACCCTGACTCTCGGCAGCAGTAATAATGTCATCGCGTACTTTGAAGGGGATGCGGCCAATGATGCCGCCTCTACATCTTCCGTTTTCACCATAAACGTAACGGGCGCCCCGCAGGCAATCACCTTTGCCGCGCCGGGCAATCAAACCTACGGTTCCACGCTGACGCTCAGCGCTACTGCCTCTTCGGGTCTTGCAGTCAGCTATCTGGAGACCAACGGCACCGGCGCCGCAACACTGACCAACGGGGTTCTTACTTTCACTGGTGTCGGCACAATTTCAGTAAAGGCCAGCCAATCAGGCAACAGTTTCTATGCCGCTGCGACCTCCGTAACGCAAACCATCACAATTGTGAAAGCGACGCCGGCTGTCTCCGCATGGCCAACTGCGAGCGCAATCACTTACGGCCAGACGCTGGCCTCCTCTACGCTGACAGGAGGCACTGCCTCGGTGGCGGGCGCCTTTGCGTGGACCACACCAACGACCGCACCTGGAGCCGGCACGCAGACTGAAAGCGTAACCTTTACGCCAACCAACACGACGGATTACAACACGGTGACTAGCACTATTACTGTGGTGGTGAACAAAGCAACCCCAACCGTCTCCGCGTGGCCTACTGCCAGTGCGATTACCTACGGCCAGACGCTGGCTTCGTCCACTCTGACCGGTGGCACGGGTTCAGTCCCGGGCACGTTCAGCTGGACCACGCCGACGACTGCTCCCGCAGCCGGCACACAGACCGAGAGCGTAACCTTCACGCCGACGGACACAACGGATTACAACACGGTCACCAGCACGATCACAGTA
>CAZHKN010000025.1:0-20438 GCA_964532725.1 uncultured Occallatibacter sp.
TACGGCGAACCTCGGCCACTCCGGCGGAGTCATCTACGATGCCTTGCTCCTGGCCTGCGCCCGCAAAGTCAACGCCGAGCAAATCTATACCTGGAATGTGAAGCATTTCAAGATGGCAGCTCCCGATCTCGCCGACCGGATCTTGACGCCGTAGGAATCAGTTTTTTTCTTGATTTTCAAAACGAGGACTCGGGGATAATAAAAGGAGTTCGAACCTGTTCTCGACGCTCGTCTATAATTCTTTGTGCGATGAGTCCAGGTGAAAAGATGACACTGTTTCTTGCGATCTGGGGAGCCTTTCTTTCCAGCGTCACGTTCGGCTGGAATCTTTTCCGCGATCTTCGGGACAGAGCTAAATTGAAGGTCCAAATTCGGGTTCGGCGCATCGGCGTTGGCCTGAATGGAAAGGGATTCGCAGTATCTCCCGACCTGCCAATAGCTGGAGCCAGTACTGAGCTTTATCTCGTCGTTAGGGTTGTGAATGTTGGCCGGCGTCCCATGCAATGGGAGGGGTGGGGAGGCGAATACTATGAGAAAAGTCATGGCAGAAATGGATTCAATATAGTTGGCGAAGATTTGCCCAAGATGCTAGCCGAACGTGAGTCGCACAGCGAACATACTCTGCTCGAATCGGATTGGCTCCCAAAAGTAAAAAAATTATTCATCTGGGATGCTTCAGGCAAGAGTTGGAAGCTTTCGAGATGGAAAATGCATGAACTGAAAATCGAGGCCGAGACCGCGTTGAGAGAGAACGCCGAAAAGCATACTGCCGAGTGAATCGTGCAGAATCTAGCATCTTTACCAACTGGCGTGGGCTGTCTTGCGCAATGTAATCCTCAATCTCTTCCAAGTCCACCGGCACGTTTGGAGATAAGCGGAGGCGCATTAGCGGCTCTTTGTCTCAGCCAGGCCTTCCAGTTTTCTTTCCAGGCGATCAAAGACTGGATATGGATCGAGTCCTTCGGATCTGTCGGCTACTGCTTCTTGCCACTGCGTGCGCAGATGGGAGATGCTTTGCTCCCGCAGGTTGCGCTTGTGCGTCCAGTCCCGGAGGGCGTCGCGGATGACCTCGCTGTTGGACGAGTATTCGCCGCCATCAACCGCACTGCGGACCAGAGCCGCCATTTCTGATGGAAGCGCAATGCTGAGCTTTTCGACGGTAGGCATAGAGAGTACCTCAGTAGGAATATATGCTACCACTCCTGCTCGAAACCCGCTGTGTCCCTACTCCCGTACGCTAATCCCCAGCGCCTTCATCTTGCGATAGAGATGGCTGCGCTCCAGTCCGAGTAACTCTGCCGCGTGGCTGATGTTATTGCGGGCTTCTTCCACTTTTTTGAGAATGAACTCGCGTTCGTAGGCATCGCGGGCCTGTTGCAGCGTGGAGAACTCCTCGGTCGAGCGCGCGGCTGTCTTATGCGTCAGCGGCGGCAGATGCTTGCGCTCAATGCGCAGCGCGCGGGGGTTGAGGATCAGCACGCGCTCAATCACATTCTTGAGCTCGCGCACGTTGCCCGGCCATTGATACTGCGCCAGAGCCTCGACCGCCTCCTCGGCAATCTCCATGCGCGGGCGGCCATACTGGCGGCCAAACTCAGTCAAGAATTCTCGCGCCAGCAGCGGCACATCCTGCTTGCGCTCGCGCAGCGGCGGCACGAAGAACGGAACAACGTTGAGACGGTAAAACAGATCCTCGCGGAAATTTCCTTTGGCGATTTCTTCTTCGAGGTTCTTGTTGGTTGCGGCGATCAGGCGTACATCCACGCGCACCGGCAGGGAGCCGCCGACTGGAGTAAATTGCTGATCGTCGAGAGCGCTCAAGACCTTGGCCTGCGTCTTGAGACTCATGTCGCCGACCTCGTCAAGAAATAGCGTTCCTCCGTCGGCTCGCTCCAGCGTTCCGCGCTGCTCGGGCGGCCCTCCGGGCTGCGCGCTGTGCCGATAGCCAAAAAGCTCAGCCTCAATATACGCTTCGGGGATCGCCGCGCAGTTCAGCTCTACAAATACGCGATCTCGCCGCAGGCTCTCGGCATGAATAGCCCGCGCGATCAGCTCCTTGCCGGTGCCCGACTCGCCGTAGATCAATACGCGCCCGTTCGTCGGCGCCATCAACCGAATCTGCTGGCGCAGCGCCTTTACCGGTACGCTTTCGCCAGTCAGCACTGACCCGACGTTAAACTGCCGCTTGAATTCCAGATTCTCCGCTCGCAGCCTCCGTGAATCCACGGCGTTCTTGAGCACAATCAGCGTGCGGTCCAGCGAGAGCGGCTTTTCTAGAAAGTCATACGCGCCCAGCTTGGTTGCTTTGACGGCGGCTTCAATCGTGCCGTGGCCGCTGATCATCACCACTTCCGGCTGCATCTCGGCGGCAAGCTGGCGAATATCGGCGAGCAGATCAAGCCCATCGCGATCCGGCAGCCAGATGTCGAGCAGCACCACGTCATACGGCGCGTCCCGCAGCAGAATCAGCGCCTCGTCGGCAGTGGCAGCCGTAGCAACTCCGTATCCCTCTTCGCGCAGAATCTCTTCAAGGGAACTGCGAATCTCCGCTTCGTCGTCAACCACCAGAATGTGATTCATGAACGGATTCCTTCCAGCGATGTGGCCGAGGATACCGCCTCGGCGGGTTGCGTCTGCGCTGCTCCGTTCTCTTTCTCCATCAGCGGCAAGCGCAGCAAAAAGCGCGCCCCCTTGGGAGTATTCACTTCCGCGCGCAAGGTTCCGCCATGCTCCTGAGCAATCTTGGCCGCAATGGAAAGTCCCAGCCCGGTGCCCCGCTGCTTGGTGGAGTAGAAGGGCAGAAACAGCCGTTCGCGAATTTCATCCGTCAGTCCGTGGCCGGTATCGGAGACGGTAATCTCAACCGCATCGGCATCCTCGCAAAGCGCGCTCTGCAATCCCAGAACACGCAGCAAGCTGCCCTGCATCGCCTCGGCTGCATTGTCGATGAGGTTGGCCAGCGCGCGGCGGATCGCAACCGGGTCAGCCATTACCGGCGGTAGCGCCTCGTCCATATCCCAGCGCACGGTAATGCCGTCCAGACGCCCGGCAAACATGGCCATTGCTTCCTCCGCCACCTGATTCAAATTGCACAGCCGTGGCTGCGGGGCAGGGAACTCAGCCAGTGCCGAGAACTGATCAACCAGCGAGCGCAGCGTGGCCACACATCCCAGAATCACCTCGCTGCATTTGCGAATCACCTGATTCGAGTCCGTTTGTCCACGGTCCAGATGACGGCGGATGCGATCGGCGGACAGCGCAATCGGCGTGAGGGGATTCTTGATCTCATGGGCCACGCGCTGCGCTACCTCTTTCCACGCCAACTGGCGCTGCGCGCGCAGCAGCTCGGTGGTATCTTCAATCACCAGCACCGTTCCTGCTTGCCCGCGCGCAAGGTCCAGCCGGGCGCTGGTCACGGCCAGATGGGTGGCGCGCCCGCCGGCATGCAAATCAATTTCTGTTGAGGCCGCTCCCATGCGCTTGCCGCGCCGGATCACAGCCGCAACATCCGCCGCGCACTCCGGCGGCAGCAGTGCGTCAATGTTTTCCCCGCGGCGGCTAAGATCATCCTGCCGGCCCATCAGCGCGGCAAAGGCGCGATTGGCTTTCAGCACAACTCCAGCGCCATCCAGCGTCGCAACGCCGCTGGGGATGGTCTCGACAATCGTCTCCAATTCGCGACGGCGCTCTTCAATTGCCAGATTGGCAGAGGTCAATTGCGCCGACGAACTCTCCGCCAACTGCCGGCTGGTATCCAGATCGGCAGCCATGTGGTTAAAGGCCCGCACCAGCTCAGCCATCTCGCCTGTCGCCATCAGCGCCACTCGATGGTCATACTTGCCGGCGGCAATTTCGTCCATCGCATTCGCCAGCGCTTCTACAGGGCGCGTAATCTGATTCGAGAGAATGGACGCAACCCAGAGGCTGGAGAAGAAGACCAGGGCTGTTATCACCAGGAGAACCAGGATGAATATGGTGCGCCAATAATTGCGGGTGCGAAACAGTTCCCAATACTCCGATGCGCCGGCGCGAATCCGCTCAACAGTATGGCTCAGCCCCTGCGGCATCGGCAGCGCCACCACCACGACCCGGCCAGTAGAAGAGCTTGAGCTTCCAACGGTATATTCCTCGCCTGCGATCTCCAGCATCGGTTCGTCACTGCGTCCTGCCGTCACGGCTACGCTTGAAGAAAGCGGTCCACGCAGTGGAATCGCCGCCTCCCGCTCCCCCTCATCCAACCGGGGAAGCAGCTTTGCCTGCGCGGATTCCGGCGGTGCCTGAAAGCTGGCCAGCAGTTGCACCTGTTTGCTGTAGACCATCACAAATCCGCCCGCGAGCGTAAGATGGTGCGCGTTCAACAACTCATTCAATGCGGGCAGATCGCCATCTACGGCTCTCGAAACGGCAATCGACTGCGCCTCTTGGCGTGCGTTGCCGGTCACATAATCAGCCAGCTCCCGCACCACCTGCGTTGAATCATTGCGCAGCTCGGAGGTGTTGGGAGAAAACCAGCGGTCCATCGACCGGTTCATCAGGTTGAAGCAGAACAGGAACATGAAGACCGCGGGAGCCAGAGCAATCAGCACTGCGCCCAACATCATGCGCGTGCGTAGCCTTGTCCCCAGTCTGCTGCTGCCTTGCCCCACATAGACCTTGAGAATATTGCGCAGCAGCAGGACCAGCAGGAATAAGAGCAGCAGAAAGCCCAGCACGGTGATGCTGGTGGAGATCAGCGTTTCAGCAGCGGTCTCCGGATTCAAAAAACGCACACTGCTGGTGTTGAATGCCTGGAGTGCGATCATCACTGCAAGCACAATGACCAATCCGCCTGCCAGCAGGGCCACAGTGCGACGGCGGGAATTGCCCAGGAACGGCATGGGGAGATTATAGTGCCGGGGGTCGAGGACTGATAGATTGCAGCGCGGACGAAACGGCTACTGATACACCAGCGGGTCATCGATGCCGTTCTCGCGGAAACCCTTTTGCCGCAGCAGGCAGGAGTCGCACTGGCCGCACGGCGCGCCACTCAGCGATGGATCGTAACAACTGCTGGTCAGCCCGTAGTCGACGCCCAGTTCAATGCCCTTGCGAATGATCTCTGCCTTGGTCAGGGCGATCAGCGGCGTATGAATCTTCAGGTTCTGGTGGCCTTCGACGCCGGCCTTTGTGGCCAGGTTGGCCATCTTCTCAAAGGCGGCAATGTATTCGGGACGGCAATCCGGGTAGCCCGAGTAGTCCAGCGCATTCACCCCGATAAACACATCGCTCGATCCCAGCACTTCCGCCCAGGCCAGCGCAAACGAGAGGAAAATCGTATTGCGCGCCGGCACATAGGTGATCGGAATCCCATGCGCCATCTCTTCGGTCCCGCGTCCCTTAGGCACGGCAATATCGCCGGTCAGCGCGGAACCGCCAAAAGCGCGGAGATCAATCGTCGTGGTGCGATGCAGGGCAACGCCGATGGATTTGGCCACGCGGTCCGCCGCCTCCAGCTCCCAACGATGCCTCTGCCCGTAAGAGAACGAAAGCGCATATACCTCATAGCCCTGGCCGCGCGCAATCGCCAGCACCGTCGCCGAGTCCAGCCCGCCGCTCAAAAGCACTACCGCCCGTTTGCTCGTCGATTCCGCCATCCGCGACCCTCACCTGAGAGCCATCCGCAGGACTCACCGGTCTGCGCATTGCCCACTCTCTGATCATGCCATATCAGGAGTGTTGCGGATGCAGCGTCAAAGTCTCCGGCGCGGAGTCGCCACGCCCGCGTGTGCATTGCGCCCTGTCGATGCAGTTCTCTGAATAGCACTCGCCCTCATCGGCCTCCATATAGAGGCACCGCTCCAGCGAAGGAGGAGGGTCGCTCGGCCTGACCGCGTCGCTCCAGCGAAAGCGGCTGAGCGGCACAAGCGGCAACAGGGCCAGGATCAGAAAGAGCAGATCAAGCAGCATGGCAGCCTCACCTTCTTGCATTTCATTGCGGGTTGGGCGTTAGAGAGATGCCGGGGGGCAGCGTTTATTTTGAGCGTTGTGGTTGGACTACAGAGTCAGCGGGCAAGATTTCGACAAGTTTGACGCAGCGTACAGAAATCAGGCATTCGACCGGCGGCGCGCAACGGATTCGGGCTGTCGGCCCACGGCGCGCAGTTCTCGTTCCCGTTCTCGTTCCCAGGCCTCCGCCCGCCAATTTCGAGAGGAGAATGCAGGAGCGGGCGCGGGAGGCACGGCAACCGGTTGCGCCTGCGGCTCAATCGCCAGGCGAGGCAGATGCGGCGGGTTTTCAGCACTCGCTTGCGGAACCCGCAGCGGCGGGCGTTTAGGAACCATCGTTACCGGCGCAGGGATCAGCCGTGCCTCGGATTCAACCTCATCGTACGGCAAGCGCGATTCATAAGCGGCATTCGAGGTCAGGCTGGCATCGGTATTGTGTGCAACCGGCCGCACTTCCTGCTCCAGTTCTTCCGCCGTGGCCTGCTGCGGCTTCGTAGAGATTGCCCGCGCCATGAACTCATCCACCAGCTTGTGCAGACAGGTCTGCCCGCAGAGATGCTTTGACCCCGGACGCAGGCGGTTGCGCGAACTCCATCCGCTCACCCGCAGCTCGCCCCCCTGGTCGTAAGCCACAAACCAGTGGTTGGTCTGCTTCTTCTCTGTTCCGCAGATGTCACACGATATTGCCTGCCGGATCACAGCGTCTCCCCCTATATCGAAGACAGATCTGCATGGGAAAATAAGAGCCTGTTTCTGCGCGCTCGTTGAACTTTTCTCACATCTCTGCCCCCAATGCGCCCATCCATCCCAACAACGCCTTCGAGTTTCCCCGCGATCTCGCTGGCTTCGGCCATTTCCCCTCCACCCGTCTTCCGGCCGCGCTGAGTGCGCCATCAGGATCTTTCTGTAAGAGGTTGGTCGAAGCTGTCCACTCCATTTCATCGTGTATCAGCGTGGATTGGTGAGAAAACTACGAGAGAGATTGGTGGCGTGGGGCAAATCTGAACACAATTGCGCGGAATTGTCCTGAAACGGAACGAATGATTGGTTTCTTTTAGGAATATATGTGTGCGTTAAAATCCATTTGCTTAGTTTGCAGGCAGTTACACGACCCGCTCGTAGAAGTACTTGTCATTTACCAATAAAACTGGAGCGGGCTACTGCTTCAGAATCGGCCCGAGCGATCCTTCGTTATCTCCCAGTTGAGGATCGATACGAAAATCCCACACGGATTGATTGATGTCGGAAGCAGAGATGATCTCCACCAATGCGTACTCGCCAATCAGCAACGGTTTCTGCGGAGTCAGCTTCAGCCAGTGCTGCCCCGGCATCACTTCAACCTTGGTCGCAATCACGTCTTCATTCTGCGTCACGGTGCCCGTGGGGCTTACATGAATCGCGCCCACAATGCGCAGGGCCTTGCGCTCGTCCACATGCACAATCGCGAATCCGGACGCGGGCGAGTGCGCACCATGCTTGCCATTGGCTATTTCCTTGGCATTGCCGGTTTGTACGGTAATCGCGTGCGAGATCACCTTCTCCGCATCGTCGCGGGCATTGAGCGAAAGATAGATCGATGGATCGTTGACGTGCAAATGCACCTTGGCATGTGTCCCCTCCAACTCCAGGCTGGCCCGCGCTCCGGCCATCGGGTTTAAGGTCTCCAATCCATGACGGCTCTTGGCATTCATGCCCAGCTCCGAGGGCAGCAGCTCCACCAACTCAGGCGTTCCCTGGTACGTATCGAGAACAAAGACACTGTCCTCGTCCGGCAACTCCAGGCCCTTCGCCACCTCGGGCCGCCGCGCCTTCTGTTCGGCGCGCTCAGCGGCCTCCTCCTTGTCAATATCTGCCGCCTCTTTCATCGCCGGAGATTGATCATCTGCCGGGTGGTCCCGCTCCCACTTGCGCGTCGCCTCCCAATCCACCAGATCGTAGGGCAGTTCTTCCCAATCACCGCCGCGTTCAACGGAGATATACCGCACCCGGTCGCCTGCAATCTCATATTTGCGGACGATCTGATAACTGCCGTCCTTCAGAATGAGGCGATGGTTGGTGGTTGTGCCGGGAATCTCCGGCTTGAGCGGCAACGGTTTTTGCGTCTGCGACATAGCCACCCCACAGGGCAGCAGCATCGCGAGGCAAAAAAGCGCACAAACGCCGAGTACGCACCGAATCGGTCCGAATCGCCACATAGCTAATCAGTTTAGACGAAGGTGAGCGGTAAGCGTTTGGTTCCCAAATCCGGGGTGGAGGGCAGTTTGAAAATCAGGTTCTCAGCAACATCCACAAGCATGGCCTTTCCAGGCCGATCTGCCCTCCTTCACCAGGATGGGAACAGCCGCCAAAGCGGCAATGGAATCGAACCATGCGATATGGAATGCTGCATTGATGCCGACGCCCGCCAGTGCAATAAGCGCAAGATACGCACAAGTAGCAGATTGCACAGCATCGGCGGCCAAGGCTGCATTTTTGCTGCGACGAGCCTCACGACGCTTGAGGAAGGCCAGAACAGGCATTGCGATCAGCGCCGCGATGGTGATTGCAATGCCCGCGTAACTTGTTGCAGGCTGTAACCGCAGAGCCAATGATGCAACTGTGATCGCCGCAACCACGAAAGCGAGCACAAAAAGCAGAACTCCAGCTGTTCGGCTTGCCCTCCGTTCCGAGATAGGTATGCTCGGAATCCATTGCAAGAGCACGACAGTAGCAGACAGGACCTCTACCAGGCTGTCAGAGCCAAAAGCCAACATCGCAGGGCTGTGAGCTGTTACAGCCGCATATGCAGAGACGCCGAATTCCGCAAGCATCCACGCCAGCGTGACACCTTGTAGCCAAAATATTGAAGCGCGCGGCTTCGGGGCACCAGCGAAGGCAGGCTTTGGCTCCTGAAAACGGATCTGAACGAGTTCCGGCACTCGCATACATGATGTCAGGCTCTCGGAAGAGGCGCAAGGGCGAGGGTCAGCTTGCAGAGCTAACTCTGGGGTTTCGGACTGTTTCACTACCGAATCCGGAGATTTCGTAACCACACCGGGAACCGTAACCTCGATTTGCGCGTCTAATCTGTGTATTCTTACAGTAGGAGTACTTCGTTTGCCAGGGTACAAATCACAGACGCGAACGGGTCACAGCCAAACGCCTCGCGCTTTTGGATGGGCGGCGCTCTTGTGCCTGGCCCTGCTGGCCGTCTTCGCTCTGGTGCAGGTGGCGCACGTTCATGCGGTAGACAGCGACGCCGGCCACTGCCCGATCTGTATTATGATGCACTCGGCCGCGCCGGTCGTGGCTGCCGCAGTGGTTATTCTTCTGGTCCGCCTCAATGCTCCAGCGCCGCCGCTGCTTGAGGCCCGCGCTGTTATTCGTTACTGGCATCCCACGCTTTTTACACGCCCTCCACCCTCCGGTTGCTAGCGCATCGTTCCGGTTTCAGATTTATTTTGGTCTTTCGTCGCTGTCTTCAGCGGACGATTTGTTGCCGCATACTCGCAAGCTGATCTGAAGAACGAAACGATGCACTCTCTGTAACGCGAGTGCTGCGGAAATCCCGTCCGCAGCCTAGTCAAAGCATCTATCAGCCATCATTTGGAGGCCCATTATGCCGTACAATCGCGGCGCAATTCTTCGTATTCTTCCCCTCGCAGCGTTCCTGTTGGCAGCACTCAGCGCAACTGCGCAGGGCGGTAACGCCGGCACCGTCCGCGGCACAGTCACCGACCCCAGTGGCGCGGTGATTCCAGGAGCAACAGTTCATCTGACCAACTCGGTGAGCGGCCTCGACCGGACCGAGTCCTCCGACCAACTCGGCCAGTTTACCTTCTCCAACGTCCCCTTCAATCCCTACCGGCTGAGTATCTCCGCCGCTGGATTTGCTCCGCAGAGCCAGAGCATCCAGATCCACTCGATTGTCGGCACCACGTTGAAGCTCATATTGCAGATTGCCACGGCGGATACGACAGTCACTGTCGAGGCTTCTGGCGACCTCGTAGAGACTGATCCCACGTTCCACTCCGACGTAGACCGCGACCTCTTTATCAAAGTCCCAATGGAGAGCGAATCCTCAGGACTCAGCGCGCTGGTGACGGAAACTACCCCCGGCGTCTCGGCCGATTCCAACGGCCTCTTCCACGGGCTCGGTGACCACGCCTCCAACTCATTCTCGGTCGATGGCCAGTCCATCACCGATCAACAGAGCAAAGTCTTCTCGAATCAGATTCCGTCGGATTCAATTCAATCTATCGAGGTCATTAGCGGAGCGCCACCGGCAGAATACGGTGGCAAAACCAGTCTGGTCATTGTCGCTACAACCCGCTCCGGCCAGGGAGTTACCAAGCCTACCGGCAGCATCAATACCTCGTATGGCGCTTTCGGATCGGCATCCGGTGGCTTTGACTTGTCCTATGGCGGCAAGAAGTGGGGCAACTTTGTTGAAGTGGACGGCCTTAACAGCGGACGCTTTCTCGATCCGCCGGAGTTCGCCGTCTTTCACGACAAAGGCAATGAGCAGAATGTATTTGACCGCGTGGACTACAGCTTTACGCCGGTCGATTCAATCCATCTGGATCTGAATTACAGCCGTTCGTGGTTCCAGACGCCAAATTCTTACGACAATCTCAACGTCCAGAATGTAGTCAGCGATGGGACCACCTCCAGCCCCACCTTCAATAACGTAGGCAATGCCGATCAGCATTCTAAAATCGGTACCTTCAATATCTCGCCCACTTACACGCGCATCATCGGAACCACTTCGGTCTTCAACCTCGGCGCATTCGTCCGCAGGGATGACTACAACTACTATCCGAGCGGCAATCCCCTGGCTGATCTCGGTCCGGCGACCCTGCAAACCTCGTCCATTACGCAGAACCGCACGCTCACCAATGCCGCGGTCCACTCTGATTTCTCCTACGCCAAGGGCATCCATACCATCAAGGTCGGCGCGCAATACGGCCAGACATTCCTGCGCGAGAATGACAGCCTCGGAGTTGTCGAAGCAACCTATGACTCGCCCTGCGTTGACGCTGTTACGGGGACTTCCCTGCCGGGATACGCCTCCCCCACGGGCTGCGTTGGCACTGACTTGAGCGGCAACGCGGTGATTGCGAACGCCAACTATCTTCCCGTCCTTGCTCGCTACGACCTGACCCGCGGTGGCAGCCTCTATAACTTCTTAGGCCGTACCGACGTGAAGGAACTCGCCCTCTACGCCGAAGATCAGATCAAGACCGGAAACTGGCTCTTCAACCTCGGCATGCGAGAAGATGTTTACAACGGACTCACTGAGGCAACCCAGCTTCAGCCGCGCGTAGGCATCGCCTATAACATCAAAAAGACCAACACTGTTCTGCGCACTTCGTATGCGCGAACGCTGGAGACGCCGTTCAATGAGAATCTGGTGCTTTCCAGCAAAGGCTGCGCGGATGTCGTGCTCGCGCCGCTGTTGAACTGCACCTCGGGTGTTTCAGGGATTCTCGATCCCGGCTTCCGCAATGAGTTCCACGCCGGCATCCAGCAGGCCTTCGGCAAGCGTGTTGTCGTCAGTGGCGAGTACATATGGAAGTACACCCACAACGCCTTCGACTTCAGCGTCCTGGGCAATACGCCCATCACCTTCCCCATCGATTGGCATAACTCAAAGATTCCCGGCTATGCCATCCGCGCCGATGTCCCGCAATTCCATAACATCAGCGCCTATCTCGTCACCTCTTCCGTGGCCGCGCGCTTCTTCCCGCCGCAGGTTGCCGGAGCCGGTGCGACTGTCGGCCAAACCGGTTTGCCTTTCCGCATCGACCACGATGAGAAGTTCAACGAAACTACGCACCTGCAATACACCTGGTCGCGCGGCAAGATACTGAACGGTCTCTGGGGCGGATTCAACTGGCGGTATGATTCAGGTCAGGTCGCCGGTGCAACGCCTTGCTATGGCCTTACAGATCCCAATACTCCTTGCGGAAGCAGCTCGACCACGCTTAACGGCCAGCCGGCGATCGCAATGGTTGATACCAACGCCCCTCCCACAACCAACCCCGTGACAGGACTGCCGGTTTACCTTCCCTTGACCGCCGATGAAGAGTCTCAGGCGGGATTTGCCTGTAACGGAGTCAAGGCAACGCCCACGAGTCCCCTGCCGGCAGTTTGCCCGGCCTCGGAGTTTACCTCTAGCCTGATCAAGATTCCCGCCCCCAGCGCTGGCGACAACGACAAAAATCCGCAGCGCATTGCGCCGCGCGATCTCTTTGATGCAACCCTTGGCAAGGACAATCTCTTCCATGCCGACCACTACAAGGTCAACCTCGACCTGACTGCCATCAACGCCACCAACAAGTACGCGCTCTATAACTTCCTCTCCACTTTTAGCGGAACGCACTATGTAACCCCGCGCGCGCTCACGGCGAAACTTACGTTGAACTTTTAGCCGGAGCCAATCGTATCCTCTGGGCATGTTGGAACCGCGGAAATAGCTCTTCCGCGGTTTCCACGTCCTATCTGTGGCGGTTCCGGTTCAATTTCCCGCAATGCCACAGAAACTGACTTACCTTCCCGGAGGATACATGCACCGCAGATCCCGAAGTTCATCCACATTTTTCGCAATCGCAACGCTATTGGTTGCGATCAGTTCAACGTTTGCGAATGCGCAGGGCGCCCCGCCAGTTATCCCCGCTAAATTCGAGGGGAATCTGAGCACCAAGTCAGCAAAACTCGGCGATGTGGTTACTGCCAAGACTCTGAAAACCGCAAAGCTGAAGGACGGCACAGAGATTCCCAAAGGATCAAAGCTGATGGGCAAAGTGCTTGCCGCGCAATCCAAGGACGATGGCAAGGGTAACTCCTTTCTTGCAATCAAGTTTGACCATGTAGAGTTGAAAAGCGGCGCCAGCCTGCCAATTACCGGCCTGCTTGTCTCCATCGGCCCGGTTCGCGATGCGACCGGCCTGGGCTACAATTCCGTCCTGGGGCGCGGTGGAGTAGGTTCCACGCCGGGCCTTGATCCCAGCGTCGGCGCGGACGCGCCTGTGAACCGCGACGATACCTATCTGCCGCCGGGAAGCACTTTGCCGAATGTCGGCATCGGACTGCATCTGGACAAAGCCGGCGCCAACGCGATGCGCGGTGTGGGCATCGATATCAAGCTGGACTCTACAGTAATGATTCGTGTGGAGTTGGACTAAGGCAATTCGGCTTCGGTTGGAGCATTTAGAAAATATATGTAGACCTTGCTAAAACAGTAAAAAGTAGCTTTTTCTTGAGGAAAAAGCTACTTGAGCGTGTGCTTTCGGACTACAGCAATTTCTAAAATGCAATAGTTGCCTGCGGCCCCTATTGCTGTTGCTGCATCTGCTGCAAATCGATAAAAGCCACGGTCCGCTCGGGCGGCTGCTGTGCGCGCTCCACCAGCACACTCCAGTCATCGGGAATAGGCAGCTTGCGATCCAGGGCCGGAGCCTGTTCGCTGGCCTCTACATGCACTGCCACATAGAGCGCGCTCGCGGTTGAGCCGCGGAAGACGCCGTGCGTCGGCGGCACATCGGCATAGTCGCGGCCTACCGCAGTGCGAATATGCCGGCGGTGCGCGATAAGATTATTCGTCGGGTCAAAGCCCACCCACCCGAGATGCGGCAGCAGCGCCTCGACCCACGCGTGGGTCGCATCCGGGGTCGAGCGGTCGTGATCCTCGCGGCTGCGATAGAGATAGCCCGAGACATAACGCGCCGGTATGCGCACGCTGCGCAGCAGCGCGATCATCGTGTGCGCAAAATCCTGGCAGACCCCCTTGCCGCTGATAATCGCCTCATCAATCGGCGAGTCAACGCGTGTGGAGCGCGGTTCGTAATCGAAGTAATCGAAGAGCCGCTGGTTCAGCTCGCGCACCAGCATCAACGGATCGTCGCGCCGGCTCACCCCCATCTGCTTGGCGAGCGCTGTCAGCGCGGTAGTCTCCAGCGCAAAGGCGCTGGGCAGCAGCATCTCCCAGTAATCGCCTGAGTCAATCAACTCATCCAGCGCGCTCCAGGCATCGGGCGAAAGGAAATGCGGAATATCCGGCTGTACTTGCTGCTCTACCACTGACTCCGCGACGATCACCAGTTGGTTGTGTTCGCCCGGTATGTCAAAATGCTGCACGTTGTTTCCCAGATGGTCGCGATAACTGAAGACACGGCAGCGTGGACTCACCGACAGCGAAAAAGAGAGGCAATGCTGGCTGGAGTCCGAGCGCGGGTTCATGCGCGTCTCCATGATGCTCTCGCTGATGGGTTCCGAATAGCGAAAGCGGGTCAGATGCCGTATCGAAAAAAAGTTCATGCTCGCTCCCCGTCAGACCGCCAGCGCGGATTGAATTGAGTAGTGAACGTAATAGCGATAGATGAGTTCGTGAATGCGCAGGCACTGTTCACGGATCGTATGCAAAAAATGCGCCGGGTCATTGGCCAGTATCTCGTTGATCGTTGTAAAACCAAGCATCGCGTGCAGCTTGCCGATCCCGGCCGTCAGCTCATCCGGCGCGCGCCGCCCTCCGGTGCGCTGAATCGACTCAATCGCATCGCGGATGCCATCCACCGAGTAGCGAATCGCGTGCGGAAAATCCAGGTTGAGCAGCAGGAACTCCAGGATACGGTCCGGTGATAAATCAGCGGTGTAGACCTGACAATAAGCCTCGAACGAAGTGCAGCAGCGCAGCAGTCCGACTAACTCCAGATGCAGATAGCCCGAGTGTTCGTGTTCCGAATGTTGAAAGAGGTCGGGGTAATAAACCTCAAGCAGCGTCGCGGTTGAATAGGCGCGCTCCAGATGGCGGCCCAGGCGGATAAACTGCCAGCCCTGACCGTGAATCATGGTTGTATCGCTGATGCCTTTAAAGAGATGGATGCCGTCGGCAACAGCGGTAAGCGCGTCATTGATATTGGAGCGAAACTGGGCCTGCGCGTGCGGCGAGTGCATCTGATGATAGAGGCGGTTCAGCCGTTGCCACTGCTCGCTGGAGATTTCTTCGCGCACCTGCCGCGCATTTTCACGCGCCCCGTTAACGCAGAAAGTGATGGATGCTGGGTTGAGGCTGTCAAAAACCAGCTTGCGCGCCATCGCATCCAGATCGCCGTTCCACTCAATCGCTTCGGGCTTGCCCAGCGATGCCACTAGCCGCTGCCAGCGCGATTCCGCGCTCGCCCCGCCGGTATCGAGCATCAGGCTCATCGTCACGTCCAACTGGCGCACCGTATTCTCCGCCCGTTCAAGATACCGGCTCATCCAGTAAAGACTGTCTGCCACGCGCGATAACATCGTCTAACTCCCAAGTCTTCGTTCAGAGAACTGTTGCGCGAAACCTAAGTTGAATTGAAATGGCTGCAACCCCAAAATTACTCTTTCATCCTGAGCGAAGCGTAGCGAAGTCGAAGGACCTGCATCTGCACTTCGTTCGTTACTCCAGCACCCATGTATCTTTACTGCCGCCGCCCTGCGATGAATTGACCACCAGCGAACCCTTATCCAGCGCCACGCGAGTTAGCCCGCCGGGCACAATATTTACTTTGTCGCCAAAAAGAACATAGGGCCGCAGATCCACATGACGCGGCTCCAGCTTATTGCCAACCAGGCATGGAGCGCGCGAAAAAGCCAGCGTCGGCTGGGCTATATAATTCCGTGGGTTGGCTTGAATCTGCCGCGCAAACTCCTCGCGTTGCCGCGCCGTCGATTGCGGCCCGATCAACATTCCATACCCGCCGCTCTCGCCCACGGCTTTTACCACCAGCTTATCCAGATTGGCCAGCACATGCTGCCGTTCCTTCTCGTCACCCAGCAGATAGGTCTCCACGTTATTCAAAATCGGATCTTCGTCGAGGTAGTAACGAATCATCTTCGGAACATAAGCGTAGACAGCCTTGTCATCCGCTAGGCCGGTGCCAAATGCGTTGGTTACCGTTACGTTGCCGGCGCGATAGGCATTGAATAATCCGGCGCATCCCAGCCCCGAATCAGCGCGAAAGATCAGCGGATCACTGAAGTCATCATCCACGCGGCGATAGATCACATCCACGCGCCTGAGTCCATCGGTGGTGCGCATGTAAACAATATTGTCGTGCGTCACCAGGTCGCGGCCTTCCACCAGATCGATGCCCATTTGCCGCGCCAGATACGTGTGCTCAAAGTAAGCCGAGTTAAAAACTCCCGGCGTCAGCAGAACGATATTCGGCTCCGGCCTTCCCTCGGGAGCTAGAGAACGCAAGGTAGCGAGCAGCAGTTGCGGGTAATGCTCAATCGGCCGCACGCCGTAACTATGGAAGAGTTGCGGAAAGGTCCGCTTCATCACCCGGCGATTGGTGAGCATGTAACTCACGCCCGAGGGAACGCGGAGATTGTCTTCGAGAACCACAAACTCGCCCGAGTCGAGCCGCAGTAAATCTGAGCCGACCACGCAGATATAAACATTGCGCGGCACCTGCAAGCCGCGCATCTGGCGGCGATAGTGCTTGCAGCTATAAACCAGATCGCGGGGAATCACGCGGTCGTTCAGAATCTTTGCATCGGAGTATACATCGCGCAGAAAATGATTCAGCGCCGTAATACGCTGCGTCAGCCCGCGCTCAATGCGGTCCCACTCTTGCGATGTAATCAGCCGCGGCAGCAGGTCGTACGGAAAGATCTTTTCCGTGCCTTCTTCGCGTCCGTAAACCGTGAAGGTGATGCCCTGATTCAGGAACGACAACTCAGCGGATTGCTTGCGCCGCTGCAACTCGTCATCCGGCAGTTTGGCAAGGGTCTCGGCCAGCGACTTGTAATGGGCGCGCACATCGCCGCTCGGCTCGCGCATCTCGTCGAAGGCTTGATCGAGCGGATAATCGCCGAACATCGTTTCCAGCTCTGCTGGAATTCCTGCGCTCATGAGCGGGTTCAGGCTTTCGTCAAAGCAAATTCAGGAGTACCGATCGACAGCGTCCGGTCCCTGTCCTCTTCTTCTACCATCTGGAACATAAGGGAACGATGAGGAAAGTGAAGGGCGTGGAGACGTCGCTCGGAGCGTCTTTCTTCCGTTGAGGCGATCTGGCCGTGTGCTTCCGCATGGATCTTTGCAAGCGCCTCATGCGAACCTGAAATCATGTCGAACCGCATTCCACAAGGGAGAAATGCAACTTAAGGGCAGTCGATCGCAACGATTTCAGGGGAAGCAGGAGTATTGCCGATGACTTTGACATGGATGACAATCTCCAGATTCTTGTTTTCCCAGTCTTTCGGAAGATTTTTAAGGGTAGCAGAGAATAGGCCTGGATTGGTAGCCATGGAAGCGGCGGCTTCAGTTCCGTATTGCGTTGCGCCGCTCAGCAGAATGAGCACGGAGCGGGTTTCAGGATCATGGACACGGGCGATGAGCGCGAAATCTTCATCCGTTGACAGGTCTTCAGCCAGGTGGTGCGGATACCAATCAGTTGGCTTGCCATTATCTGTGATCATGCCCAGGTTGGAGTCGTCGACGAAATAGCGGAGACTGCGGCTGAGAGCGCCCCACTTGGTGCTGGCATACCCGATCAGGATGACCGGGTGGGTGCTCATCTCTCTCAAGTTGATAGTGTCACTGGGCTTGAGACGGTCTGCAGCGCCGAGATTGCGCATGACGTTGAAGATTTGATCGCTGGCAAGTATATCGCCGCGGCCAATGAATTGGTCGTTTGTAAGGACATAATGACCACCGGTGGCGCCGCTACCCTGGGTCTCGTTTGCGTAGTAGACATAGACGGGCGCTGGTGAGGTCACGAGATAGACGGGGCCGGACTCGTTCAAAACCGGCCTCCAGAAGATTTCGAACTGGGAACGATGGGTTCTTTGCCATGCAAAGTAGGCGCTTATCGGAATGAGCACCAGGACAAAAATGAGGAGCGGGATGCGTAGCCTGCGCAGTTGCCTCAGGCCGGCTTGTTGTGACTCGCCGGGTCTGTGTGTTGCGCCCGAATCTTGCGATCGATTGTCAGCGGATTGCTCGCGCCGATGAAACTGCGGGGTGTAGCCGCCCGTGGGGAGAGAAAGGACGACCTCGGTAGGAGAGATGCATTCGGAGTAGTACATGGCGAGGCGCTTGCGGGTTTCTGTCGCCTTGATGCGTACAACGGCGTCTGAGCTGGTGTCGTATGTGGGTTCGCGGCCAAAGACGTTGATTCCTATGGTTCGCTCTTTCAGTTCATGGCCAAAACCAAGGAGTGTCTGCTCAACGACATAGGCAAGAAAGTCACCGCAGCGGCGGCTGGTGGAAAAAGCCTTATTGGCAAGGATCTCGCGCAGCGCGGCACGAATCTCCTCGGGTTGAATCTCGGTTTTGGCAGGACAACCAGATTGCTTTGAATCAACGGAGCCAGACTGCGGATTCATAGACCAACTCTACATTCGCGCCCTGTGCAGTGTAAACGAGAGCTTCCTTTGGGTTAGTGAGGTCCATTCGCCTTGGGCTGGGAACGGCGTGCGAAACGGGGGTTATGGCCGGTATGTAACCGGTTCGATGCGGCTCGAAACCTTCACAGCCGGGCGAAGAACGCCTACTATCTTGTCACCTCGCAAATGAGGTAAATTCAGCATTCCCCCAAGGAGCTGCACCGATGAGAATACACAAATATCTGACTGTGGCACTGAGCGCCATCTTGCTGTTGGCGGTTCGCGTAAACGCAGTTGAACCGATCCATTACCGTGGACAACTTCACGCTCCGGATGGTCAACCAGTGAGCGGCGCGCACCAGATCACTTTTGCGCTTTATCAGGACTCCTCCCTGAGCGGCGTTCCTTTGTGGAGCGGGATGCGGACAGTGGTTGCCGACCGCGAGGGCAATTATGCCGTTGAGCTGGCATCGGGTTCCGAAGAGAGCCTGCTCCAGGGCCAGAAGGCAATTTATGTGGTGGCTGAGGCGCGTGGCGAGGCGCCAGGGGCGATTGTCAAGAAGGCGACGGTCATTACATCGGTTCCGCAGGGAATTTGGTTGAATTGCAATCCGGATAACGGTTCGAGTGCTTGCGATAATGGCGCGACGATGAATACAGAGAGCGCGATCGCGACAATTGCCGCGGGGCACTTCCGCTACATCTTGAATGCGGATAATTTGTGGGGAACGCAGGCGGAGATTACTGCTTATGCGAATCAGGCCAATACTTCGGGGGTGAAGATCATCTGGTATCTCGGATCTGATTTTTCCATCTATTTGTCGTCGAAATCTTATTCCCTGATTTCCAATGACACGGAATTGCCAACAAGTTTTTGCAGCGGCTGTTCGAACTCATCTTTTACAACAGCACTGATCGCATATTTAAAAGAATTTCCAGCAACGGCGGGTTATCTGATCGATGATGAGGAGATTCAGGATGCCGCGAATGGGTACCCGATCAGCTCGTCGGGGAAGAAGGCCTCCACGACAGACGGGAACGACCTTGCTTCACTGGCCAAGTTGATTCGCGCGACGGACTCTGCCCATCCGATTTATGGCACGGAAGATTATTACAATTTGCCGGATGCGAGCGAGGCTGAGATGGCGGCCTATTACAGCTACATTCCCAATGGAACCCTGAGTTATTATGGCACGGATTATTACCCGGTTGGCGCGTTGAACAGCACTCCAACCGATGCGCAATTGAAGGCCGATCAGCAGGCAGATGGAGATTGGTTGGATACTGTAGCCACGAGCAAAAGCGCGACCGGAACATTTGAGGACCTGCAAGCTTATAACTGGAGCGATTCCTGGGAGGGCGGTTGCCCATCTTCCAGTTGCGCATTTCCGACAGTAGCTCAACTTGAAGATATGCTGACCGGCGCCACGACGGGTACAACAGCTCCGGCGCAGGTTTTCTGGTGGGAGTATACAGATGTTGTTTACAACAACCAGTGGAGCAATCTGCTGACGGCGGCAAATCCGCAGTAAGAGCGCGAAACGGCACAGAATACAAATTGATCTGGGTGTTTCTAAGGAGGGTCTCGCTCTACGCGGCCCTCCTTGTTTGATTCGGGAACCGGGATTGTTGCGACAGGTGGTTCCGCTATTCACTCCCCTCTGCAGGACCGCTACTCTGGCGGCTCAAATCGATTATTCCAGCTTGAAAAGATCAACCTGCGATACTCTGGACTTATCAGGAGACTCCGATACCAATGCCCCTTTCTTTTAGTTTCCCTCGAGTTGCACCGCTCGCATTGCTTTTTGCCGCGTCAATCTTTCCTGCACAAGCGGAAAAAGCCTCCAGTGCAGCTCCTAAATCTCCAATTCAGATCACCGCCGACCTAACAGATGCGCCTCGCAAGCTCTTTCATGCGGAGATCGATCTGCCTGTTGCCGCAGGCCCGCTCGCGCTGACTACCCCGAAGTGGATTCCCGGCAACCACCGCCCTACCGGCCCGGTCGATCAGATTACCGGCGTCGTTTTCACCGCTAACGGCCAGACCATTCCCTGGCGGCGCGACGATGTGGACCTCTATCAGTTCCATCTCATCGTTCCCGCCG
>CAZHKN010000025.1:20448-30570 GCA_964532725.1 uncultured Occallatibacter sp.
TCATCTGACGATTCCCAAGGGAGTGACAACGCTGCACGCTCACCTGGACTGCATCGTCACCGAGCGTGTCTCGCAGCGGCTGGCCGTTCTCGAGTGGGAGAAGCTTCTGCTCTATCCGGCAAATACCCCGGTTCGCGATATCCTCATTCAGCCTTCGCTTATCGTTCCCGCAGGATGGGGCATTGGCACTGCGCTTACCCCGAGCAGCTCCGGTGCATATCCTGTTCCCGCGGCGGGCGGTGTAACTCTTTTTGCCGTCACCAATGTCGAGCAGCTTGAAGACTCGCCCATCATCGCCGGACTCAACTTCCACGAGTTTGCGCTGGCTCCCGAGGTTACACCGAAGCATTACATCGACGTTGTCTCAGAAGCGCCGGAAGATTCAAACCTGCGCCCCGCCCTGCTCGCGGAGCTGAACAATCTCGTCCGGGAAACCGGTGCGCTCTATAACTCGCGCCACTACAACGTCTACCATTTCCTGCTCACTCTCTCTGACGGAGCAGGTGAAGAGGGCCTCGAACACGGCCAATCCTCCGACAACGGCGTGGACGAAAAAGGCTTCAACGACGAGGCCCACACCCTGTTCGATGCCGACTTGCTTCCGCATGAGTTCACTCATAGCTGGAATGGAAAATACCGCCGCCCCGAGGGACTCTATCAGCCCGAATTCTCAACCGCCGAGCAGGGCGGGCTGCTCTGGGTCTACGAAGGCATGACGCAGTATCTCGGCAACGTGCTGGCTGCCCGCTCCGGCATCCTCACCCCGCAGCAGTATCGCGATCTGCTGGCGCGTTCTGCCGCCTCGCTCGACTATCGCCCCGGACGCCTCTGGCGCACTACTGAAGACACGGCTATCTCCGCCAGTATTCTGCGCGACGGCCACCCCGGCTGGTCCAACTGGCGGCGCGGCCAGGACTACTACGATGAAGGCGAGCTGCTCTGGCTCGACGCCGATACGCTCATCCGCAAGCTCACCGGCGACAAAAAATCTCTCAATGATTTTCAGAAGATTTTTCTCGGCAAAGGCGGCAATACCGGCCCACTGATTGTGACGTACAACTTCGATGAACTGGTCAAGGATCTGAACGCGGTTACACCCTATGACTGGGCCGCCTTCCTGCAGGATCGCGTCGACAAAATCAACCCCCACGCCGATTTAGCCGGCATCGAGCAGGGCGGTTACAAGCTCGTCTACAAGGACAAGCAAACTGCGACCGCTGAGACGCTCAACGGTCTCTTCGCCGCGCACGGAGGCGGACTCAGTTTCTGGTATTCGCTCGGCTTCTACGCCAACGGAGACGGAACCCTGCGCGACGTCAGCATAGGTTCGCCGGCCGACAAAGCAAAGCTCTTCCCCGGAGAAAAAATCCTGGCCGTCAATGGGAATATTTTTTCAATTGACGCCCTCAAGTCGGCGCTTGGCAAAGCCAAGGGCGCAGCCGAGCCGATCCACTTGATCGTGCAGGCCGATTCCTTTGTCTCTCTCGTTGACATCGACTACCACGACGGCGAACGCTACCCGCATCTGGAGCGCGTCGATGGAACGCCCGCCTATCTCGATGAAATCATCAGGCCCCTCACCACGCCCGAGAAACCGCCCGCGGAGGAAAAGAAAAAAGAGTAGCTAGCCAAGAGCGGCACGGGCCGAATGAGAAAAATCTTATTTCCAGAAATGAGAACCGTGCCGGGAGTAGGCAAATGCGCATTTCCGTTTTTTTCCGGCAGGTGAAGAAATCTCACTCCCGACCGATAGATGCAGCATGGACTCATCAGAGTCTGCGCTGTATCTATCGCAAGGGGAGAAGTCGATGGCGTTATTCGGAAAAGAGAAAGAGAGTTCCCCGGAACTCAGCAGCGAGATACACTTACTGCGGTCCATGCTGGATCATGCCGACAACGTGATCATGCTCGCCGATACCACGCAGGACAACAAAATCTTCTACATGAACAAAACTGCGCGGGATTTCTTCGCCCGTTTCCGCACCCAACTGAACGAGAAGCTCCGTCACGGCGCGGATGTAACCAATGCAGATCATCACAGCATTCACCAGTTTCACCTCGACCCGGCCCGTATTCGCCGCATTCTGGCCGATGTGGCCTCAGGGCGCATTGACACGCACGATGCGTTGATTCCCATCGGCGATATAACCTTCAAAACGAAGCTTTTCCCTATCTGGGATAAAGATGATCCGCGCAAACTGCGCTGTTTTATGGCCTGCTTCCAGGATGTGACCGTGGAAAAGCACGCCGAAAAGCTGCAAATGGCAGGCGACAAGCGCAGGGAGATGCTGGAGGCTCGCATTGGCGAGCTATCGCGTGACCTGCACGATATCGGCGCGGCCATTGAGATGGTAGCCAAGGAGACCTCGCTGGCCTCAAGCTCAGCCGAATCGGTTCTGACTGAAACCGAGGCGGGCGATGCCGTGCTGACCGAGACTGGCGCAAGCATGAAGCTGGTCACCGAGATGGTCAACCAGACTTCTATCAAGATGAGCGAACTCGGATCCCATTCGGCGGCCATCGGCAAGATCGTCAACACCATTCAGGAGATTGCCAACCAAACCAACCTGCTGGCCCTGAATGCCGCCATTGAAGCCGCGCGCGCCGGCACCGAAGGCCGTGGCTTTGCTGTCGTAGCCGGAGAGGTTCGCAACCTTGCCGAGCGCACCACCAAATCCACCAAGGAAATTGCCGACATGATCAGCGAGATCCAGGCTGCGGTGCGGGCGAATATCGAGACCATGGAGCAGGGGCAGGGCCAGGTGCACGAGACCGAGGACAAGCTGACCATGGCGCAGCACGCGATGGGAAAAATCGTCGCCGAGATCAACAACATTCGCAATACCGTCGTGCAGATCGCCCACGCCACCCAGGAGCAGGCGATTACCTCGCAGCAAATCTCCAGCAAGCTGCACGATATCGTCGAACCGAATTAAAACAGCGCATTTTCTGGGATGGCGCAATGCAGGATGCAGTGGGTGCCCCAGGCCGGGGTCCCCACGGATAGGCCTTCATCCGAGGGGTGGAGATCGCTCGCATTTGGGAACCTGGGAAACCAGGACAGTGCCGATAGAAAAGAACAGCGAGAAATTCTCTACGCCGCCGCCCGCAAAACCTGTGTCGCCAGTGAACACAGCGCGCGCCGGAACCAAACCCGCACGGCATCTTCCGTCCAAGAGGCCGCTTGCGGCCCCCCGTTGGCTTGCAACATCTGGGTGGTCTCCGCAGGGCTGAATCCGGCAACCGCCCGCAGCACGAAGATGGTGCGCAATGCCGTCGGCAGGCTCTCCAGCCAGACGCGCACCCGCTCCCGTTTCCCTCCGGAAATCGCTGCTTCCAGCTCATCTCCGCATATGCCGGCGGAATCCAGATCGTCGCCCTCAATGCATTTGTTGGGAAGTTCGGCATTCGCCGGCGCGGCCAGGCATCCGGGGTTTCGCTCTTCCAGTCTCAGTATCGCTCCCGTGCAAAGCGCCAGCCGGCTATTCCTGCGCCCCTGCTCGGGGTTGTTGCAGTCGGCGAGTTCTGCATTCGCAATTGTCGACTCAACCAGCCGGATGCTTTCCTCGCCCTCGCCCACCAGCATCGATGCCTGCGTATAAAGCTTGGCTGCGATCATATCCAAAAAATCATCCATGCCGGTCAGCGCCTGTGCTACCGTCGCATCGTCCTTGGGTTGGCCATCCAGCAGGCCGTGAATGCGGTTGGTAAACACCTGCGCGCTCGGCGGTACCGGCTGCGGGGGAATCAGGCTGTCGATAGTGCTTGTTTGCGATGCCATGCTGCAAACTCCTTTCCGGGAGGGGGGAAGAGGCTTACTCCGGTTTGGCTTGACCGGTCGCGTTTTCCTGTTTGGCCAGCTTCACGCGCGCGGTTTCCAGCTTGTGTTCCACCTTGGAGACTTCACCCGGTTCAACATCGGTTGCAACGGTCTTGGCGTAGAGCGACAGTGAAAGCTCCCACTGCGCTGCGGCCAGCCGGATGCGGCCTGTCTTCTCATACAAATCGCCAAGATGATCATGCACCGTCGGATCGGTCTGGTCCCGCTCCACTGCCTGGCGCAACTTCTCTTCCGCCGGCTCATACTGGCCCAGCTTGAAGTACGTCCAGCCCAGCGAATCCAGATACGCGCCATTCATAGGCTCCAGTTCGACGGCCTTTTGTGTCATCTTCAACGCTTCCGGCAGCCGGTTGCCCTTGTCGGCCAGCATGTAGCCCAGGTAGTTCAGCGTTCCGGCATTCGCCGGGTCAATCTCCAAAGCCTGATGGAAGAACTGCTCGGCCTGCTCGTAGTGTTTCTGACGCTCGGCAAGCGCTCCGTCCAGGAAAAACACGATCAGCCGGTCTTCCTTTTTGGTGGTCGCCGCATCGGCCTTGGCCAGCGCTTCTTCGGCATCCTTCCACCGATGAGTACGCGTATCGATCTGCGCCAGTTCCAGCCAAACCTGCCGGTCGTCAGGGGAGTTATTCAGTAGCCCCTTGGCCACCGCTACCCCCTCATCGGCCTTGTTCGCGCCCACCAACTCGTCCGCCAGTATCAGCGTCAGCTCACGATCCTTGGGATTGGCTGCAACCGCCTTTCGCGCCACATCAAGGGCTTTGTCGTACTGCCGCGCATCGTGGTACGCATCGACCTCGCCGCGATAGCCGCTGACCGCCGCTTCGCCGCCCATGGCAATCATCTTCTCGTAGGCTGCAATCGCCGCGTCGGTCTTGTTCTCCTCGTGATAAACCGCCGCCAGCCGCTCCAGAAACAGCCCGCGGTTGTTTTTTTCTTCATTCGTGTATGCGCCGTTGGCGTGCGAGGTCAGGTCGGACATCTTCTCAAAGACTGCCGCCGACTCGTCGTAGCGACCCAGAATATCCAGCAGCAACCCTTCGTTGTAGCCGCCTTCAAGGTCGTCGGCGCTCTTCAGCCGTACCTTGCGAATCGTTGCCAGCGCGTCCTCATACTTCTGCTGGCGGCGCTCAATCTCGCTGATGCGGATGAGAGTGCCTGTATCCTCGGGATCTTCTTCGGCAATCTGCTTGAAGGTCTTCAGCGCCTCATCCAGTTGCTTGTCTTCAAGCAACTCCTGGCCCAGCGCGCGCTGCGAGTCCAGATCGTCGGGTTCCAGATCAATCGAGCGCTGATAGGCCGCAATCGCATCCTTTGAGCGCTTCAACTGGCCGTAGAGCGCGCCCAGCGTAAACTCCATCCGCGCAGTGCGATTGTTTACCGGCACTGCCGCAATCAGCTTGGCTGCGTGCTCCGCGTCGTTGCTCTCGGCGTAGAGCCGAGCCAGATTCAGCACTACCTCTTCGGAATCCGGCTCGATGCTCTGCGCAATCTGGAACTGCTCTTCGGCCTTCTTGCTCTCATGCTTGACGGTATAAAGCTGGCCCAGCAGCATGTGGTCTTCCACGCTCTTGGGGTCGCGCTTCGGCTCCAGCGAGACAATCTTTTCAAACTCGGCAATCGCCTGCTCCAGCACCCCGCTCGAAGTTGAAGCAGCCCCCCCCGGCAGGCTCCCAGCCCCGCTGCTGCCGCCCGCATTGCCCAACTGGCGCAGATAAACTCGTCCCAGCAGCTTGTGGGCTTCAAGATCACTCGGCGCGTTCTTCAGCAGTCCCTGCGCCGTGGCAATCGCCTCGCGAATCCTTCCGGTGCGGAAATAAAGATCGGCAAGCCCGTTATTCAACAGCGGAGAATTCGGGTCGGCATTCAGCGCCGCCTTATACTCCTCAATGGCATGGCTCACATCCTCTGAGCGGCCCATCGCGCCGGCTTCTTCCTCATAAATCCCTGCCAGCGCCAGGTGATAGTAGGCCTGGGCGCGGTCCGCGGTTGTAGCGTCGCTGGCTGGTTTCGCCGGGGTAAGCTGAAGCGGTGTAGCCGCTGGAGAAGACTTAGCCGGAGCGGTTGGCTGATTCTGGGCAAAGCTGGACGAAGCCGCCAGCAACAAAAAAAATGTGCCGGCAATCGTATGTCTAAAGATAAGCAAATCTGATTTCTGTCTCATCATCCTTGGGATTCCCTGCCTCCTGAGCATTCGTGAAGGGGAAAAGACCGCAATGCACCCGCAAAGGCAGTTGAGGCAGCTGCCAGAGGCGACGCTGCCTACTGTAAAGACGATTTTACCCGGCAATTGTCTCAGTCGCGCAGGAGTTTGTTCGATTTTCGCTTGGAGTAACCCGGATGGGGCCGCGGAAAACCAATGTCAAGCCAGCCAGATCAATGAATTCCCGCGCCCGGTATCCATCCATATTGCTGTAATGATAGAAGTTGCCGGTAGAGAACCTCAATCTGGCGCTCCAGCCGCTGCAGCAACCGCTCGCCGGGGTGATCCTGCGGCGGCGCGAGATTCGGCGTCGGCGACTGCAGCGCGCGGAAGTCAGGCTCCGGCCAGGCCGAGTCCCCTGCATTCGCAGCCGTATGCTCTTCCAGCCACGCAAGCCGCTTGTCCAGCAGCTCCAGCCGGCTCCGCACCTTAAGCGATTGCTTCCAGGCGCCCTCGCCATCCAGAGCCGCCAATGCGGTAACGCTCTGGGCAAACCGGCGCATGTAAGTAACAAACGCGGCGACAAACCGCGCAAACGGCTGTCGTCGCGGCCATGCCTCCGCCAGCAAGCGCTCCAGCGACTCCTCAGTATCGTTATGGGCCAGTCCAGTGCCGCGCCGGGCGCTGGCCAGCAGGCGCGAATTCCGCCCGCGCGCGCCGCTCTCCCAGCCCGCGGTCAGTTGCTCCAGATAACGCCGGTTTGCAGCAATACTGGCGCGCAGAAACTGCGGTGTCCGCTCCCGCTCCCACGCGGGGAAAAGGAACGTCATTGCCGCCAGCGAAATCAATGCCCCCGCAATCGTGTTGCCAATCCGCACCAGCGCCAGTTGCCAGTCGCCCGAGTGAGGCAGCCAGGCCAGCACAAAGGCCGGCGTCAAAAAGAAGGAGAACGCCGCATAGCTCACCGGCAGCACCGCCAGAGCCAGCAGCGCCAACGGAAACAACACCGCCGCTGTCGCCAGGTCCGAGTGCAGCGCCACCGCCAGCACCGCCGCCAGAATCCCTCCCGCCACCGTGCCGCCAATCCGTTCAAGGCCCCGCCGCAAGGTGCCCGACACATGCGGCTGCAGCACAATCAGCGAAGTCAGCAGCAGCCAGTACCCGTGATCGATACGCAACAGATGGATCAGCGCCACATCTAGCCCGCAAACCAGCGCCACCCTCACCGCATGGCGCAGAATCAGCGAGTTGCGCGTAAAGTTGGCCCTCAACTGCTCCAGATTCCACCCCTGCCGCAGTTGCCCCAGCCGCTCGACCATATACCCAACGTGGCTGGCCGAGGCGGTTATCGGAACCTCCAGCTCCTTGCCCAGCCGCAGCAGCGCCGCGCTCTCAATCGCCGTCTCCAGCTGCCCGGCCGATTCCGTCACCTGCGCCAGCAAAAACCTCTTGTCGGCATCCGCCTCGCCCAGGCGCTCCAGCAGCATCTGCGGCAGATTCTCCATCGCCGCCCGCGCCGCTCGCGCAGAAGCCAGCGTCTCCCCGCGGCGGCGCATCAGCAGCGTGGCAACCCAGCGCTCGGCAACGCGCAATTCGTCCAGGCCCGTCAGGTTGGAAATCCGGCGACCGCTCTCGGCGCTCACGCGCGTCTCCAGATGCTCGGCCAGCGCCACAGTCCTGGCAATCAGCAGGTCGGCCACCTCCAGCAAAACCACCAGATGCCGCCCCTGTGCGGTCTCCGCTCCCCGCTCGGCGCGGACGGAGGCCACCGCCTGCCATCCCTGCTCCACCGTCCTGCGCACCCGGTACTGGTGATGCTTGGCCAGCCGGTGCCACAGGGCCGCGCGCTGCTTCTCACGGCCGGAAAGCTCCGTTACCGAGCCAAGAAACGAAGCCAAATCCGCATAGCAGGCGCTTACCGCTGCCCGCGCTGGCCGATAAGGGTCCAGCGGCCACAAAAACAGCGACAGCACCGCCGCCCACGCCCCCCCGGCCAGCAGCAAAAGCGCATAGCCCATCGCCTCGCGGGCCGACGAAGTCGGCGCGCCCACTCCGCAGACAAACAGCACCTGCACCAGCAGCCCCGCCGACGAAAACGGCTGCTCCAGCACCGCCAGATAGCTCCACAAAAAGCAGAACAGCACGGTAACCGGCACCGCCACAGCCAGATTCCCGCCCGTCAATGAGCCGAGAAAGCATCCCGCCGCCCCGCCCAGCGACAGCGTGGCCAGGCTGCCCAGCCGCGTCCTGTAGGGCCCGCCGGTATCGGCCAGAATCGCCTCAAAGCCGCCCAGCGCCGCCCATCCCAGGTTCGGAATCCCCGTCAGATCCCCCAGCACCAGCGGCGCGCACAGCGCCACCGCCGCTCGCAACCCGCGCAACCAATCCATCTCTCCGGCAAGCGCAACAAATCGCGCGTGCAACTGCATCCATCTGTGAGACTGGGAGGGCATAAATCAATTACATCATTTGCCGCCCGGCAGGTAGTTTGCTGTATTGACGTAGTGCGTCATTTTTGCGATAGTTGCCTATTCGAGGCCTTGAGCAGAGACCGCAAAGGGCAGTTCAGCATCCGCATCAACAGCCGGTGGCGGGTCTGTTTCGAGTGGCCGGAGGCACACAAAAGGCCATTCAACATTGAGATTACCGATTACCATTAGTGAGGAAGACCAACATGTCGCGCGAGCCAATCCATCCCGGCAAATTGCTGGCCGATGAACTCGAAGCCCTCAATATGAGCGTTTCGGAAGTAGCGGAAATACTGCATGTCCCCGCAAACCGGATTTATCAGATTCTCAAAGGCCAGCGTTCGTTGACCGCCGATACAGCTTTGCGCCTGAGCCAATGGCTGGGCACCTCGGCGGAGATGTGGCTCAACCTGCAAAAACTCTACGAACTCCGCCTCGCCGAGCAACAGGCTGGCGAAAAGATTAGAAAAACAATTATTCGGCGGGACGCAGCGCGCGCGGCATAACTTAATTCGCATCATCCTCACAAAGGCCGTCATCCTTGCTGAGTGACCAAAACGAAGGGAGTCCATGAACCTGCATTTCCGCAACCCACGTCCGCTGGGTATCCCCCTTGACCGGTCACTATTGAGGGTGCCCCATCCATTCAGTCTCATCGTGAATGGGTGGGAAAGCACGAACTTCAACCCGCCAGGCCCAAGCCAACCAGCCGCACCGCAGGCGCCGCCTAAAGCCTATGTATAAGTTGGTAGCGTCGACAGGCGGCGCGAACGCCGCCAAGTACAGCCGGATGCCCCATGCCCCTCGCTTTTGGGATCTGGGAAAGTACGCCAGCTGATTTGCCACGCCGAAGGCCGCCAGCCCCACCGCAGGTGGCGCAGGTGCTCAATGGCGGAAATGCCGAATCCCGGTAAACACCATTGCAATGCCCAACTTGTCGGCTGCGGCAATCACTTCCTGATCTTTTACCGACCCCCCCGGCTGAATCACCGCTGTCGCTCCAGCGGCTGCAACTGTTTCCAGGCCGTCCGGGAAGGGAAAGAAAGCATCGGAAGCCGCCACGCAGCCGGCCAAGGGAAGCACAGCCTTCATCGCGCCAAACCGCGCCGCATCCACCCGGCTCATCTGCCCCGCGCCCACGCCGATCGTCTGCCCGTCCTTGGCGTAGACAATCGCGTTGGATTTAACGTGTTTGCAGATCCGCCAGGCAAAAAGCAAACTGCGCAGCTCCTCGGCCGACGGTGGACGCCAGGTCATCACCTTCAGCTCCGATTCATTCACCCGGCCCGTATCCGCATCCTGAATCAGCAGCCCGCCGGAGACATGCTTCACCACCGTCCGCTGCGGCGCGGCGCTCACCTCAACCAGCCGCAGATTTTTCTTGGCCGCAAAGCGCTCGCGCGCCTCGGCCGTAAATCCCGGCGCAGCAATGGCTTCGACAAAGAGCTTGGCAATCTCCACCGCAGCCTCTCCGTCAACCGTCCGATTGATTCCGATCACTCCGCCAAAGGCCGAGATAGGGTCCGCCGCCAGCGCCTTCTGATAGGCTTCCAGAACCGTTGCGCCCGTAGCCGCTCCGCAGGGGTTGGTGTGCTTGACGATGATCACCGCAGGCTCGTCAAATTCCTGCGCCAGCTCCCAGCAGGCATCCAGATCGACGAGGTTGTTGAAGC
>CAZHKN010000026.1:0-30072 GCA_964532725.1 uncultured Occallatibacter sp.
GCTGGCCGCCATCGTGCTGGTGGACGAGCAGCGCTGGGACGGCCAGGAACGCTCCACCCGCTACCAGAATTTTCTCAAGTCCGGCTGGTATCTCCCTGAATTTGGGGAGGATTCAGCCTCGGCTCAGCTTTACCGCGATACCATTGGCCAGCTCTTTGACACCTATCAGCGGACCACTGCTGCGGTGCATGAGACGCTGCGACGAAGGGTCAGTTGCCCGGAGGGCATGAAGCCGGAGGCCTACGAGCGCACCCTCAAAGCCCGCGCCTTCGATCTCGCCCGCTACCTGCTGCCGCTGGCAACCAACACCTCGCTTGGCCAGATCGTGAATGCCCGTACGCTGGAGACGCAGGTCTCCCGGCTGCTCTCACACTCCGCTGCCGAGATCCGTGACCTGGGGCTGAAGCTGCGAGACGCTGCTACCGGGCCGGCGTGGAATGTCCATGGCCAAGCTGGAGCTGCATTCGTTGAAAAGCTGCACGGGTCACCTGAACTCGCCGCCGAAGCCGCCGCGTTGCTCACCCGCGAGGTCCACACAGCGCCCACGCTGGTCAAATACGCGGAACCGAATGCCTACGCACAGCAAACCCAGTCCGAGCTTACGCAGGCTGCTGTCGATCTTCTGGCTGAAATCCCCTTCAAAGATCAGCCCCACGCAGTGGTCGATCTCGTCGAACGCACAGAAACCCTGGAAGTCGAGCTGGCCGCGACCCTTCTCTACTCGGTCAGCCACCATTCCTACCGGCAGATTCGCGATCTGCTCGCCCAATTCCCGGAAGCCCGCATCAACGAAATCGTCGAACTCGGCCTACGCCATCGCGGCCGCCACGACGAGGCACTCCGCGCCTTTCACGCCGGAGCAGCGCTGCGATTCGACATCCTCATGGACATCGGCGGCTTCCGCGACATGCACCGCCATCGCCGCTGTGTGCAGATCATCCAGCCCTTCACCACGCTCCACGGCTACGAGACCCCCACCTGCGGTGACCTCGCACCGAGCGACGAAAACGGACCGATTCATTTGTTGGCTGAGGCAGGCGTCTTGGCCGACTATCAGTCAGCCATTGATCAGGCGCACGCCGCCAGCACGAAAATCGCTGCCAGCGCGGCCCCGGAAGCCGCGCAATCCGCCCTCTACCTGCTGCCGCTGGCTACGCGCATTCGCGCTCTCTTTAAAATGGACTTCGCCGAGGCCCAATATATCTCTGAACTCCGCTCTGCGCCCGCTGGCCACTTCAGCTACCGCCGCGTCGCCTGGGAGATGTATTTAGCGGTGCAGCGCCAGCACCCTAGCCTAGCAAAGCACATCCGCGTCACTGACTTCACCAAGCCTATCGACCTGTTGCAGCGATAGCAGGGAGGGTAAGCAGAACTCAGAAGCTTCCACATGTATTCTGAGTTCCCGCTGCTCCGGTAGACTGGAAAGGCAATGGCAGAGTTGAACAGATGGAGACAGACCGCGCTGGCGGAAATGCTGGCCTTGGGACTCATAGCCGGAACCACCCTCACAGGCTGCGGTACGCCCGCTGCGCCCGAGCCGCCCTCGCTCAACCTGCCAGCGATTGTCCAGAACCTCTCCGCAACCCGCGCCGGGAGCGCGGTTACGCTCGCCTTCACCCTGCCCCGCAAGACCACTGACAAGCTTCTGCTCAAAGGCAATATCGACGTCCGCCTCTGCCGTCAGGAGACCTCCGCGCCCTGCAAACCTGTAGGTGCTATCGCTCTGACCCCAGGAGTCGAGGGAACTCTCGAAGATACTTTACCTGCCGAATTGGCCGCAGGCACGCCCCGGCCTCTCACGTACTTTGTCGAACTGCGCAACCGCAATGGCCGCTCCGCAGGATTCTCCAACCCCGCTATGATCCTGGCCGGCCAGGCACCCCCACCTGTCGCCGGCCTTACAGTTGATCTCCGCAAGCAAGGCGCGCTCCTGCGCTGGACCGGCGACACGCCAGCTCTGATTCGCCTGCACCGCAAGCTGCTCACCCCGCCCTCTGACAAGCTCAGTCCAGACAAATCAAATCTGAGCGAGTCCGGTACAGACAAATCCAGCCCCGGGAAACCGTCCAGAAAACAGGGAATCCTTGCCCGCTCCCCCGAGCCGATCGATCTCACCCTGCTCGTCGAGCCGCAGGGCGCAGGCAATCCGGCCCAGCGCAATCAGGCTCTCGACAAGTCTATCCGCACCGGGGAAGCCTACGAGTACACCGCCCAGCGCGTCGCCCACGTTACGGTCAACGGCCAGATTCTGGAGCTGTCAGGCCCGCTCACCGCTCCTGTACGCATCGAGGCCAAAGACATCTTCCCGCCTGAAACCCCCACAGGACTTGCCGCCGTAGCCACTTCGCCCACTGGTGGCCTTGAGGCGGCCATCGACCTTAGCTGGCAGCCGGTTACCGACGCCAACCTCGCCGGCTATATCGTCTATCGCCGCGAAGGCGACGCTACTTGGCAGCGCATCTCCCCCGCGCTGCCGACTGTTTCGCCGGCCTTCCACGACGCCCAGGCCCAGCCCGGCCACACCTACCGTTACACTGTCAGCGCTATCGGCCAGAACGGCCAGGAAAGCCCCCGCTCCTCCGAGGCCGAAGAGTCCATGCCTACTCCCTGACGCCCTGCACCAGAGGATTATTGCCATGAAGTACTGCCGATTTCTGCTCGATAACCAGCCCCACTACGGCACGGTGGAAGATCGTGACGGTGGACCCTGGATTACTGACCTGACAGCCGCGCCCGAAGAAGATCTGGCCTTCCGCCTGATCCACGGCCGTTCAACCTCAATCAGTTTCAGCTTCGAGCCAATGCCACTCAGCCAAGCAGAACTCCTCCCACCCGTCACCCCGTCCAAAATCATCTGTGTCGGCCGCAACTACCGCGACCACGCCAAAGAACTCGGCAACGACCTGCCCACCGAGCCGCTGCTCTTCTTCAAGCCGCCCTCGGCGCTGCTCAGCCCCGGTGGCGTGGTAAAAATGCCGGCTGTCAGTTCCCGCGTGGACTACGAAGGCGAACTGGCGCTGGTAATCGCAAATCGCACGCGCAACTTGCAGCCACAAGACGATTGGCGTTCCGTCATTCGCGGCCTCACGCTGGCCAACGACGTCACCGCCCGCGACCTGCAAAAATCCGCCGGCCAGCCCACCCAGTGGACCCGCGCCAAGGGCTTCGACACCTTCTGCCCTGTCGGCCCGTGGGTTAGTGATGAACTCGATGTCGCCGCCGGGCTTACCCTTGAAACCCGCGTCAACGGCCAACTCCGCCAGCACGGGTCAACACTGGATTTCATTTTCCCCATCCCTGAACTGCTCGTCTACATCTCGTCCTTCCTGACCCTCGAACCCGGCGACCTGATCCTCACCGGCACTCCTTCCGGCGTCGGCCCGCTCTCCCCCGGCGACAAAGTGGAGATAACAATTCCCGGCCTCGGCGCGTTGGAAAACACTTTCCAGAGGGATGAATTTTCCTCTTGATGTGCGCATTACAGCGCTGCAACTACGCAGACTCAAGAATCTTTCCGACCAAGATCGGCGTTTGTGGGTACCTATCCTCCCTTTGGTGTGTAAGCCACCCTGGGTGAGTGCATTGGGATGATCGCATGAGTGGACCTCCCTCTCCGATGAGAAGTGGCAAGGCTCACAAGAAACATGCAGACATCCCTTGCGCTTCTACAGGGAGTCGAGGTACAGTCTTGTAGAAGTGGATGGGGAAGCTGTGACCGACCCGCATATCGATCTTCCGCAAGGCACATTGGATTTACTCATTCTGAGAACACTTGCCCTGGGACCCCAGCACGGCTGGGCCATCTCGGAGCGGGTTCAACAGATATCGAACGATGTACTGAGGATTCAGCAAGGTTCCTTGTATCCGGCTCTGCACCGATTGGAACGCCGCGGCTGGATCAAGGCTTCGTGGGGCACCTCGGAGAACAATCGCCGCGCGAAATACTACGAGCTTACTAGCAGCGGTAAAAAGCAGCTCGAAGTGGAAACGGAAAGCTGGCGAAAGCTAACAGCAGCGGTGGCCCAAATTCTTGAGAGCGTGTGAGGTTGCGCAAATGTTCAATGACCTGAGGATTCGCCTGCGCTCGATTTTTCGTAAAGCTGCCGTGGAAGCGGAGTTGAAGGATGAACTTCGTTTCCATTTCGACAATGAGGTTGAGAAATACAAGCGCACCGGCATGGCCGACGAAGAAGCGAAGCGATCCGCGCGTCTTGCTTTTGGCTGTGAAGAACAGGTAACGCAGGACTGCCGCGACGCACGCGGAACCCGCATGGCGGAGACGATCATGCAGGATCTTCATTACGGGCTCCGCTCCATACGCAAGAACCGCGGATTTTTTTCTATAGCTGCACTGACACTGGCCCTTGGCATAGGCGCCAGCATCGCCGTCTTCAGCCTGGTGAATGCGATCCTGCTCAAGCCTTTGCCTTATCCAAACGCAGGGCATGTTGTAATGATTTGGCGCGAAGGCCCACTCGCAGGGGTAGGCGACATGCCATTTGCTCCGGGAGAGTACAGCATCCTCGCTCGATCGGCAACAGCTTTTCAAAACCTGGGAGCTTTCAAGAAGGACTCCTTCAATCTAACCGGCGTAAGCGATCCAGAACTTCTTGAAGGCGTACGGGTAACAGCCGGGTTCTTCCCCACCCTGGGTGTGACGCCCGCGTTGGGGCGCATATTTATTCAAGAAGAGGACCAGGCAGGTCGTGAACACGTAGTTGTGTTGAGCAATCGCCTGTGGCGAAGCCGCTTTGGAGCCGACCCTGGCATCGTGGGCAAGACCGTGCACTTGAATGGTTCTCCATATTTTGTCATCGGAGTCATGCCGGCAAGCTTCCAGTTTCCCAACCAAGAAGGCATCCCTTCCCTGCTTGATCTACCCAGGGAGACCCAACTCTGGGTACCGCTGGCCCTACCCGCAAATCCTCGTGGCGCCAATGAACTGGGAGTCATCGGAGAACTCAGGCCGGGCGGAACTCTGGCCAGCGTTGAACAGGATCTGACGATTTTCGAAAGCGTTCTGGAAAGACTGATTCCACAGGAAAAAAACTGGGCCTCGCATGCAGTTCCACTGATGCGGCAAACGGCGTCGGATGCGCGGCTTCCCGTCCTATTACTGCTTGGCGCCGTAAGTGTTGTGCTGCTGATCGCCTGCGCCAATGTGGCAGGACTCACGCTGAATCGCTCATTGGGACGCCGGCGTGAGCTCACCCTGCGGGGAGCGCTGGGTGCTGCCCGCAGCCGCATCATTCAGCAACTGATGACTGAGAGCTTGATACTGGCATTAATTGGTGGTGGGCTGGGCATCCTGCTGGCCGAGGTGTGTCTCCTGATGGTGAAGAACTTTGCTTCTGGCGCGATTCCCCATCTGAATGAGACTGGGCTCGACCTGCGCGTTATCACATTTGCGGTTGGCGTTACGTTCGCCAGTGGGCTGTTCTTCGGGTTGGCGCCTGCCATGGGAGCCACGCGAATGAACATGGTCGAAGCACTGAAATCGGGCGGACAGCGGTCAGGAGGCAGCGCCAGCGCGCCGAAGATGCGCAATGCTTTGATCATCGTTCAGGTTGCAATGGCAATGGTGCTGGTGATCGCCGCCGGACTGCTAGTACGCACGTTCAATTCCATGCTACGCGCCGACGCCGGGTTTGACGCCACGCGCGTTGTCACGTTCGAACTGCCCTTGCCGGCTCCGAAATACCAAGATACCGCGCGCATGGCCGACCTCTATCGCCAGGTGCTCTTGCGCCTTCAATCCATTCCGTCAGTACAAGGCACAGGATTTGCATCGGTTGTTCCCATGGGCGGTGCTCCGGACGGAACAGTCATCCGCATGCCGGAACATCCACCCGTGAATAGCGCGGAGCAACCGTATGCGAACTACTCGTTCGTTTCGCCTGGGTACTTTGCCGCCATCGGCGCGCCTTTGCTGCGCGGGCGAGACATCAACTCCACGGATAGCCTGAATACTGTCCCGGTAACCATTATCAACGCAGCGCTGGCGAGGAAATTCTTTCCAGGCGAAGATCCGATCGGCAAGCAGGTGGGGGTTGCGATGACCAAATTTCCTGCAAGAACGATCGTTGGTGTGGTTGCGGATACCAAACAGGCATCCCTGCGCGAACAGCCCGATCCAGAGATGTTTGTACCAGCAACGCAGAACGAGATCAAGGTGTGGCCATCGATGCAGACCATGCAGTTCGCAGTGCGCACGAAAATCGATGACGCATACATCGCTGTAAGCGTGCGTCAGGCTGTCCATGCCGTCGACCCCGATCTGCCGGTGGCAAAGTTCTCTACGCTCTCCACACTGGTTGACACATCCATGACAGCCGACCGGTTTTCATTAATACTCGTTGGCGTATTGGGCATGCTGGCGCTGATTTTGACCTCAGTCGGCATGTACGGTGTGATTTCATACTCGGTCCTGCAGCGCATGCCGGAGATCGGTCTGCGCATGGCGCTTGGCGCCAAGAGAAGCCAGATCTTCGCCATGGTTCTTTACAACGGAGGCCGTTTAGCCATCGCCGGAGTCACAATTGGTCTGATTGGGGCTCTCGCCGCAACACGGCTTATGGCACGTTTTCTCTATGGAGTACAACCAACCGACCCGTTCACGTTTGCGGCGGTGTCCTTTCTGCTGATCCTGGTGGCACTTCTGGCTTGTTACCTCCCAGCCCGGAGAGCCATGAAACTCGATCCCATGATCGTACTGCGTTACGAGTAGCCCCTCACAGCAGCTCCCAACCCCTTCCTGAGTTCTTGTTAGAATCTCGCAGAATCTTCAAATCACTCGTCGATTCAAGATTAGTAACGAGATGCCGGCTAATGTTCATCTATCTGCAATTGCAGAATTCCCGCCTCAGCAGAAATTATCTTTTCTGTGCGTAGAATCGAAACCGTATGAACTAGGGGAAGGACAGCAATCATGAGCAAAATGCACAACCCGGCCAGCCCTGGTGAACTGCTACGGGAATTCCTTGGCCACAGAACTGCGACCGAGCTTGCTGGTCACATTGGCGTAACCCACGCCACCTTCTCGCGCATTCTCAACGGATTCACCGCAGTCACGGTGGACCTCAGTAGTATGCGCCTTGGCGAGGCACTGGGGCTTTCTCTGGATTTCTTCTCTAAAGCGCAGCTTCAGTACGACCTGTGTATCGAATCACAGAAAGAGCGGCCAAAGATCAGGCCTTTGGCCGCATAGAGATAGCACCGGGGCAGCAAGCAAACCTGCAAGTAACTACTTCTTCAGCCCCAGCGCCTCGACAACCTTCTCATCTACTCTTGCGGGCTGGCCGTCTTCTTTGTCGACTACACCGAAGTCGCCGCGATAATCCCACATCGTCCAGCCTATGCCATCGGCCTCAAGCGCGGTGCGGACATCGCGCAGCCAGTTCATGCGCGAGCTTGCATCGGCAACTCGCTTGTACGAGCCGAACTCGTTGCAGATCAGCGGCACATGATTGGCCTCTCCCCAGGCCGTGGCCTCGTCGATCAGCAGCTTGATGCGATGCCCATCCCAGTGGTCGAGCCAGTAGTTTTCCAGCCGGAAGCGATCGGCGGGGTCGGGAATCTCCTTAAGCAGCTCGGCCATTGAAGCCTCGGTCGCGGGATAGGGGATGTTGTGCTCGTAGGTCCACCACGGCACGCCCCAGCCTGCTCCCTGATGCGTAAATTCGTGGGGATCGTAAAAGTGGAAGTTGTAGATCACGTTGCCATCGCTCAAGGGGTGCTGGGTAAGCAGATCCTGAATGTCGGAGTAATTAGGCCCTGTGGCGATGATGGTGTTCTGTGGCGCGGCCTCGCGGATGGCCGCCGCGGCCCGAGCCTGAATGCCGGCCCAGCGATAGGAATCGTTGACCTCCGGCTCGTTCATCACCTCGAACAAAATCATGTCGGGATTGCGCGAGGCGTAATGCGCGGCCAGCCTGCGCCAGAGCGCGACAAAGCGGTCCACTCCGTCATTGGCGGTGCGCACTTGTGTCTTGTAGGCGCTTTCAGGGTGGATGTCGATCTGCACGGCCAGGCCGTTGGCCAGCATGGTATCCACAGCGCGGTCGAGGCGGGCGAGAAAATCGGCATTCATGCCCTCTGCGCCATGCGGCCACTGCTCCAACGGTACCGGATCGATACTCAACCTCGCGTTATCAAAACCCAGCTTAGCCATCAGCGCGATGTCGGCGGCGTCAATCTGCTTATCGAGATGAGCCGCAGTGTAATTGTTGGCCGATTGGGCAAACCAGATCGAAGCATTGATCCCGTGCCGGAGATGCCGGGCGCGTGCAAAAGCGGTCTTGGAGGCTGCGGAATCCTGGCCGAAACCGGGGAGCGTAATCAGAAAAAGTAAAGCAACGAAGAGAAAGAAAGTGCGCATGGGTGGCGACTCCAGGGTCAATTCACCGGATAACGATACCACCGTAGACACGGAGCAGGAAACCAATAATTTCAGGCAGGTAAAAGGCGACCGTCGATTACCGAGAGCCGCCTCTGTTTTTTCGTGAATAAATCGACTATTGGCCGGCGGTCAAATTTGAACCCGCGTCTACTGCAGCAATCTGCTCGTAGGTAGTGCGCAGGTACTTATGCGGATTCACCGGAACATTGTGGACACGGACCTCATAGTGAAGGTGGGGTCCGGTGGCGCGGCCAGATTGGCCCACATAGCCGATTATTTGGCCGCGAATCACGTGCTGGCCGGGAACCACGGCAATCGAGGAAAGATGCCCGTATACGGTCATCACATCGTGCCCGTGCGCCAAAACCACCTGGAGGCCATATCCGGCGCCCATCGAGCTGCCGGTCACTTCTCCATCGCCAGCGGCCCGCACCGGCGCACCATATGGACCCTCAATATCAACACCAGAATGGAATTTTCCTTCGCCGTTGAAGGGATCTTCGCGCTCGCCGAAGCTCGAGCCTACCCGGCCTTCCAGAGGCCAGAGCGAGGGCGCATCGGCCAGTTCGGTCCAGTCGCCATCGAACGACGGAGAAAGCCCGCCTTCAAGGGCACGCGAGACCCGGCCTGAAAGCGCCTGGGCGCGCAGGGTGTAAAACTGATCGATTGAGAGCTTGACCTGCTGCTGGCTGGGGTCGTCTGTAACTGCGAGCGAGGCGGGTGTAGGAGCGGCAGCTGCACTGGAGGCCTCGGATTTTCCGGCAGCCAACTTGTTCTGGCGCAATCCGTAGAGCGCGGTCACCTCGCTGGCCAGCGCGCCCAGCGACGCCACCTGCACATCGCGGTCATGCGCAATCTGCGCCATTTGCTTGTAATTCTTGCGCAGCGTCTCCCGCTCTTCACGGACTTGGTTAAAGCTTTCCGTTTTGAGCAGCATCCGGGTGTACGAGCCGGCGAGGCCGACGATGGTGAATGCTCCCACCACTGCCGCCACAACAAACCCATACGCATAGTGAAGCGGCAGCGGGATTTTGCGGACCCGGCCATCTTCATCGCGAGCTACAAATAAGATGTAATAGCGCTTGCGCAGCATTTTTTACCTCTCATCTCTGCTGTTAGCAGAGTCGCAATTCGCTGCTAAATCGACAGACGTAAATCAGATTCGAACCATGCAAACCTGGGAGCCTTGCGGCGAAACAACTACATACCCGGAGGGGGTTTCACCCCGAGAACGCCTGCTTAGGCTACCAAACCGGACACCGGCGGGTCAATAAAATAAGCCTAAGAATTCTTGCTGTCCTGGAGCCGGAATTTGCACTGGAACCGCAACAAAATCAATCCGAAACGGGAAAACCCGGCCAGCTTGCCCTATCCTTCTCGGTAGGCACAAATGACTCGTAACGTGACCCGATTAGCGAATCCCGATTCCCAAAGTCCTAGTATCGGCGGAGAGCTTGCGTTGCTGCGCCAGATTCGCCGTCGGGCCACTGCGAACTCCTCGACAGGCGTTCGCCTGGGCATTGGTGACGATTGCGCCCTGCTCAGAGTGGCAGCGGACGAGGAGCTGGCGGTAACGACGGATTTGTCCATCGCCGGCCGCCACTTCCGCCTCGACTGGCATCCGCCGCAGGCCGTGGGCCACCGGGCGCTGGCGCGAGGCTTGAGCGATCTGGCGGCGATGGGCGCACGGCCGGTAGCGGCGTTTCTCTCGCTCGCCCTGCCGAAAGAACTGATAAAAGGGAAAGGCCGGGAGCGGCCCTGGGTCGATGGATTTCTGGAGGGATTGCTGAAGCTGGCCGCAGCCCATAAAACTCCGCTGGCTGGCGGCGATCTGGCCGAGTCGCCGGTCGCTGTGGCGGATATTGTTCTCGTGGGCGCGGTCCGGCGGGGAAAGGCTCTGCTCCGCTCCGGCGCGCGGGTTGGGGATTTGCTGTATGTCACTGGCGCGTTGGGAGGGTCGGCGAATGGATTGATGCTGCTAGAGAAGCAGGCCGCAGCGCGTCCCGGCAGCAACCCGCCGCGTATTCCCCGAAAACTGCAAGCTGAGTTGGCATCGCACCTCCATCCGCAGCCTCGCATTCAGCAGGGATTGGCGCTGGTCCGCCGCAGGTTGGCAACCGCCGCTCTCGACCTCAGCGACGGACTCTCAACCGATCTGGCTCATCTCTGTGAAGAGTCCAGCGTTGCTGCAGAAGTGGATGCGGAGGCGCTGCCGATAAGTCCCGGCGCAACTCTGGCCCAGGCCCTGAACGGCGGCGAAGATTACGAGCTGCTGTTTACCGCCTCCGTATCAACCCGCATTCCCCGCGTTCTTGCCGGAGTTCGCATCACCAAAATCGGGCGGATTGTGAAAGCCCGCGCAGGCAAACCCCTCATTCATCTGCTGACTGAAGAGGGCGCGCAGCCGCTTGAAGCGCGAGGATGGGAGCATTTTTCGTAAGTTGTCAGTAAATCATGTAGAAGTCGAGAATGTTGTCGGAAGAGCTTCCAATCGACTCAGCCAATCGTTGAAGTGGGGACATTCCTGCCGGATCGTGGGGATGCCAATTTTCCTCGCTGCATCCACGCCAAGCAAGACCTTCTCATAGTGAGGGAATAGACGCACGATCCTCTTGGATGGGGCAGTTTCGACAGAGTCGTTAATCTCTTCAGGATTTTCAAACCCATTGCGAATAGCCAGGAATGCGCCGGCGAGATCGCTTCTTCCAACCGTATGAGCGAATCGATTCGGATCACTGAACAGGATAGCTTCAAACTCATGCATCATAACCAGCGGTACAAATCGTCTAGTGTCAAAGCTTGCTCCCATTTCCTCGGCAATATCAGTGTGCAAAGCATCTTCAACATAGGTAGCTTTCGCCGATGCGGAGTTTTTGTTCGGTGCATCCGCACGGCCTGGCCAGTCGCGTGGCAACCCGTAGTAGTCCACGATGGTTGTGGCGATTGCGCCCGGATCTTGCTTTAGGTGTCGCAGAATATCGCGTTTGGCAGCTTGCCATGGACGGATGCCGCCACGCTGCTGGCGAGGGTTGCCTAACCGTCTCGCACCTACCGAAATGTATCCAGACGGTATCAGATGCTCGGCGAGAACCAGATTGACGAAGGTCTCTTCGGTCTGTCCTTCGACATGGACGAGCATCCGGGTCATCGCTATTCTTTCCCCGGCACGCCAGAGAGTTCACCCTTTTCCCAAAGCTGGCCGAGGCTGTACTCCTTCAACCACTCGGCCAACGGCTCCGGCTGCAAGCGCTGAATCGTGGTTGCGCCCTCGACCCGATCAGCCACCAAAATGTCCTCAGGATCGAAGTAGTCCAGTAGTAACGACGACTGAGTTGCGACGATAACTTGGGTATCCTTAGACGCTTGCTTGATGAGCGAGGCAAGCAGGGCGATTGCATATGGATGCAAGCCAAGTTCCGGCTCATCGATGAGAATGACAGATGGACGGGATTCGAGAGGCTGAAGAAATACCGTTGCTGACGCAATAAACCGCAGAGTGCCATCCGAAAATGACGAGACATCAAAATAATCATCTGTGCCGACATGCCGCCACTCTAACCTGATCTTATCCGGATTAAGTTTCAGTGGTTCTAGCTGGAAGTCTTCAAAAAACGGCGCCGCCAGTCGCACAGTATTGCGAATTTGTTCGTACGAATCTCTATACCTCTGACTTAAAAGATAGAGAAATGCCGCCAGATTTCCTCCGAGACGAGAGAGTTCCCGGTTATTGTGTAAGTCATTCGTTAATCTGAGCGGTGAGTTTTCCCCTGTATCATTAAATCGGTAACGATTAAGTGTCGAAGTGCCTCCGGCAAGCCAAACGGCAGAAACGGTCCCAACCAAAGTATCTTTCACCGTAGGGGCGTATGTGGCAAAGGTGTCTCCTCCATTCGGGGACTTGAGGCTTACCGACAACCTTTGCGTCCTTTTTGAACCAAAATACAGTAGCTTGTCTGCACCGCCGTAGTAGGCGACATAAGAGTCCAACTGACCGGCATGTGCTACGCCAAGAAAGATAAACGCTTCCAAAAAGTTAGACTTCCCCGACCCATTGGCTCCAATCAGCAAGTTGATTGGCCGCAGGGGCAAATCCTTGATCGAGCGGATGCTCTTGAAGCCTTCTATCGTGATGGATTGGATCATATCGGAGGCCATAGCGTTCCTAAAATCTGTGCTTTCAGCGGGTAGGCTGGGATTATGACATCTCCGCCGATGATACCGCAGATGGTTTGCGCCGCGCATTGCCCAGAGCGGCACACCGCACAAGCAAACCTCATTTTAGCGCCGAATTCGGCCTGTCCGCTGTGGTACATTTTGGCTAGTATGTTGAAGCGTATCCCTATATTTCTCTTGCTGCTGGCGTTTATCGCGCCGGATGCGCTGGCTTTTGCGCAGAACAGCAAATCGAGCACATCGAAGAAGAGTTCCAGTACTGCGTCCGACGACTCGGGCGTTTTTCCGCCGGAGAGCACACCGGCGGCGCAGCCGGCCGCCAGCTCCCCTGCGGCGGGTGAGCCTACCCCGCATATCACCACTGTGACCGCTCCGCCGCAACTGAATGATCCCTGGCCACTGCACTCCAAGATTCTCTGGGCCGCGCTACTGGCGCTGACCTTCATCAGCTATGCCGGGCTGTATTTTTTCTTCGAAATGCTGAAGCGCATGGGCATGCAGACCGGCTACATTGAAGAGGCCGCCAAGGCGGCGCTCGAAGGCTCCAAGGCCGCGCAGGACTGCGCAAAAGCAGCGCAGGATTGCGCGAATGCGGCGCTGATGCAGACCCAATCCTTTATCCAAGCCGAGCGCCCTTGGATTCTGATCACCGTTGAGCCGTCGATGAAAGTGGAAAACGGCTTCATGGTTACGGCTACGAATCGCGGACGCAGCCCGGCTAAAATCAGCCTCGCCGCAGACCGCATCGTGGTCGCAGTCGATGAGACTCAACTGCCCGCGGCCCCCGAATACGCCAAGGAAGAGTCGCCGAACAGCCTGCCGCTGCCGATGATTTTGCTTCCCGGAGAATCCGCCGGCGTGCGCTCCTTCAGCCGCGAAGATGTGAAATGGGTGGCCAAGACGCCCGAGAGCATGCGCCGCGTCGAGTTCTGGCAGGAGAAGATTTTCCTGTATGGAAAAATCGTCTATCGCGACCTGATCTCGGCCGAGGGTCAGGGTACTCACGAGACCGACTGGTGCTGTTGGTATATCCACGGCGAAAAGAAAAGCGGCATGATCATCGCTGGCCCGCCGGATTACAACCGGCACAGCTAAAAAATCCGCAATCGAACTAGAAACTGAAAGGCCACCGCTCCCGGGATGGAACGGCGGCCTTTTCCTTTTGAACCGAGGAAAAACTTACTTCTTCAGTTCAGCCAGCGCTGCCAGCACCTCTTCGGAGTGGTGCGAGGGGTCAACCTTGGTCCAAACCTTGACGATCTTGCCCGAGGGATCGATCAGGAAGGTATTGCGGTTGGCGATGGTCCAGGTGGCAAAGTGGCCCAGTGAGCCGTATGCGTCCACCACCTTGTGCTCGGGATCTGCCAGCAGGCGGAAGGTCAGCCCCTCCTTGGTGCAAAACTGCTTGTGGCTGTCTGGAGTATCGACGCTGACGCCTAGAATCACTGCATTGTCCGCGTCGAATTTGGACTGATCGCGCTGGAAGTTGTGCGCTTCGATGGTGCAGCCGGTGGTCATGTCCTTGGGATAGAAGTAGAGCACGACCCACTTGCCGTGAAAGCTATCAAGAGAAATCTGCGAACCGTCTTGCGAAGGAAGTGTAAAGGTGGGAGCAACCTGCCCAACTGTAGGCAGGGTTTGATCGGCCGCATGGACCGTAAACAGCGCAACCGTTGCTACAGCAACAACGGCGATGAAGGAGATGAGAAGAATCTTTTTCACGGGGAAGCCTCCAGGGGTTTGACGGGGAATGGAGCAGGAGAGATGCAGACAATCTCGCCCGGTGTGCGTTAATCGCGCGTTGCAGCCACGATGGCAATACCCGCTTTGGCGGCGCGGTTGAGCAGCGCTTCGCGGTCAAAGAGCAGGGTACGCCCAGCCTCGACAGAAAGGCAACTGGCTCCGGCCTCGATCATTGTTTCAATTGTGCGAATGCCAATCACCGGCACGTCGAAGCGCATGTCTTGATTGGGTTTGGCGACTTTGACAACAGTCAGCTTGCGTTCGAGCGTTGTTTCTGCGGCGGCATCGGAATAGTCCGCGTCGTCATTCAAGGATCGCATGAGCCGCCCGGCCCGCTCAATCGCCGCGTCGGTGCCTTCCATCGCCTCGACGGCCACGCAGGCCTGCGCGGCGACGACGACTGTCTGACCAATGTCGAAGCCGGCGACGGCCCGGGCCACGCCCCGCCCGTATTCGATATTTTTTCGCTCTTCCTCGTCCGGTGCGCGGGCTGTCAGCACACCTTCGGCAGCCAGCAGCGGCTCCAGAAACGCCGTCGAGCTGATCAGCTCAATACCTTCATCGCCGAGGACCTTGGCCACCGCGCCCAGCAGCATGTCCGTATTCCGTGTGCGCAGGTTAAGCAGCAGCTTGGCGAGGCGCCAATCAGGCCGGATGCTCGAGAAGATTTGCTTGTGCTTCACCTGTCCGGCCATTACAGCTTTCGAGACCCCTTCCTTGTGGAAGGTCTCAATAAGCCGCGACAGCTCGCCGAGCGAGAGCCAGTGGACGGTGATGCCGGTGTCGGCAGCAGCGCGCTCGTCAATCTCCGCGTCGGTCTCTTCGCGGATCGCGGCGACAACAACCGCCAGCCCCTGCGCCCGCGCCGCGTCCAGCAGCAAAAACGGAAAGCGGCCGTTGCCGGCAATGAGGCCGAGTTTCATAACGAACCTCGTGTTGCAAAGACCCCGCGGCAAAAACAGAGCACCAGCATGGATTTATCGGAATTCATCAGGAGACCTCCGGCGGGAGCAGGTGCAAAGGGTCGGAGAGTCCAATGTCCACCCAGCCACTACTCCAGATAAACTCTGCTGAACGATTGATATATCCAATGCTCTTTTGAGTTTCAACCAGGCTATGCCCGTAGTAAAACCTATTTGCCGAAAAGAAACGTGGCGAAATTGAAAATTCTCCGTTTGAATTGATGAATCCCACATCGCACATGACCTCATTCGGCTTTGGGACGGCATCTTTTTCTAACTCGGCCCTAACTTTGGCGAGTCCTCCCAAGAACTGATCCGCTGAGAGGAAAACTGGGTCAATGATCAAATCACCCTGTTGATTCACGTACCCCTTTCGCTTATTGATCTCGACGACTGCCAATCCTTCCGAGAACTCATAGGCCATATCGAATCGAGGCGAAACGACAAACTCGGCATCCCTATTAATGTGACCCCATCCACCATCTTTCGAAACACGCGCCAAGCCTTGACGGAAAGAACCTGCCATCCCTCTCTTGCAAATAAACTGAGGCGGAATTGCCATCGATCCATTGGAGCCAATATATCCCCATTCATTTCCTAATTTCACCGAAGCGAGTCCTTCAGAGAAAGCTCGTGCCTCATCGAAGAGAGGTGGAATGACTTCGGTCCCAGATTTATCTATAAACCCATAGAGATTCCCTTTTCTTACGCAAGCCAGCCCATCGCCAAAGTGACTTACACTGCCATATATTGCAGGAACAATGACGTTCCCTTCCATGTCGATGACCCCACGGCGACCTCCAGACGAAAACTCCGACAAACCTTCGGTGAACTGTAGAGCCTGAGCGGAACAGGGCGATATAACCAGATCCCCTTGTTCATCAATTGCGCCCCAAAGATCTCCTACGCGTACGGAAGCGCGCCTGCATCGAAAAGGATGCGCGTGGTCATAAATTGGCGGGACAACAACCTCGCCTCGTTCATCAATATATCCAGACTTATAGCGCTTTCTGCTACGCCCCTCGCGCACAAATATGGGGAACAATCGTCTGTCAGACTGGGATTTCTCCATATCGTCTTTACTTGATTACCCCGCGCTCACTCCGTTCCAGAAAATCAGCCAGCACCGCCGCGTCTTCGCCTTCCAGCGCCTTGATCTTTTCTAGAGCCTGCGAGGTATTCAGCTTGGCCGCCAGCAGCAGCCGGAAAGCCTTTTGCAGCGTCTTCAGGCGCTCGGGCGAAAAGCCGCGCCGCGCGAGGCCGACTTTGTTGATCCCGAAGGCTTTGTTCTCGCGGCGCGATGAGGTCAGCGAATACGGCAGCACGTCTTGCGTCACAATCGTTCCGCCGCCGATGTAGGCGTATTTGCCCACAATGCAGAACTGATGCACTGGGCTGAATGCGCCCACGGTGGCGTAATCCTCAATGATGACGTGCCCTGCGAGCGTGGCCGCGTTAGCGAGAATGCAATGGCTGCCCACCTGGCTGTCGTGGCCGATATGCGCCGAGGCCATGATCAGGCAATTTGACCCGACGCGGGTGACGCCGCCACCTTTGGTGGTACCGCGGCTGATGGTGACATTCTCGCGGATAGTATTGTCGTCGCCGAGAACCGTCTCGGTCGCTTCGCCAGCGTACTTCAGATCCTGCGGCGAGATGCCCACGGCGCAGAAGGGATGAAAGGTATTGCGCGCGCCGATGCGCGTACGCCCATCGAGCACGACATGCGAGATGAGCACACAGCCCTCGCCCAACACCACCTCAGGACCAATCGTCGAAAACGGGCCAACCGAGCAGGAGTCCGGTACGACTGCTCCAGGGGCGATGACTGCGCTGGGATGAATACTCATTCAGTCCCCGCAGGCTCTGTTTCTGAGGCCGCCGTCTGCACGACCTTGGGGACAATCTGGCAGGTGAGCGTGGCCTGGCAGGCCAGCTTGCCTTCGACAAAGGCTTTGCTCTCCATACGCCCCACGCGCGTCTTGAAGGCCAGCACGTCCACCTCAATGCGCAACTGGTCGCCGGGGGTTACCGGGCGGCGGAATTTGGCGCGCTCAATGCCGGTAAAGACAGCCAGCTTGGTTTCGCGGTCGGGCAGGCCGTGCATCATGATGATAGCGCCGGCCTGGGCCATTGCCTCGATCACTAGAACCCCTGGCATGATGGGATGGCCTGGAAAATGGCCCTGAAAAAACGGCTCGTTAATGGTGACGTTCTTGATCGCCACTAACCGCTTGGCAGGTTCGAACTCGACGACGCGGTCGATCAGCAGGAAAGGATAACGATGGGGCAGAAATCCCATGATCTCCTGGATGTCAAAGGTCATTCACTTGCTCCGGAAAGCGGTTGGTGCGATGGACGCTCGACCAAATTATAAAACCCGCAGCCTCTTTTCGTTCTGATCAACACCAGCTTAGCTCGGAGAGCGATTTCCAGCGTAGAAAGCCGCACTCCCGCTGCCAGGAATGTATCGTTCAATCAGTATGAATCGAAGGGCAGCAGAAGCGGAGATTCCTGAGGAGCTGATCCGGCTCGCGAGCCAACCGCGGGTCTGTGTGCGCCGTGCCGGTGTGCCGCGCAAAGGTGCTCGGTGTGTTGTTTACTGGATGCAGCGAGCCGTGCGCGTCGTCGATAATCCTGCGTTAGACGTGGCGATAGAAGCCGCCAATCTCCTCGGCCTGCCGGTTGTGATCTACTTCGGCGTGATCCCAAATTACCCCAACGCCAATTTACGGCACTATCACTTTTTGGCGCAGGGGTTGATCGATGTCGAAGCCGACGCAGCCGAGCGAGGCATTGGTTTTGTGTTGCGCCGGCATCCCGACAACTCGCTGGGGGCCTTTCTCGATGAAGTCGAGGCCGCTCTGCTCGTCGGCGATGAAAATCCCTGCCGCGAGCCGGAGCGTTGGCGTAAAACGCTGGCTGCGCGGCTGCGCTTGCCTTACTGGACCGTAGATGCCGATGTGGTGGTTCCATCCAAACTCTTTCACCGCAGCTATGTGCTTCTCCATCACTTCCGTCCGCATCTCAAGGCGCAGTTGCCGCAGTTCCTGGTTGCGCCGAAGAAGATCGAACCGCTGCATCCCTGGCAGCCCTGGAAAGAGATCCCGTCGTATCCAACAAGCAATGACATCACCGCTGGGTTCACAAAGCTCGACCGTACTGTTGGTCCCGTAGCCAGCTTCACAGGCGGCTCGCACGCGGCTCTGATGCGGTTGCGTGATTTCGTCAGCAACGATATTGCGAATTATGAGGAGAAGCGTAATCATCCTGAAAGCGCAGGCACCAGCCGCCTCTCGCCCTACCTGCACTTTGGCAACATCAGTCCGCTGACCATTGCGCTGGCTGTCGAAGACGCCGTCGCACAAGGTGAAGCCTCGGTGAGCGCCCGCGACCGCTTTCTCGACCAACTGATCGGATGGCGGGAACTCTCCGTGCTCTTCGTCCGCCACACACCCAACTACGACACCTGGGAGTGCGCCGCGCCGTGGGCAAGGAAGACGCTGCTCGAACATGCTGCCGACCCGCGACCGCATTGCTATACCTTCGATCAGCTAGAGCGGGCCGCGACCTCCGACGAACTTTGGAATGCCGCGCAGAGACAAATGGTCGCGACTGGCTGGATGCACAACTATATGCGGATGTACTGGGCCAAGAAGATTCTGGAATGGGCGCCGGACCCCGCCACGGCTTTTGATTGGGCGGTGATTTTGAACGACCGTTACGAGCTGGATGGCCGCGACCCCAATGGCTACGCGGGCATCGCCTGGGCGATTGTCGGCAAGCATGACCGCCCCTGGTTCAACCGCCCGGTCTTTGGCCTCATTCGCACAATGACTGGCGCTTCAACTGCCAAAAAATTCGACGCCGGAACCTATATTCGGCAGAATCCCGCCCGACCGCAGGTGATTATTTCTTGATGCGCTTGTCGGCGTCGTCGATGCTCCAGAAATCCGGCGCAAGCTCCAGGTTATAGCTGCCCTTGATCAGGAATTTCTGGCTGACCATGTCGTCATTTTTGAAGCGCGTGACGGTAAAGGCCGTTGGCAGTCCGTCAACTACGTGGTAATCGTCGTACTCCTCGGCGTCGAGATTTTTGTCTTTATAGACCGGATCGCGCCACTCAAAGCTGCGGCGCAGCGGCAGGTGGGTCTGTGCGTCCATCAGAATCGTCACCGCTTCATTTTCCGCCGAGATCAACGACACCTGCTCGGCCAGATGCCGTTCGGCCAAGTGCTGGCCTTCGTAGATCAGAATCGTGCGCGGGTCTTTGAGCCAGACTTTGACGGCAGTTTCAATCGAGTGGTCGCGGCGGCGCAGGTAATCGTCCACAATATCCTGCGGCAGAGGAGCCTTGCCCTTATATGTAACTTCCCATCCAGTGCGTCCGATGTAGAACTGCACCACATCGCGGTGCTTGGTGAATTCGACGCGGTCGTGGTCAGGCCAGGAGTGGTATTCCCAATAATCCGTCTCTGAGCCGCTGGGTTTGCCATGATAAAAGCTGGCTGTCCGTCCCTGCCGCAACTGATTCTTCATGTTCAGCCAGGCATCGCCGCCCATCGCCTTCACCATCGCGTCCAGCGCCGCGCGGGCCTGCTGCGCGTTCTTGTCGCCCGCGTCGCTGCCCGTGCTCTGCGCCCGCAGAGGCGCCGTTAGCAGCATCGCTCCAACCAGACTCACCGCCAGCGCTGCCGGCAAAAACCTGCGCATACAAAGCTCTCCTCTTATCCCACCAGCACTGCGCCGCCATTTACGTTCAATATTTCGCCGCTGATGAATCCGGCCAGCGGAGTGCACAGAAACAGCACCGGCCCGGCGATCTCCCTTGCACTTGCCGCCCGGCCTACAGGAATGCCCGCGGTAATCTTCGATCCCAGTTGTGGATCGTCCAGCGCCGCGGCCGACATTTCCGTCGCCACCCAACCCGGCGCCACGCAGTTTACGCGTATCCCCTTGGGCGCCAGCTCACTCGAAAGGCTCTTTGTCAGACTGATGAGCGCGCCTTTGGTCACCGCATAGTCCGCGTGATTCGCCTCGCCGCGCTGTCCGGCCGTCGAGCTGATCAGCACAATATGCCCGTCTACTTGAGCGAGTCCCGCCGCCTGATGCTCCATTTGCGCCACTGCCGCCTGCACCAGTCCGAAGACGGAGTCCAGGTTGACGCCGAGCGTCCTGCGCCATTGCGCCTCTTCCATGCGCGCAATCGGCACATCCAGGGAGGGCCAAATGCCGTGGTTGGCTACCAGCACGTCCAGGCGGCCAAAGGCGCGCACCGCCGCAGCCACTAGCGCCCGCCCATCCGCCGGAGTGCTCAACTCCTGCTCAATGGCCACACAGCGCCCTGGGCCGCCGCACTCCGCGGCCAGCGCCTCGGCCTGTTCACGGGCCTGGCGATAGCTGAAGGCCACCTGCGCTCCCGCCTCGGTAAACAGCCGTACGGTTTCCGCGCCGACACCGCGCGAGCCGCCCGTGACCAGGGCGGTTTTGCCTTCCAATTCCAATGAAACACCAGCCATACGGCTGACGCTATCGTAGATAGCTGGCCAAGCGCAAGCGCAGATCAAGAAAGGGGCTGCTGCGAACCGCGTCCTGAAACTCCTTGTCCAGATCCGGTTGCGGAAGCGGATCGGTGGCGGGCTGCGGAATAAGCTCCTCTTTCGGCTCGTTTGCGCGCTGGGCCGCGGCCGCGGCGGCATGTGCGCCGCGCACAGCCTTCTTGCCCTTCACAAATACCGCAAAAACTCCCGGCGTATTCTCTACCGTGGCAATGCCACAGCGATTGGCCGCGCTCAGTCCATCCCGGCGCATCAGCTCTACGCTGAAGTTGCGGGTCTCGGACTGGCAAAGCGGAGCTTTCTCGACGCGCACTGCGAGAAACGGCAGATTCTGCAGTTGATTCGAGAGCTGCACGTCGCCCCGCTCGTCTGTCAGCAACTCCTCCAGCCAGATCCGGCGGTCAATGTCGTTTTGATCGTACCCGCCCACCAACTGCACATGGACATGAACCAGCGGCTGGCCGCTCACACCATCCAGAATATGGATAGTGATCGGTTCGGTGTGGACTACCGGGAAGGTTTCGTCGGCGCGAGCCGCAAAGGCGGCGAAAAGAGCAATGGCAAAGGCGAAGCCCCGAAGAGCAAGAGCCAGGGTACGGATCATGAACATTTCCTCACTCTGAACTATCGGCTTTGCCGTTTCTAACGAGAGTTCTCTAATGCCGAAAGTCTTTCTGCGGCGTAGCCGGACAGCCCGGAATCCCTCGCTGCTACAATCGAATGGGCGGAAAACGCCGATCTAGCGCTACTTTTGAGTGAACGCGAATTTCTCATGACCCTCCGCCTCTTCAATACCCTGACGGGACAACTGGACGAGCTCGTCCCCGGCGACGGCCACCAACTGCGCATGTATGCCTGCGGCCCTACGGTCTACGATTACGGCCACATTGGCAACTTTCGTACCTTCCTGCAGGTTGACATCCTGCGCCGCTTCCTCAAGCTGACCGGTATCGCGGTTCGCCACGTCATGAACATCACCGACGTGGACGACAAGATCATCCGCAACGCGGCGTTGGCCGGCATTCCCATCAGCGAGTACACCCCGCAGTTTGAGCTGGCATTCTTCGAAGATTTGGAATCCCTCAGAGTCGAGCGTCCGGAGGTGATTGCTCGCGCCACTGAGCATATTCCCAAGATGGTGGAACTGGTGGAGCGGCTAGCGCAGGCCGGCGCGGCCTACCGCAGCGAGGACGGCTCGTGGTATTTCAGGCTGGCTTCTTTTCCAGAATACGGCAAGCTGAGCAAGAAGGATCTCTCGGGCATTGAAGACGGCGCGCGCGTCGACGTCGACGAATACGAGAAGGATTCGGCCCGCGACTTTGCACTTTGGAAGGCGACCAAGCCCGGCGAAACCGGATGGGAGACGGCAATTGGCGCGGGCCGTCCCGGCTGGCACCTGGAGTGCTCGGCGATGGCGATGGAGTACCTGGGCGAGAGTTTCGATTTGCACGCCGGCGGCGAAGACCTGATGTTTCCGCACCATGAAAACGAGATTGCGCAGAGCGAGAGCGTGACCCACAAAACGCTGGCCCGCCATTGGATGCATGTGCGTTTTCTGCTCGTTGACGGGCGCAAGATGTCCAAGAGCGAGGGGAATTTTTATACACTGCGCGATCTGCTGTTGAAGGGTTACAAAGCGTCTGCGATTCGCCTTGCGCTGGTCTCGGTACCCTACCGGCATCAGTTGAATTTCACCTTCGATGGATTGATTGAAGCGACCAATGCCATCGAGCGGCTGCGAACCTTTCATCAGCGGCTGGTAAGCGTGACGCTCGCTCCGGGGACAAATCCGGCGCTGGCAGCAGCGGCGGAGAAAGCGCAGGCCGATTACATGGCTGCGCTATCCAATGATCTGAACACTGCGGAAGCTCGCGCGCCAATCTTTGATCTCATCCGCACAGCCAACACCGCCATCGACCAGGGACAGCTTTTTGCAGGCGACCGGGATGCGATTCTCGCTGTCCTCACCAGCTTCGACGCGGTCTTTGACGTAATTTCCGACCACGACGCCGAGCCAACGAAACAAGCTTTGGCCTGGGCCAAGAAGGCCGGCAGACTAAACGAAGTGGCCCCTGAATTGCTGGCCCGCCAAGGGTTGACCGATGAAGCGATCGACGCCCTGGTGGCCGAGCGCACGCAGGCCAAGAAGCAGCGCAACTTCGCCCGCGCCGACCAGATCCGTAATGAGCTGGCGGAAAAGGGCATTGTGATTGAAGATTCAAAGGATGGCGTACGCTGGAAGCGGAAATAACGGAGTTACCAGTGGAATTCGAGATCGATTTCGAGTAGGAAGACAACGGTCGTTGGATCGCGGAAGTAGTTTCCATCCCAGGCGTTCTGGCCTATGGAGCTACGCCGGAAGAGGCGCGGTTGCGTGCCCAATCGCTTGCTTTGAAAGTAATTGAGCAACAGGCGTAAAGCAGAAGGAGATTCTCCAATGGAAGCGAACGAAGCCCAGGAGTTGCAGGAACACGCCGAACACGGCGCGCATGAGTCGTCATTGCGGCCGGTGGCCTTTACCATGAGTGTGCTGGCCGTACTGGTGGCGGTGACCACCGTGCTCGGCCATCGCACCCACACCGAAGCCGTGCTCAAGCAGGCTGAGGCCAGCGATACATGGAACGAATATCAGGCCAAGAAGATTCGCGCTTACGACACCGACTTGATGAGCAATCTGCTCAGCGTTGTCACCATCGCCGATGAGAACGCGGCAAAAAAAATCGTAAAAGGCTACGCAGATCACAAAGACAAGTGGGCCGAGGATCTGAAAGAAGAACAGCAGGAGGCTCAGGCGCTCGAAGACAAGGTGAAGCAGGCTGAGAGTCAGGCAAAATTCTATGACCTCGGCGAGGCGCTGCTGGAGATCGCTCTGGTCATCAGCTCCGTCACTCTGCTCACGCGCAGCCGCATCTATTGGTATCTCGGCATCGGCGCTTCGGTGATAGGGGTTGCGTCAGTAGTCTGGGGCCTTTTGATCCGCTGAGAGTGGCCTGCATATGCTACTCTCTTTTCATCATGAGAAGTTATGCGTTGATTGCATTCATCTTGATTGCGAGTGTGGCGTTCCACGCGCAGGGGCCAGCCAAATCGCCAACCGCGAACCAAACTCCTTCGTCATCGTCAGCCACTCGCACATTCTCGAGCGACGTTGGCTTTGATATCTCCTACCCCTCGGACTGGACCATCGTCGACATGACTCCCGCCTTGCCGATGGTGAAGTCAAAGATCGAGGGAGAGGAAGCGACCACAAAAGAAAAGAGCCACACCAGCTGCGTGCAGATTTTCTTCAACGCGAAATCAGGTGAGCCGGCATCGGTATTCATAGCGGTAGGTGCAACAAAGGGTTGTCTCGGCGCTGAACCGGACTTGAACGCTTATGCGCTGGGGACAATGAGTACGCTGAAGGAGAAATATCAACTCACCGAAACGGAGTATGGCACTTTTACGCTCAAGAAAACAGTTTTCTGGGTGATGCGCACAAAAGCTGCAAAAATTGACCATCCGGACGCTGTCGAAACCATTGAATATCTGGGAGCGGTTCTACCCAAGGGAATTGTTCTCTGGTCAGCGCATTGCAAAAATGAAACGGCAAAGGCGGAGTTTGAACATGCTCACCTCCGTTTTCCTGATGGAAGCGACACAGCGATGATTCCCGCCGAGGCCTTTCGCGCAATCAAGACTGCGACCAAAACACTTCCCGATACCAAAAGCGAGGGGACAACGCAATCCGCCACATTTACCAGCGACCAAGGATTCAGTTACTCCTACCCTGCAAACTGGGAAGTTGCCGACTCCAAACCCATTTTGCCAATTGCGCAAATGAAGGCGGAGGAGCAAGCCACCAATAAAGTCGAGAAGACGGCGGCCTCGTGTATGCAGGTCGCACTTTTGCTTCAGCACGGGAGTCCGCGCTCGGTCATATTGACCCTCGCGCTTGAGTACAGTTGCCTCGGCGAAACGATGAAACAGGGCGATCTTGCAGCGCTCGGTTCAGGGATAGCGGAGTCTGTCGGCAAGAATGTAAATGTCAAAGACCCGGCCTATGGCGCCTATAAATTAGGGAGCCATGACTTTTGGATAGAGCGGGCACAGGCAAATCCCAAAGACCATCCCGAGCGGAGTTTCACGCTGGAAGTTACTTGTACCATCTTGAAGAAAGCGATGGTCTGCTGGATGGGATTTGCGAACGATAAAGACGCCTTGGATACATTCGAGGGTGGACGAACTGGGCTGGAAGGGGAACCGCCTGTTCCTTTGGTTCCCCCAAGTGCATTTAAGGAAAGAAAGTAGCTTTTGGTATTGCAGTCTGAGGGATAAGATCCGGAAAAATCGGACAGATAAAACTGCAAATCATTCTGGTTAGAGAGCCGGAGCAAAAACAAGCAGGCCCTACTCCGCCGGAAGCTGCTCCAGTTCTTCAATCTGTAGCGCAGTCGCCTTCTTTTTCACCTGCGCTGAAGTGAGCAGAAACACGGCGACAACTATCCCGGCCATTCCGGCAAACTCGGCCCTCTCAGGCCGCTCGTGCAACAGCAGGATGCCGAGCAATACAGCGACCATCGGGTTGACATAAGAGTAGGACGAGACTTTGGCCACCGGCACGTGTTCCAGCAGATAGATGAAGCTGGTATAGCCCAGCAGTGAGCCGCCGGTGATAAGCCAGGCCAGCGATCCGGCGGAGGTGGCGCTGAGATGAAACTGAGGCCACTGGCCCAGCACCGTTCCCAACGCAACACAAAATGCTCCTGCAATCACCATCTGCCAGGCAGCGGCGACCAGGCTGTTTACCGGCAGCCGCGCGCGCCGGGAAACAAGGCTGCCAGCGGCCCAGAGGAGCGCGCCAACCAGCAAGGCGGCGAGCGCCCAGAGAAGAGTTTGGTCTCCTTTGAGTCCGTGCCCCAGCGACGGCGCCAGCAAAACGCCCAGGCCGATGAAGCCCAGCAGCAATCCAAGCCAGCCGCGCCTGGGCAGCGGTTCGCCACCCGGCAGCAACATCTCCGCCAGCGCTACATAGAGAGGAATAACCGCGAGAACCAGCGAGGCCAGCCCGCTGGGCACAGTCTTCTCCGCGTACACCAGTCCTACATTGCCGCCGCCTAGAAGCAGCAGGCCGATTATGCTGAGGGTCAGCATAGTTTTGGGCGGCCACATAATGCGCAGCCCGCGCCAACGGCACCAGACGAGCAGAATCAGGCCCGCCGTAAGAAACCGCGTCCCTGCCAGCAGTAACGCAGGCATCTCGGCTGCGCCAATGCGGATAGCCGTGTACGTGGAACCCCAGAAGAAGTAGACGCTGGCAAAGGCCAGCACAATTGATACCGTGCTGGCGGTTTTTCTAGGCAAGAAGGCTGATTTGAGATTCGTCATCGCTACTCTGATGGTAGCGGGCGCAGCCCTCAGCCGCCTCCGGTTTCCTGCGACCAATTCGGATTTCGTGGACAGAGGACGAGATTCGTCAAAGCCCTTTCTCATCCATCGAATCGATGGTTCTGAGCAGATACGCCGGTGTGCAGCTCCAGGCATGGCAAAAGCTGTTGATATGCACATCGCCGTAGGGCGAGGCCAGCGAGTCGGCTGGGTTATAGACCTCCCAGAATGTATCGGCCCCCGCATTCACCATGCCGCCCCAGTATCTCTCGATAAGTGCTAGAGCCTCTGCCTCCATTCCGCAGGCCAGCATGGCGCTCACAACGTGATGGTAGAGGTACGGCGTTGCCGGAGTAATTACTCCGGCGTGCGCAAGAGCATTCCGCATCGCAGTTGCTCCGGCCGCTTTGTCTGGTACATCGGCGAGAATCAGCCACGCCTGCGTGGCGAGCGATACCTGGCGGTCGGGTCCACTGATGTAAAGTTGCTGAGCCGCATCGAAGAAATGTTCCTGCGCAGCGTGGGCCATTCGTCCGATAATCTGCTGGTATTTGGTTGAGTCTTCCGCGTAGCCGAGCAGATCGGCAAGCTTTGCCGCCTGGCGGTAGCAATACAACAGCACACCATGCATAGATGCCGTCCGGTCGAGCCTTTGCTCCCAATCGATAAAAACCCAGATATTTTTGGGTGCAATCAACAGGCCGTCGGCGTCCACGCCCGCGCCAACAATCTCAAGCTGGCGCTTGGCCGTTGGCCAAAGATCCCGTCCGCAATCCCTGTCGCCGGAATTCAACACGTAGTCATAAAGCGCCGCGACATACAGAACCGCGTAGTCGAGAATGAAGTCCCCAGAGGCGCGCGGCGCAGGCTTTTCAAAAACGCAGGCGCGCAGCAAGCCATCTTCTCTCGGAGAGGCCGCGAAGAGATACAAGCAACGCTTGACGAGGGCGAAGTTGCGGAATGTCTTGTAATTCGCGAGAGCCTGCAGCCGCATATCGCCGATCCAGAGCCGCTGATCCCGCCGCGGACCATCCTCAAAGGTCGTCTGCATGCAATCGCGCAGCGTCGCCAGGCTGATCTCGTCTATCTTTCGCACTCTCTCTGAAGCGCCCACCGGCAGCGGCGATGGCCTGTTCACGGCAGAACTCACCGCATGGGCGCGGAAGTTCCGGAACTGCGCCTCATACCCCGGCGATGTACCCAGAATCTCAACCTTCACATAGCGGAAGGCGTAGCGTCGCGGCAGCCGCACCTGCTGTGGCAAAAAGTCGATGGTGAGCGTATCCTCGGGTAGCCAGCCTTCCCCGAGGATACCTTTATAAGGGTGGAGCGGCTCCGCCACATCTCCCGGCACCTCGCCAAAAGTGAAGCGAAGACGGGCAGGAGCGTCCACATTGCGGCCCACGCCGCTGATCTCAAAGGATAGATACCCGGTGCGATGAGATCCGAAATCCAGAATGAATTCTTCACCTGGCTTGAAGGTGCGGTTTTCAATCGCCGCCGCAGGGCTGGCCACTTCCATGCGCCAGCGCAAATATTTTGAGGCGTCTGCCTGCGGAGTGACCACCGCGATTGGAAGCTGAATCTCTTCGTGCAACTCCGGTTTCAGCGACTCCGCCAACCGGACCCAGCGGGAGTACGGGCTGTCATCGCTTGATCCCTGAGTGTCGGAGGCCGGTGGCTCCGTCCGCGGTTGCGCCGCCAATGGCAAAGCCGACGCCATCATTAACTGCCCGGTTCCGCGCAGCAAATCTCTTCTGGAAATCATTGCGACCTCACGTCAATGAAAATTCATTTGCAAAGATACTAGACGGAGGGCTTTGCTGTCGTCGCGATCCAGAAGCAACAGGAGAGAGCCGGCCGAACAACTACACCATAACTATTTGTTGAGCAGAAAATGCAGTCTCCAATCCGCTGCAATCATCTGCTTTCTGCCCGCTTCATCGGGAGTATAATTCCGGCAACGATTTATCCTCTCCAAGTTCTCCGGGACATCTGGAGGCGCGATTTGGCCGAGAAAAGACGAAGATCTCGCGTGTTTGTGGGGTCTTCGTTTGAGAGCTTAGACTATGCACGTGCGATCCAGAACAACCTGGATTCGCCTGACGTCTCTGTAACGGTATGGCAGAAAGGCGTCTTCAATATCGCCGCCTATGGGCTTGAGAGCGCACTTGCGGCGGTCAAATCACACGATTTCGGCGTATTTGTTTTTGCGCCCGACGATCAGATAATCATCCGGAACCAGAAACATAGAGCTGTCCGGGATAATGTGATTTTCGAGCTGGGTCTTTTCATGGGCGGGCTGGGACGAGAAAGAGCCTTCGTCGTTGCTCCCAGTGGGGTCGATTTGCACCTGCCGGCGGATCTGATGGGCTGGAATGTTGCGCGCTACCATCCCAGTTCCGATCCCAAGGACCATGTATCGACTATGGGAGTTGCGTGTAATCAGATTCGCGATGAGATTCATCGGCTGGGAAATTTCCGGCCTGGCTCGCCGACTGAGAATGTGTCCACGATTGTAAAGATTGTCGAGGATACCCTCAAACAAGCCTATCGGATTCCAGATTTTTCCAGACGTAGATTGTCTATCATCAAACCCGGCGGAGGGCCTCCTGCCCGCAAATCTGCGGATAGCAAGGGAGGTCACAAAAATTTGACTATCCGGAAACTGGCCGCCGTGGGTGTGTCTGGCGCCAAGAGCACAAAACTCAGGGCTTCTAAGAAGGCGGGCCGCAAGTCGAACGGTTCCAAGCCAAAAGACCGCAAGCAGGCTTCAAGGTAAACTACCGGATTTGAATGGCAAAATACAGTACAGAACAACTCATTGTGCTAGTTCGCTGACTTTGATTCCTCTGGCTGTATGTGAGCGGTGGATCTTCTTTGAATTCGTATAGGGGTTGAGGATATCTTTGGCCCCGACCTCATTAACTTGTTCATTTATCGTAATTTCTTCTCCGTAGAAAATATCTGGTACGCCTATTGACACATATTAAATACAGATGTAGTATGTATTAAAGATGCATTATTAATTGTGCCTGATATGCATCTGAGGAGGCCTATATGTTGAACAACTTTCTGCGAATTCAACCAAGCCCAGCTTTCTGGACTCACTCATGCCACATACGGACCGGCCATTTTCAAGAGCGGCTTCTCAAGCGCCCAAAGGCCCGTATGCTGTGCAGGGAAAACCCCCTCGGCCTGGAATCCGGTTCATCCGGGTTGCTGACACATCGAATGTTCAGGAAGAGATGTATTGTCAACAGGTGTAGCACTTTATCCTCTTCCAATATAGCGCGGGAGGCGGGGCGGGAGTCTCATGAGGAGAAGCGAACCTCTGGAGCGGAGAAGAGTTCAGATGCCTGTCGAACTGCGGGGCATGCCGATTCAGGGCATGCCCCATTTTTTGGTGTTCCGGATCTGAAATCCACAATCTGCAATATGTTTACTCTTGCATATGCACTCTGCAGCCGATAGGATATGTACTGTATGCGCAGGACACCCTATAGCGGTTGTTTTGGGCGGGCAAATTTCTAGCACGGAATGAGGATCGAAAATGGCGAAATCTGAGGGGGGAGTCGCGGTTCTGGAACTCCCAGCGACAAAGAGTGAGGATCAGGAAGAAAAGAGACTGAACCTGATTTTATCGGCCGGAGCTTATGCGGACTTGGCACGGATGGCGAAACAGAAGCGTACAACGATGACTGAAATCGTACGTCTGGCGCTTGGGCTGACCAAGGTTGCTATTGCTGAAGCAAGCCAAAACCACAAACTGGTTGTAACCAAAGAAGATGGGACGGTGCTGAAAGAACTTATCCTGCCAGGATGAAGCCACTCTTAAATTCCCGGATCGAATGAACTACCCGGAAAGAAG
>CAZHKN010000027.1:0-29695 GCA_964532725.1 uncultured Occallatibacter sp.
CTTCATCAGGCGATTTTGAGCAGCTCAATGGCAGAGCATTCGGCTGTTAACCGAATGGTCGTAGGTTCGAGTCCTACGTAAGGAGCCAAATAATCAATTACTTATCGAAAATTTAGAATTCAAATTATGCCCATTCTTGTGCCCCGCACCCTTACGGTTCTCGGTGTTAGCCTCGTAAGTTCTCAGAGATCCTGCTCTCGAATTACTCGATAAAATAAAGCCTGTATCCGCAATCGCATGAATCATATCCGCGCATGGACTCTTCTGGCTCACAGTTGGCTCGAACAGGTCGATAAATCGCGCTGCGCGTTCAAACCCCTGCGACTCTTCGGTCGTTTTCAGAAGAGTTTTACACGGGGGCATTTCGACTAGCTCAATCCTTGACTCTGCATTTCAGGAGAAATGGGTACCCTGGTTCCGCTGCGCCGAGATCGAAGAAAAAACTGTTGGGTCACAGAGGGATAAGGCAAGTTTCCAGCGGATAGATAAGAGTTCATTCTGATTGGCTAGAATCGCGTCCTCGACGCTTACAGCTGCAGGTACAAATGCGCTGACCCTTCAAGTGGCTGATTCAGACAAATGGCTAGGTGATTCACACCTCTCCTCGGTCTCTCCTTCACTGATTCCCCGCCAAAAAACAATCCCAATCAATCCACTCCATCACAGTTGAGTCACGGGCAGGCGGACTGTGGCGCGCGCTCCAGGGCCGTCTTCGCGATTCAATAGGCGTATTTCACCGCCGTGGGCGCGGGCAATCTGCTGCGCAAGAGCCAGGCCAACGCCGCTGCCGGCAGGCTTGGTTGTATAGAAGGGGACAAAGAGGTTTTCCGGATTGGCGATGCCGAGGCCGCTATCTTCGACAGAAACCGCTACCTCAGAACCCGCGAGTTCCCAGCTTGCGCGCACCGGCTTTGCGCCGTTGGCCAATGATGCGTCAACGGCGTTGGCCAGCAGGTTGATGAACATCTGCTCCAGTTGATCGGAATCGGCTCGAAGAGTTGCCGGAGGTCCGGGATCAAACTGAACCACTGGGCGCCGATCGGGGAGAGCGCCACGCTGGAGGAGCACAACCCGCTCCAGCAGCGGCCCAAGTAGAACTGGCTTGAGCTGCGGCGGGGGCAACTGGGCGAGGAGCCGATAGGACTGCACGAAGCGATGGAGAGCGTCGGCGCGGCTCTCGATGACACTCAGGCCGCGGCGAAAATCGTGCAGCGCGGAGTCCTCTCCTTCCATCTGATCCACGCGGGCGTGAAGGCTGCCGGCGATGGACTTGATGGGGGCTAGCGAGTTGGAAAGCTCGTGACCGAGGACGCGGATCAATCGCTTCCATGCGATCTGTTCTTCTTCCTGCAAAGGAAGGCTCACGTCGGCCAGTAAGAGCAGTGTATGCGGCGCGCCGTCCTGGCGAAAAACCGCCTTGCGCAGAAGCCAGCGCTTGGGCTTGGAACCAAAGGAGTGGATAGATTGGTCGGGAGCCGCAAGCAGGTTTGCGAGACCCAGTTCGCCCGCTGGATGGCCAAAGCAGCGGGAATGAGCGCGGCCCAGCAACTGTACGCCGGCGTTATTGACCAATTGCAGCAAATCATCGCGGTCAAAAGCGAAAAGAGGAGCGTGCATCACTTCGAGGATGCGGCCCAGCAAGGCAGTGGCCTCCAGCGAACGCACGCGCTGCTTCTGGAGTAGATCGGCGAGCGCGTTGACCTCCCAGGCCAGCTCGCCGAAGGCATCTTGAGAGCCGGCGCCGCGCGCACGGAAAGAGTAGTCGCTCTCGCGCAGGGAAGAGACAACGTTCGCAAGAGTTTGCAGCGGGCGAATCATGCCTTCAATGAGCGCAACGGCCACCAGCAGCAGGTAAAGCAGCAGGCAGACGACGAGCATCAGAGTGGGAGCAACAGAGATGGGATGACGATAGAGGAGGATGCCCGCGAAGAAGAAGGTGGGCAGGACCAACAGCAGACAGTAAAACCACGCCCGGCGGACGACCGAACGGCGGTTACGGCGGGCGAGCTGGTCAGATGCCATATTTTTCGATGCGGCGATAGAGCGCCGCGCGGCTGAGTCCGAGGGACTCGGCAGCCTGCGAGATGTTACCGTCGCAGCGGCGCATCACCTTGCGAACGAGCAGAGCTTCGACCTCGTCGATGCTCATGTTCTCAAAGGACGGCGATGCGGACCGCGCGGCGGCGATTGCCAGGTTGGCGGGTTCGATTTCATCTCCGCGGCAGAGCAGCACGGCACGCTCAACAGTGTGCTCAAGTTCGCGCACATTCCCCGGCCAGGAATAGTTCATCATCTGCTGCATAGCCGCGGGAGAGAAACCGCTGACCTGCTTGCGATAGCGCGCGAGGTTACAGCTGAGAAAATGCTGCGCCAGGACGGGAATGTCTTCGCGACGGTCGCGCAATGCAGGCAGGTGAATCTCAACGGTGTTGATGCGGAAGAGCAGGTCCTCGCGAAATGCGCCGGCTTTGGCTTCTTCGTGCAAGCGCGCATTGGTGGCGGAGAGAACGCGCACATCGACGCGCCGGGTTTGCGACGAGCCGACGCGCTCCAGTTCGCCGGCTTCAAGTACGCGGAGAAGCTTGGCCTGTTGACGCAGGGGAACGTTGGCAATTTCATCCAGAAAAAGCGTTCCGCCGTTGGCCAGCTCGAAGCGGCCGATGCGGTCGGTGCGCGCGTCAGTAAATGCTCCTTTGACGTGTCCGAAGATCTCGCTTTCGAAGGTCCCCTCCGGCAGACCGCCGGCATTGACGGCGACCAGCGGCATCCGGGCGCGGGGCGAGGCGGCATGGAGCAGCTTGGCCACGATCTCCTTCCCGGTGCCGTGCTCGCCGGTGATGAGTACGTTGGCGTCCGAGGGTCCCACCTGCGCAATTAATTCAAGTACGGGCTGCATTGAAGGTGCGCTGGCCACAAATGTGGGCATTCCCTCGGCACGGAGCAGGCGGTTCTCCAGCTCCAACTGGCGCGCGCGGCGCAAAGCCTGATGCAACTCGGCATGGACGCGAATCAGCGAGAGCAGGCGTTCATTCTCCCAGGGCTTCTGCACGAAATCGCGCGCGCCGCGCTTGATGGACTCGACGGCGAGATCGATGTTGCCCCACGCGGTCATCACGATTACCGGCAACCGCGCGTCGAACTCCTGAATGCGAGCCAGCAGGTCAAGGCCCTCCTGGCCGGAGGTGGTGTCGCGGGTGTAATTCAAGTCAATGAGCAGCACGTCGTAGTCGTTCTGGCCCAACGCCTCAAGCAGCAGCTGGGGTAAGCGGACACAATCCACGGCGATGCCGTTCGGAGCGAGCAGCAACTCCACGGCTTCAAGGATGTGGGGCTGATCGTCCGCAACCAGAACTCGGATCGTGTTTTTATCGCTGGGGATGGTCTTCCTCCACGGCGCCGGCCTTCGCGTCGGCTATCGAGATACCGTACTCCTCAAGAACCGTGCCGGTGGCGCGCCTGACCTCGATGCGGTCCTTCTCGTAGGCGGTTTCAGCGGTGACCAGCGCGGACTCGGCCACAGCCAGATCGTGCTCGGCACTGAGCGTTTGCTGGTTCGAGCCTGCGCCGAGCTTCTGTTCCTCTTGCATGATACCCAAAGTCTTCTGCGCCAGGTCGCGGGCTTTGCGGGCCGCGTCCACACGGCTTGCGCCCTGTTCAAGAGCATACCGCGCGCTGCGCACTTCAATGCGAATGCGTTTCTTCAACTCCTCAGCGTATACCTGTGACTGGCGGTACTCAAGCTCGGTGCGGTATTGATCGGCCTTGGCTATGCGGTTCCGCAAAGGGATACTCAACTGGAAGCCGACCTGGTACTCGGGCGATGAGTAGTTTAGCGCGTTTTCCAGTGTGCCTCCATAGCTGGCCGGCGCGGTGACTTTGCTCCCCTGAATCGGAGTTCCGCCGTATCCTGTTCCAGCATAAAAGCTATACAGGTCAAGCTGCGGCAACAACGCATTGCGGGCGGTTTTGCGACTCAATTCGCGATTTTGCAGGTCAAGGGCCGACTCCTGAAGCTCGGTGCGATTCTTGAGTGCCGCCGCGATCGAATCCTGCACCGGTTCATTGTCGAGCTGGACCTGAGTGCCGATGTGGTCAGTCGGAACGACCGGCATCTCTTCCAGAACCGGATTATCGAGAGAACGTGTGATGGCGTTCTTCATATAGAGTTCCTGCAGCTCAAGGGTAGTGCGGGCGACAGTCAGATCCTGCTCACGCACCGCAAGGTCGCCTTCGGCTTTGAGCACATCCATCTCTGGAATGGCCTGTAACGCAAGCTGTTTGCGGCTGGTGTCCAGGGTCTCGGTCGCAAAGGCCACGGAATGCTCCTGCACCTGTTCATCATCGTAGGCGCTGACCAGATCCCAATAGATGTCAGAGATTTGGGTGACGGTAGCAATCACCTGCGCTTTGAAAGCGATGTCGGAGATCTTCTGGTTGGTGCGCGCGATCCGCAAAAAGCGGAGGTTTGGCCCCAGGCCGAAGCCGGCCAGCAACTGCTGTTGCATGTAGAAGCGCACCGTTGTATTGAGCTGCGGGTTCAAGCCGTTATTCGGACTGTTCGAGGTGGTCCGGTTGTTGTTCCAGTCCGTTTCGATGTAAGTGCCGGTTGGAAAGGCTTGATCGTAACTCATGTTGAATAGGTTGGTATTCAACTTATAGACCGGGACGCCGTATAGCTGCTGGTTGGTCAATACCTGCGAGGTGTGATCGCTATAACCCTGAGCATTGATATATGGATCGTAGCTGGATACCGCTGTACCTGTTCCCAGCGTTGACGAAACGATGCCGGAGGCGCCCGCTCCTGCGCCCCCCGCGCCGCTGGATGTGCCCCCTGCGCCTGAGCCCGCGCCGCTGCCGCCACCTACACCGCCGGGCGTGCCCGATACAACGCCGGTATTGACGCCGCGCACCTGGCCGCCTGCCTGCGTTCGCAGGATGTCCATCTGGGCGATGGGCAGGTTATAGCGCGCAATCACCATATCCAGATTATTTTCCAACGCAAGATCGATGGCGTCTCGAAGCGAGAGATAGATTTTTCCATCGCGAACCAGTGTGTCCAGCCGCGCGGAGTTGGCTAGGCTCGGCGGAGGAACGGTCTTGCCGCGATACGCGTTGATCGGGTTGCGCGAGGGCCGCATCAACTGGTCGAAAGGCACTCTCGCGGCAGGAGCCTGCGCCGGCGCATTCGACGGAGCCGGTGTCTGCACTACCTCGGTCGAGGCCGCCGGCTCCACAGCGAGAGAAAGATTCGCCTGCAACAAGAGAATGGCCACTACCGTCTTCGCGCATCTTGCGGCATTCTTGATCGGGAATTTCACTGAGCGCCGACCTCCGTTGCCCGGATTGCAATTGCTTCATCGCGTGTAACCCATCCGTCGCGCAGCTCGAGGATACGCGATCCGTAGCGCGCGTTCTCCTCGCTGTGCGTAACCTGCACGATGGTTGTACCGGCGCGGTTGAGTTCGCAAAACATCTGCATGATCTCTCGCGCCTGTGTGGAGTGCAGATTGCCCGTCGGCTCGTCGGCCAGCAGCAGCGCTGGAGCGTGAACCACGGCGCGAGCAATCCCTACCAGTTGCTGCTGGCCGCCGGAGAGCTGCGAGGGATACAGGTCCTTCTTGGCCACGATCTGAAAGCGGTCCAGAATATCGGCCACCATAGCCTGACGCTCCTTGACGGGCAGGTTCTTGTAACTGAGTGGCAGGTCGATATTCTCAGCAACGGTGAGATCGTCGAGCAGATGATAGCTCTGGAAGACCATGCCGACGCGCTGCCGGGCAAGGTCGGCGCGCTGCTTGCGATTGAGCTTGTGCGCGGCGGTTTCGCCGAACCAGTACTCGCCCAGCCAGCCGTCGTCGAGCAGGGCAAGCACATTAAGCAGCGAGGACTTCCCTGCCCCCGACGGCCCCATGATGGTGACGAATTCGCCTTCGCGAATCGTGAGGCCGACACGGCGCAGCACCCAGGTCTCAGTGTGGCCGGTCTTGTAACTGCGTTCTACATTTTTAAGTTCGATCATCTGTGAGTTACTCCGATCTCAAAGCAAAATCTTCAACTGCTGTTACTCGATTCGCAGGGCCCGCATCGGCTCGACGGCTGCGGCGCGGCGCGCAGGCAGGGCTGCGGCCAGGATGACCATCAACGCAGTTAAAGCGACAGCTCCGGCGAGCGTGATGGGATCGAAAGCGGTGACCCCGTAGAGCTGGCTGCCGAAAAGATGCGCAAGGGCAATAACAGACGGGAGGGCAAGAGCGGTGGCAATGACAGCGATGATGGACATCTCACGCACGATAAGGACAACCACGGTGGAGCGCGGCGAACCCAAGGCCAGACGCACACCGATCTCACGGATACGCTGAGCAGTGGAGTATGCGAGTACGCCGTAGAGGCCGACGGCGGCCAGCAGCATTGCCAGCACGGAGAATCCGACGGCGAGAAATGCGAGCGCCCTCTGGTCCGAGGCACTCTGGTTCACCTGCTCTTCCATCGTGCGCAGGCCATCGACGACAAGCGTGGAGTCGAGTTGGTGGGCGGCCTGGCGGATCGCGCCTTCAATTGTCTCCGGCGGTTGCGCGGTCCGCAGGTAGATCTGTACCCCGACCGGATGCTGATCTTGCAGATATGGCCGGTAGACCGCTGGACCTATGTCTGTGCGCAGATTCTCGTGCTTCACATCCGCAACCACGCCTACGATGGTGGTATCGGGCTTGATGTCGTCGCCGCGGCCTTCCCCGAGCGAACGGCCAAGCGCGTTTTGCGCCGAGCCATAGTAGCGCTCGGCCAAAGTCAGATTCACAATAGCCACCAGCGGCTGTCCCTTTGAATCCGCAGGGGTGAATTCCCGGCCTGCCAGCAAAGGCAGATGCAGGGTTGCAGCATAGCCGGGCATGATCCGCGCATCCTCAAAGTGCAATCGTTCGTCCTCGGCCGGCTTGTAACCTTGCAGGGTAAAGGAGGAATGTGACGAGTTGCCTGTAATCTCCGGATCGGTGGTTGCGGAAACGCTGGCAACGCCGGGAATGCGGCGTAGCGCGTCCAGAACATTGATTACGGCTTGCACCGTACGGTCTTCACCGTAGCCAGAGATGGTGGGATCGAGCGAGAAGGTGGCGAGACTTGTGGTCTCAAAGCCAATCTGTTGATGACGGAGATTGTCGAGTGTACGAACAAACAGGCCCGCTCCGCCGAGCAGCAACACACTCAGTGCGATTTGCGCACCGACGGCCAGCTTGCGGAAGCGCTGCGATCCTTTCGATGCGGTGCCCGCGTTCTGGCGCAATGCATTTGCCAGGTCAGGATGCAGGAAGTGAAGCACCGGGGCGATGCTGAAGAGGAAACTTACCACGAGCGAAGTCCCCAATGTGAAGAGCAGAATCCGCGAGTCGATGGAGGTCGAGTAGGGCTCGCTGCCAGGATCGGCGTTGGTCACGAGGCGAACAAGAGCCGTTGCAACCAGCGGAGCAAGCGCAAGTCCCATGCCGGCTCCGGACGCGCCGAGCAATCCGCCTTCAATCAGCAGCTGTGAAACAATGCGGCTGCGCGTTGCGCCCAGCGCATAACGCATGGACATTTCACGTACGCGGCCCGCAGCGCGCAAGAGCAGCAGCGTGGCGACATTGATAGCGCAAATGGCCACCAATATACCAGCCATGCTCATTAGGATGATGAGCGGCATTTTCAACTCCATGCGGCCGGGAGAGAAGCCTGTGGAGTCGTCCTTAACTTGCAGCAGCGAATTATCAAGGAAGTCCTTCCTGAAGTGCTCGTTCTGCGACCTGTAAAGAGTCAATTCATAGGCCCTTAAAGAGCGCCAGAGCGGCCCTAGGCTTGCTTCAGCTTGGGTCATAGTTATGCCTGGCTTGAGCCGCGCAACCAAGGTAAGCCAGAGTGATTGATGGTTGTTCAGGTTGTCTCGTGGCGTCGCCCATGGCAAAGCGATCTCAACCATGCTGATGGGCACGAAGACGGCTGGCCTGTAGCCGCCGATTGCGGAGTCAAAGCTTTGCGGAGCGACACCGACAATGGTAAAGGCATGGCCATTGATAAGTACCGGCTGGCCGACTACGTCGGGCGATGCTGCGAAGCGTGTCTTCCAGTAGCCGTAGCTTAGGACTACAACTGGATTGGCGTTCTTGGTTGTATCGTCCTGCTGTGTGAACAAACGTCCAACCGCGGGCTTGAGGCCCAAGAGTTGAAAATAATTGCCGCTTACGATCTCGGCGTCTTTGTTCTCGGCTTGATTGCGCCAACTGACGCCGACACTCGCGCGATCGGCGGCCAGCATTCCCGCAAAGACCTGATTGTTATCGCGCAGATCCTTGTACATTGGATATGAAAAATAGTTGTGCATATCGCCGCCGAAGCTGCTGGCCGATCCAGAGAAACCGCCGGTCCAGACAAAGCGGGCCAGTTCCTGGGGTCGCTCGACGGGCAACATGCGCAACAGCACCTGGTCGAAAAGGGTAAAGACCGCGGCATTTGCGCCAATGCCCAAGGCCAGCGTGACGACGACAGTGACGGTGAAGGCCGGCGACTTGCGCAACTGGCGAAGCGCGTAGCGAACATCTTGAAGCATCGTGTTCATACGGTGACTCTCCTCAAAGAGGGAAATTAATCCGCTCGCAATGCCTGCATGGGTTCAATGGAGGCGGCGCGGCGCGCCGGCAGCCAACTGGCAAAGAGAGACGCTCCCAGCAGCACGAGCGATACTCCGGCGATGGCGCCGTAGTCGAGCGAACCAATGCCGAACAGCGTGCTCTGCATCGCGCGGCCGATAAAATATGCTCCAACCAGCCCTATTCCAAGGCCAATGACGGCAAGCATCAGAGCTTCCTTGAGCACGAGACTGATAACATTGCCCCGGCTGGCTCCGAGGGCCATGCGCAGGCCGATCTCGTGTTCGCGCTGGCCCACGGTGAAGGCCATCACGCCATAGATGCCAACCGCTGCGAGAAGCAGCGCGACGACTGCAAAACAGCCATAGAGCGTCATAGTGAAGCGGTCATCCGCGAGGTTCATGTGCTTGAGTTCCTCAAGCGTGTGCGGCTCCGCGAGGGCAATCTGCGGATCGACGGAGTGGACAGCCGCCGCAATGCTATGGAACATGGCGTCCGGGTCACCCGTGGTGTGCACGCCAATGCTAGCGCTTGGCCAGGGAATCTGCGCGAAGGGGATGACAATCACAGGGAAGTCATTGCGGAAGCCGCCCGCGCGGACGTTGTTAAATACACCCACGATCTGCCATGAGATGTACGGGCCAAGCTTGGTGACTCCGGGAATGAGCTCCTCCACATTGATGCGCTGCTGAAGCGGGTCTTTGCCCGCAAGGAATTTGTCGGCAAATTTCTTGTTGACCATCGCCACGCGAACCGAAGCGGCGTTGTCCCGATCGGTGAATCCACGGCCACGAAGAACCGGGATGCTGTAGGTTTTGAAGTAGTCGGGCGTGACCATGTCAAAACCTGCGCCAGGGCGCTGCGAAGGATCGGCAAAATCGGGTTGGCCCGCGATCGTAAAAAGCATTCCGAAGTTCGTCCCTTCAAGAGGAAGACCCACAGAGACCGCGGCGTCTTTTACGCCAGGCACAGCCTTGATGCTCGCAATCATCTGCTGGTAGTAGGCGTTGATCTGCGCGGGATCTTTGGGGCGCGAGTCGGGCACGGGCAGAAAAAACGTCTGGATATTTACTGTGCTAGTCCCCAGGTCAACGTTGGTCAGATTCCAGAAGCTGTGAATGGCGAGACCCGCGCCAGTGAGCAGCGCGAGCGCCAGAGCGAATTCGCCAACAACGAGCACCCGGCGCAGACGATGGCGGCCTGCGCCGGTGCCAGAGCGCCCGCCTTCTTTGAGCGCCTCCGCCGGATCAACGCGCGTAGCGTACCATGCCGGCGCACAGCCGAAGAGCAGGCCCGAGATGGTTGACGCAGCCAGCGTGAAGAGCAAAACGGGCACATTGAGTGTGAGATCCGCCTCGGAGGGCAGCGTACCGCGCGGCATCAGCAACTCAATGGCGCGAATCAGCGACCACCCCAGGACGACGCCCAGCGCTCCGCCAATGCAGGCGAGCAGCAGATTTTCCGTGAGGAACTGCGCGAAGACAGCCTTGCGCGATGCTCCGAGCGCGGTACGAACGGCGACTTCCTTTTGCCGCGTCGTACCCTTGGCCAGCAGCAGGTTGGCTACATTCACGCAGGCGATGAGCAGCACAAAACCGACCGCTCCCAGCAACATCCAGAGCGTTTGAATCCGTTCTTTCGGAAGGAAGTCGTTGTGGAGCAGTTCCACGGATGCTCCCCAGCCTTTATTGCTCTTGGGATAATCCGAAGCCATGCCGGCCGCTACTGCGTCCATATTGGCCTGTGCCTGCTGGATGGTAACCCCCGGCTTGAGCCGGCCCATCACCAGGAGCCAGTGAAAGTCGTGGTTGAGCTGGTCGGGCTTGAATGCGAGCGGCACAATAAGCCACTGATCGAGCCGGTCGGGCTGGCCCGCCGCGAGTACGCCAACGACCGTGTACGGGGTTGCATCGAGTTGGATGGTCTTGCCGACGATATTTGGATCGGAACCAAGGCGTCTCCATAGCTTGTTGAGCAGGATGACTTCGTGATCTTTGCCGGGTGTGCCTTCCTCGGGAAGAAAATCGCGGCCATAGAGAAATTGGTTGCCCATCATCCGATACATGCCGGGCGTGGTGAATTGCCCTTGCAGGTATTCGGGCTGCTCTTTGGTGGCGAGGTTGAAGCTGCCGCCGGAGAAGGCATTGATGTCCTGAAAGACAGTGTTGCGTGTCTTCCAGTCGACATAATCCTGGGCTGCCGTGCTGTTGCGGCCACCTTGAATCTTTGACCAGACCATGACCAGCTGGTCGGGCTGAGGATATGGCATGGGCGCGAGCAGTGTGGCGTAGACCACCGTGAAGATGGCGGTCGTAGCGCCGATGCCGAGCGCCAGCGTAAGCATGGAGGTGACGGTGAAGCCCGGCGACTTGCGCAACTGGCGGAGCGCATAGCGTAGATTTCGAAGCGGCGTGTTCATACGTCGACTCTCCTCAAGTAGGGAAGTTATTCAGCTCGTAATGCCTGCATGGGTTCAATGGATGCGGCGCGGCGCGCGGGAAATAACGCCACAACCACCCCCGCTACAACCAGAAGCAACGCCAGCAGAAGAACCCCACCGGCTTCCTTTTGTGCGTCAAAGTAAATCACCATACCGATGAGCTTGCGCGCGACAACGGTGAGAATCAGGCCGGCCAGCGTGCCGGCGGTTAGCATCCATGTGACGCGACGCAGAACCATGCCGAGAATGCGGTTGCGGGTTGCGCCGAGGGCCATGCGCACGCCGATGTCGCGTGTGGCCTGCTCAACTTCGTGGCTCACCAAGCCATAGAGGCCAACCAGGGCCAGCGCCAGTGCAAGCGCAGCAAAGATGCCGAAGAGCCAGCTCTCCATCCGCTCGAAGACTAGTGTTTCGGAGACAACTTCGGTCATGGTGCGCGGCTGGTCGAAGGGTACGGTGGGATCCAGATCGTGCAGGATCGCGCGCACTGCCGGAATCGCCTCTTCCGGGTCTCCTGACGTGCGCACCATCAGTGTCATGTTCGCCAGGACGTCCGGCTGATCTTTGATTGGAAGCTCGTTAATCAGCCAATCGAGCTCCGCCATCGGCGGCTCATAGACGCTTTGGCGGATATTTCCCGTCACGCCAACGATTCGGTCCTGCTGCTCTACCTTCGGGTTGTCGTCGAGCCGCTGCGTCGTAGGGTCAAGGCCAGAGGGAATAAACTTCTTCACGAATGCGTCATTGGCCAGCACCGTGCCGGCAACGTTCGACGACGGGTCAAGGCCGCGGGAAAGACGGCGTCCGCGATGCAGCGCGATGCCCATCGTATCCAGATACCCCTCGCTGATAAAGCGCGTCTCCGCCAGCATCTCCTGGTTGTGCGGATAGGGCGGCTGACCGGCAATGTGCACATCGCTGTTGTTTCCCCAGCTCTCAATCGGCAGCAGGCTGATCACTCCCGCGGCTTGCACGCCCGGCAACTGGCGCACGCGCTCCTCCAGCGGCGCATAGAAGGCGATTATCATGTCGCGGCCCTGATAGCGCGCCGGCGAAAGCCCGATCTTGACCGAGAGAATGTGCGCCGGATCGAAGCCCAGGTCCGCATCGCGATAGCGCGTCACCACCCGCATCAGCAGCACGGAAACCACAAGCAGCACAAGCGTCAGAGCCACCTGCGTGACGACAAAACCGGAACGCAGCCTTGCCTGCCCGCGCTGTGTTCCCGCGCTTCCGCCGCTTTTCAGGGCGTGATTTGGATCGATCCCGGAGAGGCGCATGGCAGGGAACAGCGACGACGCCAGGCTGGTGAAAACAGCTACGGCGACCGCGGCCGAGAGCACCATCCAGTCCATGCGGACGTCTCCGCCGCGCGCAAGTGCGTGGATCAGGAAGGTACGCATCAATTGCAGCATGGTCTGCGCCAGCAGGATTCCGCCGAGCGCGCCAAAACCCGCAAGCAGCAGACCTTCGGTCAGCACCTGGCTTAGCAGACGCCGCCTTCCCGCCCCGATGGCCACACGCATGGCCATCTCTCGTTCGCGCTTTACGCCGCGGGCCAGCAGCAATCCCGCAATATTCACGCAACCGATGGCCAAAACCGCCAGCACCGCGAACAGCAGTGTCCACAGCGGTCCCTTGCTCTTGCTGTTCGCGTTCTCCGCCACCGGCACCGCCTGCGCGATGCGGCCGCCGTCGGTATCCGGATAAGCTCTGCCGATGTCGGCGAATACATGCGTCAGATCGGCTTGCGCCTGCTGCAGCGTCACGCCATCCTTGACGCGACCAACCGTGCGCATCCAATGCGCTCCGCGCCGGTTCATCCAGTCTTCGTCGATCACGCGCGGGATATAAACCGCGTTGTGCATGTTGAGCGGGTAGCGAAATCCAGCGGGCATCACGCCGATCAGAGTGACGGCGCGCCCATCCAGCTTGACTGCCGTGCCGATGACCGAGCGGTCTCCGTTGAAGTATTTTTGCCATGCGTCGTAGCCGAGCACGACAATCTGGTTCTTGCCCTCCTGCTGCTCGCCGGGCAGATAGGTGCGTCCCAGCAGCGGAGGAACGCCAAAGACCTGAAAAAAGTTGTCCGTCGAGCGCACGCAATCAATCGACACGGGGCCGGAGGAGGGAGCATCAAGCGCGATCTTCTTAAAGTCGTTGTAACCGGCAAGCGCGGAGAAAGAGTGCAGTTGCGCTCGCTCGTCCTGAAAGCTGGGCCATGACGCAGGCTGGCTGTAACCGGCCTGCGCAGTGGCCTGTACGGTGACGATCTTGTCCGGGTTGTAGAAAGGCAGCGGGCGCAGAATCACTGCATCGATAACGCAGAAGACAGCCGTCGCCACGCCCACGCTGAGGGCCAGCGTGAGCACCACAGTGAACGCAAAGCCGGGAGCGCGGCGAAGCTGCCGCAACGCATAGCGCAGATCCTGCAACAGCATCTTTACGCCTCCACTTCCTCAGTGAGCTTCTTCAGTTCCGATTCAGAAACGACCTTACCGTCGAAGAGATGTACTTCGCGCTCGGCGTGCTTTGCGAAGCGCGGATCGTGAGTAACCATGCAGATGGTGGAGCCCTCGCGGTGCAGGTCGGCAAGCAGATGCATCACCGCGTCGCCGTTTTTCGAGTCCAGGTTGCCGGTGGGCTCGTCGGCCAGCAGGATCGATGGCGAACCGGCCAGAGCGCGGGCCACAGCAACGCGCTGCTGTTGGCCGCCGGAGAGCTGCGCCGGATAGTGCCTCATGCGGTGCGCCATATTAACGCGCTCCAAAGCTTCCTTGACGCGCTTCTTGCGCTCCGGCGAGGGCATTCCCGCGCGATAGGTGAGCGGCAGCTCGACATTCTCTTCAACCGTGAGGTCGCCGATGAGATTGAAGCTCTGGAAGATGAAGCCGATCTCCTGATTGCGGATGCGGGAACGGTCGCCAAATTTCAAATTCTCAACCGGCTGGTTGTTGAGCAGATACTTGCCGCCTGTCGGCGTGTCGAGCAGGCCAAGAATCGAGAGCAGCGTCGACTTGCCGCACCCCGACGGGCCGGACATGGCAACATACTCGCCACGCGAGATGGTCAGGTGAATGCCGGAGAGCGCATGCGTCTCCACTTCGTCGGTGTAGAAGACCTTTTTAAGATCTTCGATTTCAATCAGCGTGTCATTCGATGCCATTGTTCTCTCCCTCATTCTGTTTTTAACTCCCAATTCTGATCCATGACCGAGCGAAGCGCCGCTCGCCGTCCGCGCAGGACTTATTCCAGCCGGATGCGGTCTACGTTGTCCTGACGCGACATATCGGAGAGGATCACTGTATCGCCTTCCTTCAAGCCTTCGATCACCTGGATGCTGTTGACCGAGGCACGGCCCACTTTGACCGGAACGCGCACAGCGCCCTTGCCGTCGGGGTCAATCTTGAAGAGGCTCAGCGTCGAGTTCTCGTTGCCCAGCGCCGGCCGGCCCACATAGAGCACATCCGTCATGCGCTCCAGATCGATGGTGCCATCCACGCTTAACTGCGGCACCGCGCCTGCAGGAAGCGGGCCATCGAGGGCCACGTCCACAGTGCGCGTTCCATTGACGACCGAGGGATCGATCCGGGTAACGTGGCCGGGGATGATGCCGTTGTGTGTGTCGATCGAGGCTGGCTGGCCAATCTGAATATCGCGCGCCTGGGTCTCGGCAATCTGGAGTGCGGCCTTAAGCTTGTCAAGCTGAATGACCTCGGCCACCGAGGTTCCGGCGGTAACGTGCTGGCCCACCTGCAGTGGGACCGCAAGTGGGGCGAGCGCGCCGGAGATGCCGGCGCGGACCTGAAGCGCCGCCGCCTGCTTCCGATAGAGGTCGAGCAAAGCCTTGGCTTGGTCGACCTTGGTCTGCGCCGAGGCAAGCTGGACTTCAATGGCCCGCTGGTTGACATCGAGCTGATCCTGGCTGAGCTTGTGCTGGGTGGCCAACTGGTCGGCGGTATTTTTCGACTTGTTATAGGCAAGGCCGGAGATCACGCCTAGATCGAAGAGGGCCTTATCGGTCTGGGCCTGCAACTGGTCCTGCGTATAGTCGGAGTTGACCTGGGCCGCCGAGGCCTTCTTATCCATCAGGGTGCTTTGCAGCGTAGCTTGCAGGCTTTTGTAGTCGGCCTGCGCGGCCTTCAGCGCCAACTGGGCGTTGAGGACCTCCTGCTCGAGCTGCGGATCGGCCAGGTCCATGAGGATGGTGTCCGGCGTGACCTTGGCTCCCGGCAGGACGCGAATGCGGACCACCGTTGCATCGGTCTGCGCGGGGATCAGCTCAATCGAGTCCTCGCGCGGGACCAGAGTGCCGGTAGAGCCGCGCACCTGGCGAATCATCGGTCCGCGCTTAACCGTATCCGGCCAGATGGTGGAGCGGTCCACGGTTTGTGCGGCCGGCTTAAGCCGCAATACGATGACAAACCCCGCCGTCAACACAATCAGCGCCACGGCAATATACGCCACGGTGCGGCGCTTCCTTTTCCGCGATAAATCTGGGCGTGCGATATCCATACGCTATGGAATGTTTGCATCCGGTGTGCCAAACGGATTTTATCTTTTTATATTCAAAATAAACCACTTAGCTGATCCAGAGGATGTAGCGGAGACTCTGGGTTGGCCACTTTCATTGCGGTGATGTTCGATTTCGGACAGTGCGCCGATCACCCGAAGCGGACTCTTAAGATACCCGCTTCAAGCCAAAACTGGTTGAGCACACCCACGCCAATCTTCTATTCATGGTTGTCGGCCAAAGAGAAGGTCCGGCGCTCGCGGTCAGGAATCACCCGTCCGACAAATTGAGAGTGCAGCGCAGAGGCTGCACTCTCAAAGGGGTTGTGCCTAGCCTAGAAAACGAACTTGCCGGCAAACTGCACCAGGCGTGGATTGTTCATCTGACCCTGGCCAGTGATCTCGCCGAAGCCAGTTGACCCGGTTGTATTGGCTGGCGGCGCGAACTGCACTCGGTTGAAGGTGTTGAAAAGTTCTACACGGAACTCGAATCCCAATTTTTCATCGGGGCCGAAGGTCGTGTGCTTGAAGGCGGCAAAGTCCGAGTTGTCGATGCCGGAAGCTTGCAAGCTGGGGTCGACACGCGGTTCGTTGCCCCATGTGTACGCTGCTGGCTCGGTAAAGCAGGCCGGGTTGATCCAGCCAGCATTTCCCGCCAGACCGCTGAGTACGCGGCTAGCGCCTGAACCACTGGTTGCCTTCTTGCAGCCAGCAATGTAGTTGGGACGCAAACCGCCGCCATAGTAGTTGGCCCCATTGCCTCCGGCACTGATGTTGATGGGAAAGCCATTCTGGAAGGTTGTGACACCGTCAACGCCCCAGCCGCCGATGACCTTGTTGGCCAGGGGTGAAACGCCGCTCGCGAACTTCTTATCCTTGCCGAACGGCAGGTCAAGCACATAGCTGACGATAAGGTGTTGGGGAACGTTCTGCGAGGAGAGAGATTTCTCGGCGCGAAGATTGTTCCAGTCCTGGATTGCGCCTTTGCCGCCGGGCTCGAGCCAGGAGGTGATCGTGTCAGTGTTGCTGAGCAGCTTGGCCCAGGTGTAGGCCGCCAACACCGTTCCACCGCCATTGAATCGCTTTTGCAATGTGGCCTGAAGAGAGTTATAGGTGCTGCCAAAGTTTCCCGCGCCTGCATACTGGAGGCCGTTGAATTGAGGGAAAGGGAGCAGCAGGTTTCCGATGGTGGTATTGAGCGAAGACAAGTAGCTTCCCGCTGCGGAGGTGGCCTTAAATGGGTTGTGCACAAACTGCGCAATGCAGGCATCCCCACTCGGCGCGGTTACGCCTGGATAGTTGCACGTTGTCGGCGTACCTGAGGCCGCTTGCTGCGCAGCCTCGGCGAGGTAGTTGTCTCCGATTTGGTCGATCTGTTGGTTGTACACCGGCAGGTGCGTTCCCTTGTTGGCAGCATAGGCAACGTCGGCGAACCATCCGCCCCAGAGCGTGCGCTGGACATCGAGGTTCCACTGCTGCATGTATCCATAGTTGTAATCCGGGTTCTCAAAAGTGGGACTCGACGCGCCCTCCTCATCCAGGGCGACAAGCGGTAATCCGGTTGTCGCATCGATGCTGGCGCCGGGAGGCTCGACGAAGTTGATCCACGGTGTAGTGATGGTGTTTGTGGGGATGGTCGGGGTTCCATTGTTCCCTGTGTACTCCGTTTGAATGGAGTTCACAGGGTCGTTGAGGGGATTGGTGGCCCAACTGGCATCGAGCGGAATCCAGAACAATCCATAGCCGCCGCGCAGCACGGTCTTGGGATCGAAGCTATATGCGAAACCGACTCGAGGAGCAATTCCGATCCTGTTCTCATCCAGGTTGTAACGGCTGCTGCGGGTGGAACTGTCGACCAATCGCACTGCGCCGAGCACCGCGCTGGTGGGTCCTCCCATCGTGCCAATTGCCTGGGAGGCAAGCGGATCGACCGCAGTCGGATCGAAGTACGATTGCCGATTGTGCCTCTCCGACCAGGGACTCTGGTACTCGTAGCGAAGGCCAAGGTTGAGGGTCAGCTTGTTGGTTGTATGGAAGGTGTCGTTGACGAAGCCGGCGGTAAGTTTCTGTTTTCCCGCCACCAGGTTGGGAATCACAGCAGTGCCATAGAAGTGGTTACCCACCTGTTCCGGATTCGTCGCCCATCCGTTCAGGAAATCCGCAAAGCCGAAGCCCGGATTCCCGGTGTAGGTCCCATCAAAGCCGAGATAGCCGCTGATGATGTTGCTCTGGGCGTAGTCATCCAGCGTGATCTCCTGTTGGAATCCCAACTGGATGGTATGGCGGCCTCTGACTAATGTCAGGGTCGGGGAAATCCAGTACTGCGAGTCATGGTCGACGATGTAGCTCTGCCCCTGCGTAGACATTACGTTGTCGGACTCGCCGATGACTCCGATCGTCGGAGGCGTTCTCTCAGAAGAGGACACCTCGGTATTGAACGCGGAACTCCAACCGATGGTTGTGAAATCGAAACCGGAGTTCTTGGGTGTGCGCAGGTAATTGAAGCGCGTGGCCGATACGTCCAGGTTGCCGATAAGATTCGGGGTGAAGACGTAGTTGTAGCCGAGAGCGACTCCCTTCGAGGTCATTGTTTCCGTGCAGCGATCCAGGCAGAGACCGGTGCCAAGCGGATCTTCAGGCTGGTTCAGATTGTTCCATTGGCTGAAGCGGCCGAAGAGATGCTGCGCATCGTTAATCTTGTGATCGATACGCACGATGTTCTGGTTTTGATTGCCGCCAAGCGCATAGCTGGAGGTGAAATTGTTCAACTGGTTGGCGTTTGTCGGAGCCGGCCAAAGGTCGATCAGCGCCTTTGCCGTCGAATTGATGCGGGCCGCTGGAATTGTATTGTTGGCGAATGGCGCAGGGGTGCCGAGGGTTGCACCGGTTGCCGGATTGGTGGCGCAACCACCAACGCCAAGGCCATTCGCGTTGGGCGCTGTCTGTAGCACTCCACCGCACGGGTCAATAATTGTCGTGAGGCCATTGGCCTTGAGCAAGTTGGTTAGATTCACATCCTGACCGCCCTTGATCGCGGATACTACATCCGCTGTGGGAACCGTGGATACCCATGACGCCGATGAGCGCAACCGGAAACCTTCGTAGCTATAGAAGAAGAAGGTCCTGTCTTTGAAGATTCTTCCCCCGGCGTTACCGCCGAATTGATTCTGAATCCAGGGTGGACGGGCCAATCCCGCGTTATTGGAGAAAAAGTCATTGGCATTGAGCACCTTGTTGCGAATGTATTCATAAGCCTCACCGTGGAAGGCGTTGCTGCCGCTTTTGGTGCTCAGGTTGAGAACGCCGCCGGCAACTTTGCCCCATTCCGGACCGATGTCGTTGGTCTGAACTTTGAATTCGCCAACCGAATCCTGCGTCGGAATCAGAATGGGCAGGTTGATGTATCCGATGTTGAGCGGCTGGCCATCCAGGTACTCCGCGCTCTGGTTGGCAAATGCGCCGCCGATCTGGAAGTTGCCCCAGGAGAAGGGATTCTGCCCGGTGGCCGTAGCGCCTGCCTGCCCTTGCATGACGACAGAGGGCGCAACCTCGACGAGCGAGAAGACGTTCCTTCCGTTGAGGGGAAGCTCATCGGCGTTACGTTCTTCCACCACCTGGCCCAAAGACGATGTCTCCGCCTGCAGCAGCGGAACATCCGAGGTCACGGTGACAGTTTCACTGGCTCCGCCAACTGGGAGCGCAACGTCGAGCCGCGTGGTTTGCTGCACCTGAATCACCACGTTTTCGCGGTCGATGCGTTTGAACCCCGTCGCTTCAACGGCGAGTCGATATTGTCCGGGGTTGAGATTTACAAACGAGTAAAGTCCGGTGCTGCCGGTCTTCTGGGTCTGTTTTTCCGCGGTTCCCGTGTTGGTGAGGGTGACGGTTGCGCCAGGCACCACTGCACCGGCAGCATCCTGCACCGCACCGGTCAGGGTTCCGTAGGTCGACTGTGCTCTCAATCCAATCGAGCACGACAAGATGAAAGTGACGCTCAATAGTCCGAGCAAGAATCCTCGGCCTGCTATTGCGTTTCGCTGATTTTGCATGGTGCCTCCAAATTACAGCTGTGAAACATGCGCAGGCGCGCATACCCCACATGGAGGTTTACGGGAACAGGAGGCTATTTGTACCAGCATGGGACAGAGATCGTGGTTCTATTTCTTTTGAGCTGCCTGAAAGAGCGCGTACTCTCGCTTTGCGTCAGCCGTGCGCCCGGCAAGGGTGTAGAGATGCACCAAGCGGTAGTGCACGAGTTTGTCTGGATTGGCTTCATGCTCGGCTGCCACCAGAGTGTGCATGGCTGCATCGAGTTTGCCGAGCTTCTCCTCGGCTTCGGCGAGGATCAGACTTGTCCATTGCGGCGGATGCTCGGTGGCCATGCGCGGCTCAAGAAAATCCTTTACCTCGGCGTATTGCTCCATCTGGACCATGCACTTGCTTAAATGCGCCGCAGCGCGTTCATCGGTTGGATACGCAGCGAGTTGCTGGCGAAAGGCCTCTGCCGCCGCAGGCCACTCCTCGCGCTGCTCGCGGAGCAGACCGAGACTATAACGCAGATCGGAGAGATCCGGATGCTCGCGCAGCAGTTGCTCGTACTCGGCTACCGCCTCGTCTCCGTGCCCCTGATCGGCCAGCACATCGGCATGAAACTGCTCCAGATACGGCGACCCAGGGAAGCGCTCATCGCATAACTCGATCTGGCGCATGCCCTCTTCGGCGCTCAACACGGATAATAGATAGAGCAGCGCCGTATCCTGCGGATGCTTCTCCCATCGGGCCTCGGCATCCGCCCAGCTAAGATCGGCCTGAAAGTATGGCGATGTCTTCGCCGCCAGCGGAAATGCAGCCCGCGCTCCCGCGGACCCCGCACTGGGAGCATCGCGCAGCGCCGCAAGAAACGGCTCCGAACCAGGCGCTTTGCTGAGCTTGCCGGCAAACAACTGCCCGCTGCGTATGTAAGACTTCGCCAGTTCAATCAATCGCAGATCTTCCGGGTATTCCCTGCTCTCTGCCAGAGCAAGGTAAACAAACGCCGATTCAACCGGTTCATCGATCTCCAGGTAACAAGGCGCAACAGCGGAGAGAACGCGGAGATTCTTTCGCTCTTCGCGGAAGATTCTGGCGAGCATTGGCTTTACATCATCCAGATCGCCCATCCTGCATTTCTCCTCGGCAAGCAGCGCAAAGGTCTCGGGTACGTAGCCGATCTTCAACGCCTGCGTGTAGTAGCGAATGGCGTCGGCCGAGCGGCCTTGCATCTGCAGGCTCAGAGCCAGATCGGCGAGCACAGGGGCTGAGGTGGGCGCTGCGACCAGCGCCTGGCGATAGAGCTTCTCCGCCGCCGCGTACTGTTTTGATTCCATCGCCTGGCGCGCCGCAGTGAGCGTCGCCGGCTGCTGCGCTTGCGCTGCGGAGCCGATGCAGGCCAGCAGCAACGCGAACCGGCAACAGCACGGATAAAGGAATTCCATCGAGATCATTGCAAAGATGCCTCGTGCAACAAGCGAGCCAGCTAGCACACCTAAGATTGCCCAACGGGCCGTGCGTTGTCAAACCGTCCCGCCAAGCCTCGGACGTATGATAACCTTCATTCGATTGATCAAACTTGATCGCCAGTACTTGGGCGCATGACTGCGCGGAGATAGATGAAACAATCACGGCGAGCGTTTCTTACAGCCACCTTGAGCGCCGCGGCGGCAACAGCGCTGGCGCAAGGAGTTACCCCTCATAAGGGAAAAGTGCAGCCGCGCGGCAAGCGCTCCGGCTTGCCCTATAACGCCCGCTTTGTCGAAGTGGCAGCGAAGGCGGGCATCGATCATCCGATCCTCTACGGAGCGCCTCGCCCCAAGGATTTCATTCTCGAATCGATCGGCTGCGGATGCGCCTTTCTGGACTACGACAACGATGGCTGGATCGACATTCTGGTGCTGGGCGGAAGTACGCTCACTGGCTCCGATCCGGGCATTACGAACCGCCTGTATCACAACAACCGCGACGGCACCTTTCGCGATGTCACTGTGCAAGCGGGCCTGACGAAGACCGGCTGGGCATGCGGCGTCTGCGTGGGCGATTACAACAACGACGGCTTCGACGATCTGTTTCTGACTTACTGGGGACAAAACGTACTTTATCGCAATAACGGGAATGGCACCTTCACCGATGTTACGCGGGAAGCAGGCTTGCTTAACTCCTCTACGCGCTGGGGCGCCGGCTGTACCTTCATCGAGACAAAGCGCAACGGCCATCTCGATCTTTTCGTTTCCAACTATGCCGTCTTCGATCCGGCAAAGACACCGCATCCCGGAGAGAAGCCCTACTGCTTTTTTCAGAATGTGCCCGTTAACTGTGGGCCGCGCGGGCTTCCCTTTGGAACGCATAGTCTGTATCGCAACAACGGAGACGGCACCTTCACAGATGTCAGCGAGGCTGCGGGAATCTCCGGCGCGCGCGCCAACTACGGTCTCACCGCGGTGGCCGGCGACTTTGACGACGATGGCTGGCCCGATATCTATGTCGCCTGTGATTCGAGTCCGAGCCTTTTGTTCATGAACAACCACGATGGAACATTTCGCGAAGAAGGCGGAATCCGTGGCGTTGGCTATAGCGAAGATGGACAGGAGCAAGCAGGTATGGGCCTGGCCGTCGGCGACTGCAACGGCGAAGGGCATCTGGACATCTTCAAGACCAACTTTGCCGGAGACCTCCCCGTTCTCTACCGCAACCTGGGCAAAGCGGTCTTTGAAGATGCGACGCGTTCGAGCGGACTCGCCGTTGACAACCGCTTCGTTTGCTGGGGCACAGGCTTTGAAGACTTCGACAACGATGGCTGGCCGGATATCACCATCGCCACTGGCCATATCTATCCGGACTTCGAACGGCGCTTCCCCGATTCTCCGTACAAGGGTCCGCTGCTGCTCTATCGCAACCTGGGCCACGGCCACTTCGAAGAGCTTCTCGATGAGGCCGGCGCGGCGATTCTCGAACCGCATTCCAGCCGTGGCATCGCCTATGGGGATTTCGATAACGACGGCGACATCGATATGCTGGTGATCAATCTGGGCGAGCCGCCGTCGCTCTTCCGCAACGATGTTACGGGGAAGAATCATTGGATCAAGATTCGCGCCGAGGGGACTATCTCGAATCGCAGCGCCATCGGCGCGCGCGTTGAGGTGCAGGTGAATGGCTTGAAGCAGATGAAGGAAGTGCAGAGCCAGTCCAGTTTTGTTTCCTGCAACGACTTCCGCCTTCACTTCGGACTGGGAGCCGCGGATATGGCCAATGTCGCCGTGCGCTGGCCGAACGGGCGCCAGCAGAAATTCAGCACACTCAAGGCCGATCAGCTCTACACCATCAAGGAAGGCGCAGGCGTGGTTCCCAATCGCGGATGGAAGTAGCAACGCTCAGGGATGATTCGCTTCTTTGCGCAGCAGCGCGTAAAGAAGCGGCTTGCCGGTTGGCTTTTGGCTGCCCCCATGGGGTTCAACCGTAACAAACACTGCGTCAATTTCATTCAACTGATTTGGATCGTCGGAGCGCAGCACCCAGCGGCGGTTCGTCTCGCTGTCCATGTACAGGATGCCGAGATTCATCGCATGCGAGTTGCCGCTCGGTTCCGCGTCACGCTGGCCCCATACCTGGAAGACGTTCGCGCTCTTGACTCCAGGCTGATGATCGAGGTCAAAAGCATAAAAAACCAGAGACTTGTTCTGCGTATAAAAAACGCGGCCGAAGGGCTTGCGGGTGTGGCTGTCGCTATCGACGTCGAAGACATCGGCGATGTAGAGCTTTCGCGCTCCCATCAATTCGCGGATATCGCGATCCGAAGTCAGATACTGCGCATCGTCCTTCAGGCGTCGCTCTTGATCCTGGCTCGTCGCGCGCAGATCCGTCAACTCGGATTCCAGCGATGCGGTGTGCAACAGCGAGCGGCTATGATCGGCTTTGAGCGCGGTGTAGTCGGCTTGCAAAACCTCGTATGCCTTTTCACTGTCGGCCAGCCTCTTGGCCAGTTGATCGTGCTCCTCGGCGATCTGACGAAGAGCCGCTTCCTTATCGCCGTTCGCGGATCCCAGCTCTGTCGCCCGTGTCTCCGCGGCGATCGAATCCGCACGCAGCCTCCCAATTTCCTCCTGCTGCCGGGCGATTTGCTTCTCCATCTCGGCAATCCGCTCGGTCTCGCTGGCCAGCGCATTATCGTCTACTTGCACAGGAGCCGGAAGGTTCGGCTTTTCGATATGCAACACCGCAGACATCGAAGGTGAAACCGGCCTCCCGCGCTCCGCCATGCGATAGGCGCCGAAACTCAAAGCAATGAGCGCAGATGCGGCCAACGCGCCGATGGCCATTGCGATCCAGCGAGGCCGCGTAGAGACCTGACTCGATTGGCGCGTCCTGCCCGCTTCGATCGACAGAACCAGTTGCGGACGCGGCCTCCGAATCGACTGAAACAGCCTCTCCCGCGCAGCGCTGTTGTCCCAACTCTGCGCTTCTTCCGCCGGTTCCTCTTCCGCCAGAAGGTAAAACATGCCTTCGATGCCAATCGCGCAATACTCTTCGTACGTCCGCCGACATGTTTCACAGGCATGCAAATGCTGCTCTAAATCGAATTGTTCTCGGATGCTGAGAGAATTCAGCTGCGCCAGGGCGCATAGCTCTTTGAATTTTTCGTGCTCGCCCGTTCCTTCATCTTTTTCCATTCTGATAGTTCCGCAGCCTTTCAGCAATCGCGCTTTTGCGCAGCCGATCCAGACCCCGATAAAAATGATGACGCACGTTTCCGAGCGGTTCATCAAGCCGTTCGCTGATCTCTCGCAGGTCTAGATCTTCAAAATAAAACAATTTTAGCGTCTTGCGTTGAATTTCGCTCAAATCTTCGAATGCCAACTGCAGGCGCTCCAAATCGACTTTTGCTCCAATCTCGCGTTCCACATCCGCATGTCCCGCCAGTGCGCCGTCCAGATCCTCCGATTCGACATTGGTCTGAAGATAAAATCCCCGTCTCGCCAAATGCGCTTTCCGATCTCGAGCCCGGCTATAGGCCACCTGAACGATCCACACTTTGCCACTTCCTCTGGACGGCTCAAAGGTGCAGGCCCTTTTGAAAACATGTAGGAAGCACTCCTGAACCACCTCCTCCGCCTCGCCTGCATCGCTTAATATGCGCAACGCAATGCTGTAAACCAAGCGGGAGTGGCGGTTGAAAAGGGTATCCAAAGCGTCATGATCGTCCTCCCGCAACAAAGCGATCAGCCTTTCATCGCTCAGCTCGGGGGTCCGGACGCCCTGCGGAATCGCATCCAGGGAATTGTGCAGTGCATACTGCATCTCTATTCCTTCGGATCTTCGCAGTGGGGAGAGTTCGAATTGTTCCGTCAAAGTAATTCCTCTGATCGGTTCAGCTTCGCAGGCCAAGGGGAGTATCCTCACGAAACACACGAACTATACGCTACGCAATAGACGCTTTTCCAGGGCTTTCTAAACGGGAAACTGGCTCAAAAATAATTTCGGAAAGGATGGTACAGATCCCTTTGCTGCGCCGTATCCATAAAATGGATCGTGCCTGGATGAAGCTGTTCTGTATCCGCAGGATCTTGCCGTCCTATAGGTTCAAAATGTAGGTTCAAAATGTATCCGCTTTCTGGGAAATGGAGAGTCTTGCTGAATAGCACTTCATTGCGGGACAGGGGTTTGCTTCATCGATCTCTACCCACCCTCCTGTGCCTTCTTCTTCTCCCTGCGATTCTTTCGGGCCAGTCAACCTCTGCATCCTTGACCGGCAGAGTGACCGACTCGCACAGGACCGTGATCGCCATGGCCACCGTGCAGGTGATCAATACCAGCACCGGAATCCATTACCACGGACTCACCAACGAGGCCGGCATTTATTACGTCACCGATTTGCCGCCCGGCAGGTATCGCATCGAGGTGGAGAAGCTTGGATTTATCGCGGTGATTGAGTCTGGAATCATACTCCATGTGCAGGACGCGCTGGAGGTGAATTTTGAGATGCAGCTTGGATCGGCCTCGGAGAGCGTGACGGTCGAGGGCAGTGTTTCACGACTCGATATGGAGTCGTCCAGCCTCGGAACGGTGGTGGAACGGCGCGAGGCCAATGAGTTACCTCTCAACGGCCGCAACGTTTTCAACCTGATTGCTCTTGCGCCGTCAGTCATTCCACAAGGAAGCGCAACCGGGACGCCGGTGGGGGTCAATCCATTCGGGTGGGGCAACTATCAGGTGAGCGGTGCATTTGGCAACCAGAGCGCCGAGTATCTCGATGGGCAGCCCCTGAACATCACCTACATCAACTTGCCCATCCTGATTCCGACGCAGGATTCGATTCAGGAGTTCAAGGTCCATACCGGCAATCTTCCCGCGGAATGGGGCCGGTTTGCGGGCGGTGTCACCAACCTCAGCACCAAGGGCGGCACACAGCTCCTTCGCGGCGAAGTCTACGAATACCTCCGCAATCGAGTCTTCAATGCCAATGACTTCTTTTTGAGCCAGGCCGGCAAGCCGCGTCCGCCGTGGGTTCAAAATCAATTTGGGGCCGAAGTTGGAGGGCCGCTCAGGGGGCGTGATTGCTGCCGGGACAATCGCACCTTCTGGTTCACTAGCTGGGAGGGCTTCCGGCTTCGCACCGGCAGTCCCTTTACCGCCACGGTGCCAACCATCGCCGAGCGCGGGGGAGATTTCTCTGCGATCAGCACAACCATTGTCGACCCTTGCGCAGGCAGCCCGCTCAATGCACAGGGAGCCTGCCCCGCAGGCACAGCGCAGCCCTCACCTTTTACCGCTAACCTCATCCCCCCCAGTCGCATCAACCCCACATCGAAAGCCCTGCTCAATCTCTGGCCGCTTCCGAACACGGGCGGAACTGTTGCGCCGTCGGGAACCTTCAACAATTTCAACACGGTTGCCAATACCGGCGGAAATCAGGGTCAGGTTGTAGCTCGCGTCGATCAGGATCTGACCAGCAAACAGAAGCTCTTTGCGCGCTTCAGTTACTGGAACGTTCTTGACTTGCCGATTGACCCGCTGCGGAACGGATTGTGCTTGGACCGATGCCTGGAGAACTATGCCACCAAGGCGCTCGCCGAAGGCTATAACTACAGCATCAGTTCCATGACCATCTTCGACGTGAATGCAGGCGTGAGTTATTTTTCTTATCTTCGCACTCCCCGGAATGCGGGCTTCGATCTGACCACCATCGGCTGGCCCGGAGCATACAATGCGGTCATCCCCTCCCGCATGCGAACCCCGCCGACACCGTGCGTGGCGAGCTTTGCCGATGACATTATGTGCAGCCAGGGGCAAAGCTTTATCCAGGATCGCAATACGCAATACAATATTTCACCAAGCTTGACCCTGGTGCGCGGCCGTCATCTCTTTCATTTTGGATTTCAGCTCGAAGTCAGCTATGACGACGCCGCGCAAACCAATGTCGCGAGCGGCGCTTTCGACTTTTGCGGAGTCGGCGAACCGTGCTTTACCGGCGTCTCCATGGCCGACTTTTTATTGGGGTATGCGGACAACTTCAGCAATGTTGATAACCACTATTCGGCGCAAGCTGTGGTACCGGCCTTTACCGCAGGAAAGCAGATATACCGCGCGCTTTATTTTAACGACACCTGGCGTGTTGCAGAGGCGTTTTCAGTAAATCTTGGTTTGCGCTACGAGTTGCAAGGACCATGGTCGGAGCGGCATAACCGATTAACGTATTTCGACCCCAATGCTTCCAGTTATCTCAATCAGGTGATTGGCGGAGAATCCTCGCCAGTGATGGGTGATGTCTTTCTTGTTTCCGCGGCCGCGCGCAACAATCTGCCTCTGGCGAAGAACAACCTGGCGCCGCGGTTTGGCATTGCCTATAGCCTTTCTCCTTCCACTGTGGTGCGTGCAGGATATGGAATCTTCTGGATTCCCGACTATGTTGCATACGCCTTGAATCCAAGCAATGACATGGTCAATGCGGCAAGCACAACTTATACCGGCACAGTGGATGGAATTCATCCGTATAACTCCATCTCGCTTCCTTTTCTCAACGGCATTTCTCCGCCGCCAGGGACGTCTTTGGGAACCGAGGGGACCCAGCAGTTCTTGACTCAGGTGGCACAATCAATCGTTGAGGTTGATCGCGGCAACTTTCCGCGCGGTTATATGCAGCAATGGAACCTCAGCCTGGAGCGGCAACTACCGGCAAAGCTCTCTTTTGTGGCGGCCTACGTAGGCTCGCGAGGAACTCATCTGGCCCAATACTCTCAGCAGGTGGATCAGATTGCAGACAGCGCACTCTCCCAGGCTGCAGCCGAGTTTTCCTCCGGTGGCAGGTCAGCTGTTGCGCTGCTGCGTTCCACTTCCAACCCATTCGTCGTCAACGGTCAGGCCCTCGCCTTAACCGCTCCATTGACCACACGTGGCCAGTTGCTCCGTCCCTATCCTCAATACACGAGCGTGGAACTGGCTGGCCAGGGGTCTTTTGACAGTATCTATCATTCCTTCCAACTTACCCTGCAAAAGCGATTCGAGGCCGGAGGAGACCTTCTAGCTGCTTATACCAACTCCAAGTTGATCAGCAATACGGACACATTAACTGCGTGGCTTGAAAATAGCGTAGGACTGATTCAGGATAATAACAACCTGCGCGGGGAGCGTTCGCTCTCGTCGCAGGATGTCCCGCAGCGCTTGGTAGTAAGTTATGTGCTCGACTTACCTTTTGGCCAGAACAAGCATTTCCTGGCACATATCGATACGTTACTCAACAGAGTGATTGGAGACTGGGGGCTGGATGGAGTAACAACCTTTCAACGAGGGTTTCCGCTGGTGCTGAGAAACGGGCAGGTGAATGATGCGACCCTCTTCGGCGCCGGCTCCCGGCCCAACCTGGTTCCCGGTTGCGACAAGGAGGGCCTGCTCAAGGGAATAGATAGGCTGAGCGGCTGGTTCAATACCTCTTGCTTTGCGGCGCCGGCCGATTTTACCTTTGGGACTGAGCCGCGCGTGGATCCAGCGCTGCGCTCCGACGGGGTGAGTAACTTCGATCTTGCGGCTTTCAAGCGAGTGTTTTTTGGACATCAGGACAGAGTGGGCTTTGAGTTCAGGGTAGAAGTATTTAACCTGATGAATCGCGCCCAATTTGCTCCGCCCAACGCAACCTGCTGCGCCGTGAACAATGCGAATTTTGGTGTGATAACCAGCACGGCGCCGGGAACAAATCCTCGCCTGGTGCAGTTTGCATCGAAGGTCTTCTTCTAAATTGTGGTGAATCGTGGTCTGAGAAAGCTCTGAACAAGCCCTTCAAAAACGCCGACCAAGGTCAGCGGGCCGGATAAGTTCGCGATCAATCCTTTCTGGGGTTGAAAAGTCTCCTAGTTTGGGATTTGGCGCGGTGGCAATCGCATATCCGGAGGCCATTTCCAGCCTCCAGACACACTACGCCCCGAGCTGGGCCAACCGCTTGCGGTGTTGGTAGAGATTGACCAACGCAAAGGCTGTCAGCAACCACTCGTGATTTTTCTTGATGCCGCGATAGCGCACCTTGGTGTAATGGAAGACGCGCCTCAAGATGCGGAAGGGCCACTCCACGCGGGCGCGAACCCGGGACTTGGTGCGGTTTTTGCGCTTCTGTTCCTGGTCCACTTTACCGTTGCTCTTGTTCACGCGCCGGCTGGTCATGTCTTGCGCCTGCGGAGCGGCTTCGTGAATCGCCTCGGTTTGTCCCTGATAGCCAGCATCGCCGCCTGCCTTTGGGTAGTAGGGAGCAACCAAGGCTTCCAGTTCTGACCAGGGGACAATGGTCTCCATCGAAGTAAGAAACGCCTCGCGCCGGTTCATTCGTCCATACTTCTCAAAACTCGGCTGTCTGGCAAAAGTTATCTGGCGCATCGCGTTCTCTACCCCTCTTCCATTTTATGAAAGAATGGCGCGGGCTTGTGACTTGTTCAGAGGTTCCCTAACTTTCGTGCGGGTTGGTATTTTGGCGAGACATAGCTTTATTGGGCCCCCGATTTCATCCGCAGCGGGGAATTTTTCTTGAAGAGCGGCTACTGCGGATCGGGACCCGATGTAGACGCGGAGTCGGTCTCGGTTGTTACCGCCGCCTGTTGCTGAAGACTGTATCCATCTC
>CAZHKN010000028.1:0-29526 GCA_964532725.1 uncultured Occallatibacter sp.
AATGGCGCCGAGATTGTCTTCTTCAGTCCGCTCTCCGACGCGAGTCTTCCGCGAGACCTTGACGGCCTTTATCTCGGCGGCGGGTACCCGGAATTGCACGCAGAGGCGTTGAGCCGCAATACTCAAATGCTCACCGATATTCGCGCTTTCGCCGAGCAGGGCAAGCCGGTGTACGCGGAGTGCGGCGGCATGATCTATCTGGGCCAGTCGCTCGCGCTGTTGGACGGGGGAAACCACGCCATGGCCGGGGTGCTGCCGCTGGAGTTCGAAATGACGCGGCGGCTGGTCGACTTCGGCTATGTAGACGTCACTTTCATCGAGGACTGTGTGCTCGGCAGCAAGGGAACGAAGGTACGCGGACACAGCTTTCACTGCTCGCGCCTGCGAGCTGGCAGCATGACGCCCGCTGCATATCGACTCAAATATTCGCTCTCTGGAAGCGAGAAGCTGGAGGGATTTTCGAGCGCTAATCTGCTGGCCAGCTATGTGCATTTGCACTTCCGCGCGAATCCGGCGCTGGCCGCTTCGCTCGCTGACGCCGCGCGCCAAACGCAGGCCGAGGAGGCGCCCGTATGAAGCCGTGGAGCGCAATCCTGATTTTTTTGATAGCCCTTCCTCCCTGCGGTGCGCGCACGATTCGAGACGAGCTGGGAAGAACCGTTCAGGTTCCGGAGCATCCTCATCGGGTTGTGTGCCTGATGCCCAGCGTAGTGGACGATGTGTATTCGCTTGGAGCCGGAACGGATGTCATCGGCGTGCCGGAATACACGAAATACCCGGCGGAGGCCAGAACTAACCGCAGCATTGGCTTGCCCCTCACGCCTTCCATCGAAACCATTGTGGCCCTTCATCCTGACCTGGTGCTGGGTGACGCCGACATGAACAGTCCGGATACCATGGCGAGCCTGGAAAAGCTCGGCATTCCGGTCTTCATGGTAGCGCCGCACAACTTTGACGACATCTACCGCTCGCTCGCCAGCATCGGACAAGCGCTCAACCGGGAGCAATCCGCCAATGAACTGATCGGCAGGCTGCGGGCGCGTGAGGCGGCGGTGCGGCAGCGGGTAAGCGGCAAGCCGGTGGTGAGCCTCCTCATGCCTGAGGGCTTCGACCCGGTCATCACCATCGGCAAACATGCTTTCCTCACCGGACTGATCGAGATTGCCGGCGGCCACTCGGTGACCAGCGACCTGCCGCATGATTGGCAGCAAATCAGTTTGGAGGAAGTGATGGTTCGGGCGCCGGAGGCGCTGCTGCTTGTGAGGAACTCCGCAATGTCAACGGAGCAGATTCTTAGCCGGCCCGGATGGTCCAACCTGCCGGCCATCCGAAACAAACGGATTTTTTACATAGACGATCGCATCGAACTCCCTTGCCCGGTTGTTTTCGATGCACTGGAGGAACTAGCCGAAGAACTTCATCCGTGAGATGGACGCTCCATCTCGATCCGTAACCAACACCTGGATGATCGGGAAGCGCGGTGCGAATCCGCCACTACCCCGTAACTGTAAGCGAAGAGGCGCGGCTTGTTTGCCACTGGAGAAGATTCCGGGAAGGCAGCCGTTTGCTGTTGAGACGCGAGTCAGGAGACCGGTCCGGCTGATTTCTTCCGAGGGGAAAACGATGTCTCGACTTTTGCGCTTCTACCTATTGAGATGGACTACCAGTTTCATCTTTGCTTCCACCGTCATAGTACATGCAGCACCAATTTCTGATCTTCGCGGTACTGTATCCGATCCGTCGGGCGCAGTAATTCCAAACGCTAAAGTAGAGCTGACTGAAAACGGTGTGCCGGTTGCCTCAGTGACGACCGATGCAAAAGGACAGTACCGGATTACGCGGACAGCCAGTTCCGACTTACTGCTGCGCGTTTCTGCCTCGGGATTCGGTACCGCGGAGAAGGCGCTTGATCCGGCCAGCGATGGCCACGACCTTACCGTGGATATTGCCCTTCAGATCGCATCTCTTTCCGCGCAGATTACCGTGACGTCGACGGGCGCTCCCACGCCCCAAGCGCAGTTGGGAGCGGCCGTGACCATCCTGGATGCATCCGGCTACCAGGGGACGCGAGACATTCAGGAGGGGCTGCGGCTTGTACCCGGATTGCAGGCTACGCAAACAGGGCAAGCGGGAGGAACTACTTCTGTTTTCATCCGTGGCGGCGGCAGCGATGCGAACAAGGTTCTCATCGATGGGATTCCGGCGAACGATATTGGAGGATCTGTTGAGTTTGCCAATGTCGCTAGCGCGGCGGTAGCGCAAGTAGAAGTGCTGCGCGGCCCCAACAGCGCACTTTTCGGATCGGACGCTCTGGCCGGCGTGATCAGCATGACGACGACGAGAGGAAGCACGCCGCAGCCTCTCTTTACCTATCTGGTCGATGGGGGTAACTTCGGCACTTATCGTCAGGAAGGCTCGATGGGCGGCCAGCACAAACACTTCGATTACTTCTCCGACTATGCGCGCTTCAGCAGTAGCAATTCGATTGCAGACGACGAGTATCACAACGGCACCTTCGTTGGGAATTTCGGATGGGCGCTTTCTCCCACTTCGACCGTGCGCGCCACGATCCATCATGACCGCATTGCATCCGGAGCGCCTGGAGCAATTCAGCTTTACGGCATTCCAACTGACGCCGAACAAGCCGATGAGGACGCCTACTTCGGCGTGACCTTGGAAGACAAGACTAAACTCAACTGGCACAATCTTCTACGTTACGGAGGCCTGCGGTTGAGATCACAGTACACACAATTTGCGCTGGAAGGAACACCGCAGTCGGGCTATACACTGGGAGTCCCTGTCACCATTCAAGGAGCCAATGGATATACCGTCAGTGGGCAGGCAATGGTGTTCAATGATTGCCCGTTGAACGTAAACAATGTGCCAGTCTGTCCGTATTATTACCCAGGTTCTACTGATAAAGACTTCGTGTACGCACAGTCGGATTACCGATTGAATCCACATCTTCTCGGACTGGTGGCGTTTCGCTATGAAGATGAACGCGGATATTCAGGTACAACAGAACCTGATTCTGTTGAGCGCGGCAATTACAGTTACACATTCCAACTTCAGGGGGACATACGCAACCGCCTGTTCTATACACTGGGCGGCGGTCTGGAAGACAACGGTCTCTATGGAATTGCGGGCACGCCGCGAGCTTCGCTTGCATGGCAGGTGAGGCAGGGTGGCAATGGAAATTTATTCAGCGGCACAAAATTGCGCGCCAGCTTTGGTGAAGGTATCAAGGATCCGTCTATCTTTGATCAACTCAATTCAATCCATAATTTCGTCCCAAGTATTTCTCCTATCGGCCCTCAGAATTCTAGGTCGTATGACGGCGGAGTCGATCAATTGATGTTCAATGGGCGAAGCCGGTCGAGCCTCACGCTCTTTCACAATGAGTTCGCCAACGGCATTGAGTATATTCCTCAGCAAGGTCTCATCGACCTCGGGGCGCCAAGTTCGATTGTCGATGATTTGCCATTCGGTGCGACGGTAAACTCACTCGTATATCGCGCGCAAGGAATCGAAACTGAAATCGAATACCAGGTCGTACGAAATATTTTTGCCCGCTGTGGTTACACCTACACCGATGCAACCATTCAGCGTTCCTTCACTAGCGACAATCTAACTGGACCGAATGGAAGCGGAGTGGGGTCGGGTAGTAACCCAAACTTTCCGAACATCCCTATAGGGGTTTATTCTCCGCTCAAAGGCGCGCGTCCATTTCGTATCGCACCACACACAGGCTATGTCGAAACGGATTACCATCACAGTCGACTGTTCGCCAGCCTTCGCGGTACATTTGTAAGCAAACGCGATGACAGCGACTTCCTGGAATATGACGCGAATTTCCTGTCTACGCTGCTCCTTCCCAATCGGAACCTGGACGCCGCGTACCAGCGGCTGGATCTGACTTCCAGTTATCAAGCGAACCGGCATATTTCTGTTGAAGCAAATGCGCAGAACATATTGAATGAGCACTACAGCGAGGCATTCGGTTATCCGTCGCTGCCGTTCATGTTCCGGCTCGGCATGAAATTCACTCTTGGAGGCGAATCTTGGCGGGGCAAGTGACCGTGGAGGGCACGATCTATGAGAGAGCACAGAAGCACAAGCCGTGGTTGCTGGCGGTGCTCTCTGCCGCGCTTGTTCTTGCGGTGCTGGTTGCCGCGGGGATCGGTGCGGTGCATCTTCCGATAGGTTTGTTGGCGCGTCAACTAATCGGTGGAGATTCGCTCTCCACCGATCAGCAGATCATCCTTTTCACGATCCGTCTGCCGCGTATTGTGGCGTCCCTTCTTGTGGGTAGCGCACTGTCGGTCTCCGGCTTGCTGTTTCAGGGCCTCTTCCGCAACCCCCTTGCCGATCCTTATGTTATCGGCTCTTCGGGCGGGGCAGTGCTCGGCGCTTCGATTGGAGTCTTTCTGCTGCCGCCAATTTCTGTGGCCGGTTTCGGAACAGCCGCGCTGCTGGCCTTTGTGGGCGCTCTGGCTTCAATCACTCTGGTGTATTGGTTGGCGCGCGTGGACGGCCGCACTCCGGTGGTGGCGCTCTTGCTGGCGGGATTTGCGGTGAGCACCATGCTGAGTTATTCCTCGTATTTTCTGGAGGTGCTGGACCGCGACTTCGGGACAGGCATGCGCGTGCTGGCCTCGTGGCTGCATGGAACCATTGCTCAGCCGACATGGCCGCAGTTAGCGATTGTGACATTGATGCTGGCTATTGGGCTTGCAGGTTCGGTTCCGCTGGCGCGCAACCTGAACACACTCGCGCTCGGCGAAGAATATGCAACGCACCTTGGTCTTTCCGTGCAACAGACGCGCATTGCCGTCATCGTGATCGGATCGATATTAACCGCTGCGGCCGTGGCTCTGGGAGGGTTGATCAGCTTTGTGGGGCTGATCGTTCCGCACATGCTGCGCATGGTTCTGGGACCTGACCATGTGCGGTTGCTGCCGGCTACGGCATTGACTGGCGCGCTTTTTCTGTTGGTGGCCGATACTGTTGCGCGCGCCGCAATTGCTCCAGCGGAGTTGCCGGTGGGCGTACTCACCGCTCTCATCGGGGGACCATTCTTTCTGTACCTCTTGCGCAAGACCAAACAGGAGGTGATGTTATGAAGCCTCTGATTGAGTTCGCGGGCGTGGGTTTTTCCTATGGAGATAGAAACATCCTCAGGGATCTCGATGCCGGTGTCTTTGAGAACCAATGCATCGCCGTGGTGGGTCCAAACGGAGCCGGCAAAACGACGTTGCTCCGACTGGCGGCCGGTACGCTCGCTCCTGTATGTGGAGAAGTGCGCCTTAAGAGCAGAGATTTGCGGTTTTTGAAACAGCGGGAGATTGCCAGATCGGTGGCGTTCGTGCCACAGAATGTCGAGGTTCCGTTTTCATTCACTGTCGAAGAGTTTGTGGAGCAGGGCCGTACTCCGTTTCTGAAGATGTTTGGCGGGTTATGCGCCGGGGACTATGAGGCGATGCGACGAGCCATGGAATTGACAGATACATGGTCGTTGCGTTCGCGTGTCTTCAACCAGCTCAGCGGCGGCGAACGCCAGCGCGTGAAGATCGCGCTCGGCCTGGCGCAGCAGCCGCAGTTGCTACTGTTAGACGAACCTATGCAGCACTTGGATATCGGGCGTCAGTTCGAGATCGTTGATCTGATCTGCTTATTGCGCCGTGAGGGGATTGCCATCGTCGCATCAATGCACGATCTTGCGTTGATTGAGGGAACGTTTGCTTCCGTGTGGCTGATGAGTCCGGGTGAGCCAATACGGCAGGGTTCACCTGATGAAATGTTGCGGCCCAAGGTTCTTGAAATAGCTTTCAACTGCCAGCTGCATCATCGTCCCCGATTGCTAGAGCGGATGCGCAATCCGATGGAGTACACCGTATGACTCAGATCTATTTCCCATCCCTGGCGAGCGCGGTCGCGGAGATCGATCCGATCGATCCTCGCTACCTGGCCGAAGCTCAGCTGCAACTCAATAACCTGACCAAACCAATTGGCAGTCTCGGCCAATTGGAGGCAATTGCCGCACAGATCTTCACGATCTTCTCTGGCCGTATTCCAATTCCACTGCGTCGGGCCATATATGTCTTTGCCGCCGATCACGGCGTGACTGCGGAAGGCGTGAGTGCCTATCCGCGCGAAGTCACGGCGCAAATGGTGCATAACTTCGTGGCAGGCGGCGCGGCAGTCAATGTGCTTGCGCGGTTGCACGATGCGCAACTGACAGTCGTGGATGTGGGTGTTGATGCGGAGTTCGAACCCGCACCGGGACTCTGCCTTATGAAGGTTCGGCGCGGCTCGGGGAATATGCTGCATGAACCTGCGCTGACAGAGGAAGACCTCATCGCCGCACTCAATGCCGGCATTCATCTGGCGCAAGCCGCGAGTGACCAGGGACAAACACTGGTGGCCGTTGGCGAAATGGGCATTGGTAACACGACAGCCGCAAGCGCAATTACCGCCTTACTCACGAAGCTGCCGATCGGCGAAGTTACTGGCTGCGGAACGGGGTTAGATCTTGATGGACGAAACCGCAAGCTTGATGTGCTCCGGCGATCACTGGAGAGGCACTTCGGCGCATCAGCTGAAAAACCAGATGCATTGGAGATTCTTCGCTGCGTGGGCGGGTTGGAGATCGCTGCCATGGCGGGCTTCATTCTCTGCGCCGCCGCGAATCGGATGGCGATTGTTTGCGACGGTTTCATCTCCACCGCAGCGGCAGCTATTGCGTACGCGATTGCCCCTGAAATCAGCGGATATTTGTTCGCAGGCCATTGCTCCGAAGAACCTGGGCACCAGCACCTGCTGCAATATATCGGACTGACACCGATTCTCAAGCTGGGGATGAGGCTGGGGGAAGGGACGGGAGCGGTTCTGGCCATGCCGATGATCGAGTCTTCTGTCCGGCTACTGACCGAGATGGCCACATTTTCATCAGCGGGAGTGAGTACGGCAAACGAATGAGCAGGATCTTTCAGGACATCGCAGCGGCATTTCAGTTCCTGACCCGTCTGCCTCTGAACCGGCTTGATTACCAGTCGGGCGCGTTGCCGCGCGCTACGATGTACTTTCCTTTAGTTGGTATTGCCCTGGGAGTCTGCTCTGCGGGACTTTACCGCCTGCTATTTGCGCACCTTCCCGTCGTGGTAGTCGCGTTCTTGATTGTGCTCTTCTCTGCGCTGGTGACCGGAGGGCTGCATGAAGATGGACTTGCCGATGCAGTCGATGCATTCGGCGGAGGATGGAACCGACAGCAGGTCCTGGAAATTATGAAGGACAGTCGCATCGGTAGTTATGGAACACTTGCATTGTTCTTCTCCGTGGGAGGGCGAGTGTTGCTGCTCACGTATCTTCCCGCCGCCAGCTTTGTGCAATATGTAATCTCCGGGGAGATTCTCTGCCGCTGGGTCATGCTTCCTCTGGGAGCAGCTCTTGCGAGCGCGCGTGAGCAGGGAGGGCAGGGTGCCCGCATAGCCCGCCGCATATCCTGCATCTCTCTTGCAGTAGGGACGCTCATTGCCCTTGGTGTCGTGGGCTTGCTGTTGCGCCTGTCGGCGATTTGGCCAGTTGTCGCTGCATCGGCAGTGACGCTCTTCAGCGGCTTGTACTACAAGCATCGCATTGGCGGCATCACGGGCGATTGTTTTGGTGCGACCAGCCAGATTACCTTGCTGGCGGTCTACCTATGCGGGGTTTGGCAGGGATGAACACCATTGTCTTTATTCGCCACGGAGAAACTGATATGGTCGGCAGGTTCTGTGGCCACAGCGATCCCGACCTGAATCTGGCCGGCGAGGAGCAAGTGATTCGTGTTGCAGAAGAAGCTGCAATGCTGGGTATAGAGCGCATCTATTCGAGCGATCTGCGCCGCGCATCGCGAACGGCAGCAGTGATCGCTGAGCGCGTTGGTGTAAGCGTCAGTTATCTGCCTGCACTCAGAGAGATCGATTTTGGCCTTTGGGAGGGCCTCCATTGGCGAGAGATTGAAGATCGGTATCCCGAAGAAGCAAATCTATGGCTCCGAGAATTCCCTATGCGGAGCGCGCCCGGCGGAGAAGCATACGCGGAGTTCACGGCAAGAATTGAAGCCATCATTTTGCCATTGCTTGAAGCAACAGCAGGGACAACGACAGCTATTGTCGCGCATCGTGGGGTTATCCGCCACGGACTTACCGGGTTCTTCGGATTTTCTGAGGAAGAGGCATGGGCAAAGACAGAGCCATATTGCTCAACGGTCATTGTTTCCGGTCGAGCGCAAGATTGCGAGGTGTTGCCGTGAGTGCGCAATATCTCGAAATACGGGAACTGGCGGCATGGGATTTCGATCATCCGATTGATCGCGGTTTGTTTGGAGAGGAGCAATTGCGGAGTGCAGCGTCTCATGCGCATCGCCAGGTAGCTACGCGTCCACATTATCTGGCTGAGTCAGCCATCGCTGTCGATGAAACAGAAGAACTCGCCGGTACGCTTGCAGCCCGCAAGGATTCAGTTGAGTTGAGCGGAGAGTTCGATGGCCTTCGATGGAAACTTTCCGTCGTCGATCTGCGCAAGCTCATCGCCTTCCAGCGAAGGATTGGCTTCACCCATCCCGATAGCAGCACCTTTGATCGGGAGATAGCATGGCCGCAACTACTCGATATTACTATTCCGCTCCATGCAGTTGCCAGAAGCCCATTCATGGAGGTCGCGTCTTATCGCGGCCGATGGTTTCTTCGGGACGGGTATCATCGGTCCTTCAGATTGTTGAAGCAAAGAGTGTTCCTGGTTCCGTGCGTAGTTATCCACGCGGAATCTATTGCCCAGTTGGGTGCTGTCGGTAGCCGGTTCTTCTCGCAGGGGGTGCTGTTTTCACAGCACCCCCCGATGGTGACAGATTTTCTGGCGAATGAGGTTACGGTGCGCTATTGCCGTGCGTTGCCACGACAAGGTATGGCTTTTTCCATGCAGCAATTGCAGGAGGTTTTATGAGTATCGCTACTAAAACAGGAGACGGCGGCCAGACGGGCCTTGCCGGAGGCATTCGCGTTTCCAAGGCGGATTTGCGCGTTGAGGCGTATGGAACGGTGGACGAGTTGAACTCAACGTTGGGATTCGCAAGAAGCATCTGCGGTAATCCTGAGTTATGCGCGGCGGTCCATAACATCCAGAAGACGCTGTTCCGCGTTGGATCATCCATCGCCACTCCGCCGGAAAGCAGGAAGGCGCGCCCCCTGCTCTCTGCTGCGGATGTGGACATACTCACTGAGATGGTTCACTCAATCGAAGCGAAGGAGGGGATTCTTTCCGATTGGTCTTTGCCGGGGGCACATGCCGAGTCCGCTGCCTTTGAAGTCGCGAGGACCGTGTGCCGCCGTGCGGAGCGATGTGTCGTTCGGCTCATAGAAAGCGGGGCTGAAATCGATCCCCAGGCGCTTCCTTATATCAATCGCCTCTCCGATCTGATCTGGCTCTTTGCGCGTCAGATCGAACTCGAATGCGGAGTGGACTCCCGTTTGCGCGACGAGACGAAAGCAGGTCCGCGATGGTCGCGAGCATGGTGAGAGGCCATCAGAACGGCTTTACGCGAGAGGCTGCGCAGTGACGGCTCGGGCCATCATGGTGCTCGGCACCGCTTCGCATGTGGGCAAGTCGCTCACCGTTGCCGCGCTGTGCCGCATCTTTGCGCGCGCGGGTTATCGCGTAGCACCATTCAAATCGCAGAACATGTCATTGAATTCGGCAGCTACCCCAGACGGATACGAGATTGGGCGCGCACAAGCTCTGCAGGCTGAGGCAGCGGGGGTTGCCCCGTCTGTGCACATGAATCCGATTCTCATCAAGCCCAGTTGCGATACCACAGCGCAGATCGTAGTGCGAGGCAAAGTGTGGCGCAAACTCGATGCGCGCAACTATCAGGAAGTTGGTGTTGCCGAATTGCTTCCTGTCGTGGAAGAGAGTTATCGCATCCTCGCAGCGCAAAACGATGTCATCGTACTGGAGGGAGCCGGCTCTCCGGCAGAGATCAATCTTAAGGAGACTGACATTGTAAACATGCGCATGGCCAGGATGGCGAATGCGAAATGTTTGCTGGTAGGAGACATTGACCGGGGCGGCGTCTTCGCCTCCTTGCTGGGAACCTGTGAACTATTGGACCCCGATGAGCGCGCCTTGATTGCCGGCTTCGTGATCAACAAGTTTCGCGGCGACCTATCACTGCTTTGGCCCGGCGTGCGAATGATCGAGCAACGCCTGGGCAAGCCTTGCGTGGGCGTGATTCCGTATCTCGCCGATTTGACCTTGGACGAAGAAGACAGCGTGGGCTTCGACAAGCGCCCTGAAACACCATGGACAGAGGATACCGCGCCTGCGCGGAGGTTGCGCATTGGCGTCATAGCCTTTCCATCGATTTCCAACTTCACTGACTTTGACGCGCTTCATGCCGAACCCTCAGTGGCTCTCAGACACCTTCGCGATCCAGGCAGCATGGCGTTAGCGGATGTCATCATTCTGCCAGGCAGCAAGCAGACGGCCGACGATCTGCGATGGCTACGGGAGTGCGGGTTCGAGCCTGCGCTCAAGGAATTCGCACACAAGGGGGGACTGATTGTTGGCATCTGTGGCGGGTTCCAGATGCTGGGCAAAGAGATTCTCGATCCTCACGGAATGGAACGTGCGGGAGTCGAAGAAGCACTCGATCTGCTGCCCGTTAGAACCATCCTGGCGCGCGATAAGATCACCGTTTCCGCGTTTGGGAGACTTGGCACAGGTCTGCTTTTCGGACAGCCGATCAATCCCTGCGAGGTCAGCGGCTACGAGATTCACCTAGGCACAACAGTGTGTCTCGGCGAGCCGGCGGCCTTTGCATTCATCGCGCGGCAGAAGGATGGCGCTCAGACTCTGCCCGATGGATGCGTCTCTAGTGACGGGCATATCTTTGGCACGTATCTGCATGGGCTCTTCGATGGCGACGCCTTCCGCCACGTATTCCTGTGTGCAGCGCGCGCGGCACTTCAGATGCACGCACCGGCAGGACTTGTCGCGTGGAGTGAGTTGCGCCGCCAACAGTTGGATCGGCTTGCCGATGCGGTCGCCGATGCCCTTGATCTCGAAGCCGTGTTTGCAATAGTTGATTTACCGCGTTACGCGAACAGTTCTGCGAATTATGCCGAGGAGAGGCTCTCTTGATGAAGGCTGGAAAATTTGCGGCCGCCTACGCGCTAGACTGGTGTGCCGGTGATCCGGAAAGTTTGCCGCATCCCGTGCGGCTGATTGGTTGGAGCATCGACGCCTCAGAGCGTACGCTTCGCCGTCGCGGTTCGGGAAAGCCCTATGAGTTGGCAGCAGGCGCGCTGGTCGCAGCGGGTGTGCCTGCTCTCTCTGCGCTCTGCGTATACGCGTTGTTGAAGCATCTGCGGGGCAACAATCCGGCAGTCGCAGCAGCAGCCGAGGTTTGGTTGGCCAGTACCTGTCTTAGCACGCGCAGCCTGCTCGACGAGGCTGCCGCGGTGTTGCAAGCACTGGAGGACGGCGATTTGTCGCGAGCGCGCCTGCGGGTTGCGCGCATTGTTGGCCGCGATACAGATGAACTCGGCGAAGAGGAAATCTGCCGCGCCGTGGTGGAAACACTTGCTGAAAGCCTGTCGGATGGCGTGATTGCGCCGCTCTTCTATCTGGCGATTGGTGGTGTACCTCTAGCGATGGCATACAAGGCTGTCAATACTCTCGATTCGATGATTGGACATAAAGACGATAAGTATTTTTACTTCGGCCGAGTCGCTGCGCGCCTGGACGACGTTGCCAATTACATCCCCGCGCGCATTGCGGCGCTGCTGCTCTGTGTCTCTTCACAATTTCTTCGCCAGACCAACGGAACTCGAGCCGCGCAGATCTGGTTACGAGACGGCAACAAACACGCCAGTCCAAATGCGGGGCAAGTGGAAGCGGCGATGGCTGGCCTGCTCGGCGTGCGGCTTGGTGGGACGAACAAGTACGGGGGGAAAGTGATAGCTTCTCCGCATCTGGGGGACGAATTCCCGCTGCCAAACCGCAAGGACGCGCGGCAAGCATGGAAGGCTGTCGGCCTGGCTTCTGTGCTCGGCTTTTGCGGAGCGCTCTTACTTGTGTCGAGGAAGAAATATGCGTGAAGATTTTTTGCCAGCGCATGGAGGGCAATTGCGCGAACTGGCCGAAGAGTTCGATGTGCCTGCTGCATCGCTGCTGGACTTCAGCGCCAGCATTCATCCCCACTCGCCTTCCGATCTTGTTGTCAAAGCTCTTTGCGACGCACTCCGTGCGCAGACGATTCTGACCGTGTATCCAGATATGCACTATATCGCTCTGAAAGAGGCAATTGCCGCCTACGCGCAAGTGGATGTTCAGGCCATTAGCATTGCCAGCGGTGTGATGCCGTTACTCGGCGCCGCTCTCTGTGCGCTTCGACCGCAACAGTGCCTAGTTCCGGTTCCTGCGTTTACTGAATACCGGAAGGTGCTTGACACATGCGGAGTGGAATACCTCACATTCTCATCAACACAGGAGACGGGGTTCTTGTTGGATAGTGACATGATCGCCGCAGAGATAAAAGCTACTGGCGCGCAGTCCTTGTTGCTGGCTAATCCGCAAAGCCCATCGGGACGGCTGATGCCTGCGAAGGAATTGCTTCGGTTGCATGAGGGAGTCTCCGCACAAGGCGCAGCCACTATTGTCGATGAAGCATTTATTGACTACGCTCGCCAAGAGAGCCTCTCACAATGGGCCGCGAACATTCCTGGCCTGGTCATTCTGCGTTCATTGACCAAGTTCTTCGCGATGCCCGGATTGCGCGTCGCATATGCGGTTAGTTGCCCGAAGATGCGCGTTGCGATGGAATCATGCATCCCCGCCTGGCCAGTGAGTTCGATCGCGGCTGAAGCGGCTCGGATGGTGCTCCATGATGAGATTTCAATTGCACAGACTCGCGCGATGAATGCAATTGAGCGCGGTTGGCTAATGGAACAATTGCAAGCACTGGGACTCCGTGTCTTTCCCGGTGCGGCCAATTACCTGCTGATAAAAATCGATGAAAACCGCAACGGCGCTGAGTTCTGGCGGCGACTCATTATCGAGCATCACGTCGTCCTTCGCTCTTGTGCGAACTTTGAAGGGCTGGACGAACATTACTTTCGCATCGGTGTGCGCGCGCGCGAGGAAAATGAATTGTTAGTGCGTGCGTTGAAGGAAGTTATGCAACTTGTGCCGTCAAGTTAGGAGTAAGTCTAAATGCGTTGGCAATGCCTGTTGCTTGCTGTCTATTGGCTACTCTGTTCAGCGGTCGTCATGGTTGCCCAGAGTTCCACATCTTCCCTGCGTGGAGATGTGGCCGACTCTTCCGGCGCAGCCGTTGTGGGCGCACAGGTCACTTTGAAGAACCCGGCTACTGGATTCTCGGCCTCACGCTCGACAGGTTCCACGGGCGAATATCGTTTTATAGGAGTTCCCGCCGGAACCTACACCGTCTCCGTTACGGCAAAAGGATTTGCAGCGCAGTTTGCTATTGCCGAACTGCTGGTCAATCAACCGGCTATGCAAACTTTTTCGCTCTCCGTAGAGGCGGTCCAAACGATCGTGCAGGTGAGTAGCGAAGCGCTAGGATTGAATCTTGTGGATGCCAGCATGGGGGATGCGGTCAACAGCACAACCATTCAATTGCTGCCCATCGAAGGACGCAACGTCCCGGACCTGCTTAGCCTGCAACCTGGAGTGTTGTATCTGGGCGATGGGAACGATCAGAGTCACGACAGCCGCAGCGGAACATCGAGCGGTAGCCGTTCCGATCAGGGCAATATCACGTTGGATGGCGTGGATAACAATGATCAGGCGCGCGGGTATGCTTTCACTGGTGCGCTGCGCTCCACTCTTGATTCAGTTCAGGAATTCCGCGTGACAACGGACGCCTTCGGCGCCGACAGCGGGCGTTCCTCTGGAGCGCAGGTCAGTTTGGTTACCAGGAGCGGCACCAACCAGCTTCACGGCAGCCTCTACGAGTACAACCGGAGTTCGCTGGGCGAGGCTAACGACTGGTTCAACAAGCAGGCAGAGTTGTCGGATGGGTTGCCGAATCTTCCGGGCAAACTCACTCGCAATACCTTCGGGACGTCGCTGGGTGGCCCTATCCAGAAGGACAAAGCTTTTCTGTTCGCGAATTACGAAGGACAGCGAACTGCGGAAAATCAACAACAGACGATGACTGTTCCCACGCTCGCGATGCGCGCCGGGAATATTCAGTATCTGGCTGTCAATGAGAGCACTCCCACGCTTCTCGCCCCTGCACAGATTGCAGCCATGGACCCTATATGTTCAGGTCAGTGTAATCGCCCCTGGGGTCCGGGCGTCGATCCAAACGTGCTCGCGGTGCTGAACCTGTATCCCGTGCCGAACGGCCTCTCTGCAGGCGACGGCCTGAATACTACTTCCTATACCTGGTCTGCTCCCAATCCGGCGTCACTGAACACCTATATTGCTCGCTTCGATTTCATGCTGTCGCGCCGCAACTGGCTCTTCATCCGGGGCAATCTGCAGAACGACAAAACCTACGCTGTGCCACAGTTTACCAGCCAGCCAGCCAGCGCGATCAATACGAATAACAGCAAGGGATTTGTGGCGGGAGATACCTGGAACCTATCATCCAACCTTATTAACTGTATGCATTATGGGTTCATTCGCCAGGGGTATGCGAGCCGTGGTATTGGTCAGGGACAATACGCGAATTTTTATAATATTAGCCCGCTCCATGCCGAGACCAGGACCACGCTTGTAGATATCCCAGTTCATAACATCATCGACGATGTAACCGCAACTCGCCAAGGACATACAATTCAGTTTGGCGCAAATTACAGACTGATTCTCGATCAACGCAGCTCCGACGCGCTCTCGTACAGCTACGGGTACACCAATGCGTATGCGCTGGCCGATGCCGGCATTGCCAACACCGGGCAGAGTTTCGATCCGGCTGCATTCGGATACCCAGCGGTCGCGGCCAGCTTCGCGGACTCTTACAACTTCGCGATGGGCAATCTTGCAGGCCTTCTGGATTTGGTGACAACCCAATCCAATTATCAGATTGCTTCCAGTGGAAGCACTGCGGGTCTGTTACCTGCCGGAGCGATGCTGGATCGCGAATTCAAGAACAACGAGTTTGAATATTATCTGCAGGATTCATGGCGTCTTCAGCGGCGTCTTACGTTGACAATTGGTTTGCGGCATACGCTGCTGCAAACGCCTTTCGAGATTCACGGGCAGCAGGTGCAGCCCACGGTGAATATCGACCAGTGGTTCAGGACGCGAGGACAACAGGCGGCGCTGGGCAATAGTGTGCAGCCGGATCTCTCCTTTGCGGCCTCGGGGCAGGCGCGGGGATTGAAGCCCTATTGGCCGATGCAGAAGGGAAATCTCGCTCCGCGAATCGCCGTTGCAATCTCCCCTGGGGTTGCGCATGGTTTCTGGCACAAACTCTTCGGCGGAGCGGAGGAGAGTTCAATCCGCGCGGGGTACGGCATCTATTACGACCACCACGGTGAGGGAATTGTTAATCTCTTCGACCAGTACGGATCGTTTGGACTCAGCGAAAGCATCACCAATCCCACCAACCTGCTCACTCCGAGCACCTCGCCGCGCTTCACCGGCATTCACAATCTTCCAGACATCACAGGTGTGCCTGCAAGCTCGATTACCTATCCTGCGCTAGCGCCAAACAATCCGCTCGGGACGGGTTTCGAAATTACGCACGGTCTCGATGACCGCATGAAGACTCCGTATTCGCAGGTGATCAATTTCTCGATTCAACGCGAGCTGCACCGCGCGTTTACTCTGGAGATGGCCTACATCGGCAGGTTTGGCCGTCATCAGCTACAGCAGATCGATCTCGCCGAGCCGCTCGATCTGGTCGATCCGAGATCCGGTCAGGACTATTACTCTGCGGCCACTCAGTTATCTAAGCAGAGTTACGCAGGAGTTACTAACGTATCCAAAATTCCCTACTTTGAAGATATGTTCCCTGATGCCGCCGGAGGAGGTGAGAGCGCTACCCAGAACATCTACAATATCTGGCTACCCGGCAACGAGACGGGGTCGCTCTACATGCTCGATATTCTCTGCACTCCCGGCTGCGGAAGCACTCCGAATCGCTTCTGGCCGCGCCAGTATGCCAGCATGTACGCGTGGTCGTCAATCGGAAATAGCAGTTACAACGCCGGACAAATTACACTACGGCGACAGAGGAATCAAGGTGTGCAGATGGAATTTAGTTATACACTTTCGAAATCCATTGATATGGGGTCAGATACCGAGCGCACTATTTTCTCCTCGAGCACAGGCACCAACGCCGGCAGCAGCTTTGCCGCCATCCTCAATGCTTGGAGTCCACGATTGAATCGTGCTGTATCCGATTTCGATACCCGCCACCTTGTCAGCGCAAATTGGGTAGCAGAGCTTCCAGTTGGAAGTGGCAAGAAGCTTCTGGGTAACGCGAGCCGCACAGTGAATGGAGTTATCGGAAACTGGCAGCTTGCCGGAGTTTTGCGTTGGACCAGCGGTCTGCCCTTTAGCGTAATCTCTGGAACTGGTTGGGGAACCGATTGGGATGAGCAAAGCAGCATGATCCAGACAGGGCCGATCCAAACCCACACCCATACCGACCATGGTCAGGCGCAGGTCTTTGCGAATCCTGCACAAGCATTAATGAATATGCGCAACCCGTATCCGGGCGAAGCCGGGCAGCGTAACAACTTCCGCGGCGACGGCTACTTCGGCACCGATACCGGATTGTCGAAGATGTGGAAGCCAAATGATCGCAATAGCATCCGATTTTCCTGGGAGGTGTTCAACGTTTCAAACTCCGTTCGCTTCGACGTCAACCCGCTCACCTCATTACAGAACATGACAACCAGCGGAGAATTCGGCGTGTATGACGCGACACTCACTAAGCCACGCGTGCAACAGGTTTCGCTCCGTTACTCGTTCTAAGTTGATGCGCCTGCGTACGCTGGTGACGGACACTTTCGAGGACCATCAGCTCAACATCACTAATGCCACTAACGATTGGCTTTGGTTTGCCGGCATCGCGCCATCTCCCGCGTGAATGATCGTCTCAGAGCACGATGTCGCGGAGAAGGTCAATGCCCACGCCATGCAGCCTCGCATCCCAACAGCCGCGTGAGGGATCCGGTTGATCTGGCGCTACTGGTTGGGGAAGGGAAGTTGGACTAAGAGAGATGTGCTGATGCGTTTATTGTAGACAACGAAATGGGTTTCGATGTCTACAATCCCTCGCAATGTTTTATACTCCGATAGCGTGAGCTTTGCGAAACCATGGAGATATTTTCGATGACGAGAGATTTTCGGCTCTTTCAAACAATTCTGTATTGGTGGGTTTTACTAGCATGTGTTTCTCCTTCCCTCGCTCAAGCGCCTCACTCAGACAAGGTCATCGGGGGCTACTTCGAGGAATGGGGAATCCACTACGGTGGATTTACGATTGCGGATTTGCAAAGGAATGGCATTGCCGACGAACTGACCCACCTAATCTACGCTTTTGGAGATGTGACTCCGACTTCGACGCCTTCATGCGCTATCGAAGATCCCTCCGCAGCCTATCTGGACGCGTCCTTGCCGAGCGTGAGCGGCAAGCCCTACACCGCTCCCCTCTATGGGAATTTCGGAGCCATCCAGCAACTCAAGGAGCTGCATCCGCGCCTGAAAGTTTTGATCTCACTTGGGGGGCAGGCCGGCAATCCCGCTGGTTGGGTGGCCGCTGCAAGTACGCCCAGCGGACGTGCGGCGCTTGCCTCCTCGTGCATCGATCTATTCGTCAAAGGAAACATCGCCGCCAGCGTTCGCGCTCCGGGCCTGTTCGACGGGTTTAATATCGACTGGGAGTTTCCATCCGCGGCAGACAAACAGAATTTCACTGCCCTGTTGAAAGAGTTCCGTACTCAGCTCGACACACTCTCGAGGAGTACGGGCAAGCAGTACACTCTCACCTTCGATTCACCGGCGGACCCGAGGAAATACGTCAATATCGATTTGAAAGCCGCCGCCGAGCAAGTGGATTTTCTCACGATCGATGGCTATGACTTAGCCGCGCCCGAAGATAGGCAAACGAATGAAGCCTCCTCTCTTTACGCTTTCGCCGCAAGCCCTTCGTTCGGTGGCGCGCCTGACATTGACGCGACTGTAAAGGCTTATTTAAAGATAGGCGTTCCAGCGGGCAAATACACAATGGGCATGCCACTATATGCCGTGGGCTGGGCTGGAGTCCAAAACGTGAACCATGGCTTGTACCAGAATGCCGTAGCCCCAGCCCCCGTACTTCTAGCCGATGGATCCGGTTTCTGTCCGAATCCGAACAAGGCTGCTCCATCGCCTGGTTGTGACACCCTCCTCACACCAGGATTCCTGACATACGCGACGATTGAGAGACTCATCGGGACAAATGGCTTCACCGCTTGGTACGACTCGGCAAGAGTTGGAGCGACGCTCTACAGTCCGGCTAACAAGACGCTTTACACCTATGACTCTCCCGCTTCCGTAGCAGCCAAGACAGCTTACATCAGAGAAAACAAGCTTGGCGGTGCCTACGTGTGGGCGCTCAATGACGATGATCGCGATGGATCTCTGACAAAGGCCATAGCGGCTGGACTCAAATAGTAAGTAGTTGAGTCTGGAAAGATCCCATTGGTCCACGTCATTCAATGGCGTGGACCAATGGGCTTCTGGATCGTCAGCCGCTCTTCAAACGGCATGACGCTGTCTCTCGCCATTCAAGGCTCCTTCCGTACCAGTTGCTCTTATCCTGCGGGCTTTCTCCATGCGCTTCGCGGCTTCCGATGCGTTGGCCATCAATGAGCCGCGTCTCCGGAATACATTGAAATCTATCTGGAAGAGTTCACCCTCGGCTTCAATCGGCATGTACCGATAAGCGGAGGGTAGCTGTTCTACCGGCTATTTCAACGAACTGTCCCTTTGGAACCGGGTTACATGCCCGTTGATTGTTGAGAAAAACTACTCCGCCTAATTAAAAAATGGCCTATTGCAATGAAATGATCATCTTTATGATCATTTATATATAAATCATTCATTTTTCTCTTGCATGTCGTTGCTTGCATGTACTAGCGTTATTCGAACGAGAGCAGTTAACTCATCTGCAGTTTTTGATTTGAACTAGTTGCCGTCCTTAGTCACCAAAAGCAAATCTCAAAGAAAACATTCGGCTTAAGGTGGGTTCGCGTAACGTCCCTTTCCAGTCAAGCATTTGCCCGCGCTGGCAGTACATCTGACGTCCGGCGTGTGCAAGATGAGAAGTTTGAAACCAGTCTCCGGCCAACAAACATCCTTTTTCCCTTCCCAACCGGACTGGCCAAAGCCGGTCCAGTGCGCTCATTAGGGCGCCAAGAGAGGAATCACTATGAATCGCAAATTTTATTCCATTATGGCGGCGTGTTTTGTGTTTGCGCTGCTGATCAACTGTCCAAGAAGCGCCTCAGCCCAAACGTGCGCTGCGGCTTGGAGTTCGACAGCGATTTACACCCAGGGCATGACCGCTAGCGAAAATGGCAACAACTACACTGCTGCTTACTGGACGCAGGGGAATGATCCGTCGGTAGCCGGAAACAGTGGGGCAGCCGGCTCCGGAGATCCCTGGAGCCTGCCAACTGCTTGCGGAAGCGTCAGTACACCAACCGGGCCATCCGGATACACCTATTGTGCGCCTGAAAACTCGACCTGCAGCTTCTCCGGGACCGCCTCAGTCGCGTTTGGCGCGAATGGGCTTTTCTATTATCAGACCCTCACCAACGGCGCCTCCTGCACCGATGCTGTCTTCGGCGATCCTGATGTCGGTGTCGTAAAGGCGTGCTTCTACCAGCCCGTAACCACACCGGCTGGGCCAGCGGGATACACCTATTGTGCGCCTGAAAACTCGACCTGCAGCTTCTCCGGGACCGCCTCAGTCGCGTTTGGTGCGAATGGGCTTTTCAATTATCAGACCTTCACCAACAGTGCCTCCTGTACCGATGCTGTCTTCGGTGATCCTGATTATGGTGTCGTTAAGGCATGCTTCTACAAAAGCACCAGCTCCACCACCGGCAGCTACTTCGTTGGCGGATGGTACGAGGAGTGGAGCACGTACTACGCCAACTACAACGTATCCGACCTGCAGAACTCTGGCATGGTTCCGTCGCTCACGCACGTGATCTACGCGTTCGCCAAGCCAACGGCGACCGGCTGCCAACTGGCGGATACTTATGCTGACTACCAGAAGGCCGTTCCTCTTCTGGCTGGCGCGCCTGCTCTGCCCTCAGGCCTTGCGGGCAACTTCGGTGGACTGTGGCAGCTCAAGCAGCTCTATCCCAACTTGAAGATCCTGCTCTCGATCGGCGGGTGGAATCCTCCAACCTACAACCAGGCATTTGCAGCTGCGTCGGCTACGCAAGCCAGCCGCCAAGCCTTTGTCAGCTCGTGCATTAGCACATTCATTCAGGGCAACATCGCCTCCGGAGTGACGGTGCCGAATCTCTTTGACGGTTTCGACATCGACTGGGAGTTCCCGAATGCGTCGGAATCGGCTGGCTTTACCGCACTGATCACCGAATTCCGCAATGAACTGACTACCTTGTCCGCATCGACTGGCAAGACCTATCAGGTGGCTGCTGATTTGGCCGCCGGTGCGTCCACTCCGGGCGCGGCAGCGGACTCGGGCAACGATGGCGGATACGACACCATTGACATTCCTGGCCTCTCGGCGCAATTGGATTACATGAATGTCGACGGCTATAACTATTCCGGCGACTGGACCCTGACCACCGACGAGGCGTCACCGCTGTATGACGATTCTCTCGATTCAGCGAACCCGCTGTATCCAAACAACTCCATCGATTACACGGTGAAGTACTACCTCGCGCATGGCGCTCCGGCGGCCAAGTACACCCTGGGTATGCCGGGCTATGGTGTGGGTTGGTCGGGCGGACTTACCTCCACAAACGGCGGCATGTACCAGACGGCAACCGAACTTGCTCCCATTCCCAACGCAAACGGCGTTGGAAGCTGCTCGGCGGGCGCAACTGGTTGCGACCCCCTGGAGACAAATGGAATGGCGGCCTACGCGACGATTGAGAACGCCATAAACGCAGGTGGATACACTGTCATCTTCGATTCGACAAGAGTGGACATGAATGCGTTCAACCCAACCACCAACACTGTTTGGAACTACGACGATCCAACATCTATTGCTGCAAAGGTGGCCTATATCAAGGCGAATGGCCTTGGTGGCAGCTATATCTGGGCAGTGAGTACGGACGATGCCAATGGCACCTTGACCAAAGCATTGGGAAATGGCCTCAATTAATCAAAGCCTGCGCTTGAATTGAAAGAGGAAGGCAGGCCGGCTTCATTCCGGCCTGCCCTTTTTTGAATAGATGGCCAAGGAACTTCCACCAATCCGGTCCAAGTGGTCCACTCCGATGCGCGGTTACTGGAGTACTAGTTTCTCTTCGTCCCAATGCTCTTTGAGCAGGTCATTCTCTACGCGCAAGACGTCGAAGTGGTTCCAGAGATAGTCCTTGCCTGGATCAGCAGGGTCTTTCTCTCTTTCGTTCCACATCATCAATACATAGGGCCCGCTTGCCAGAGTCAAAACTGGCGCGTCCTTCCATTCCGGCTTGATCGTTTCAGCCACAACGTGAAAACCGCTCATGTAGCGTACTAACCCTTCACTACCTTGCGATACATTTGGGTTGTGCTGGATGTAGGCCGGGTCGACGATCTTGTTGGCAAGCTCCAGGTGCCCATACTGCAAGAGGTCTTTGAGTATCACCGTAGCCAGTTCTACATTGTGGCGTTCGATGGCCGAGAGTTTGCCGGCATTCCACGTGGACGGCGCGGGAGCCTTCGGGGGAACGAATACCGGGGAGCCCGGCTCCTTTTTCTCGCTGTCCCAATGTTCCTGAATTTTGCCGTTTTGGATGCGGACGAGTTCCATGCTGTTGAAGTGGTATGACTTCGATGGATCGCGCGGGTTTTTGGCCTGGTGTTGGAAGACGAGCCATACAAAGTCTCCTTTGGCTCCCTCAACAACTGGAGCCGGAGAAAGACTTTTGGGAACAGGGTTGACTGGAGGCCCAAGGCTGCTGAAGAATTTGGCGAATCCGGCGCGGCCCGTAGGGACATTAGGATTGTGCTGGATATAGTCCTCGGCCTGGTATTTTTCGGCCCACTCGACATGGCGCGCCTGGATCACCTCTCGCCACCAACGGAGGACGAAATCGAGGTTCTTTTTTTCTCTGGCCGTCATTGGCGCGGTCTGAGGCGTGGTGGCTGGATTGGCGGACTGGGGCAGGGTCGAAGTGGCTCCCACAGTCAACAATGCCACTCCGAGGAGGATCGTCTTAAGATACGTCACTGGATAGTCTCTACTTTCTCTTGGGGAAGTTGAATGCAATGCGAATCCTGCTCCTGCTGTTCTACTATAAAGAATTTGAATCTGCAGTTGCATAGTCTTCCACTGACAAGTGAAAATCACAACAGAGATGAATGTGAAGGTTATTTCTCAGTGCAGACGCTCCCTTTCGCTGATCGCGATGCTGGTCGCCATCAGTTTCCCCGCGTTGCCACAGTACGACCCAAGGCAGGCTGCTTTTTCGTTGGAGCAGCAGGGTAAAACTACGGAAGCCGAGATTGCATGGCGCGCGCTTTCCCAGGCGCAGCCGACCAATCCCGAGCCGTTCGCTCATCTGGGCTTACTCGAAGCCCGTCAGCAGAATTACACCCAGGCGATTCAGTCTTATCGCAAGGCGATGGAGCTTGATCCCGCCATGCCCGGCTTGCGATTGAACTTAGGCCTCGCGTACTTCAAAGCAGGCGAATACAAGCCCGCCGATCAGATATTTGAACCGCTCCTTAGAACGCAGTCGCAAGGTTCAGACGAAGCGCAGAGACTGACGATCCTGATCGGAATGTCGCACTATGGACTGGGCGAATTTGCCGCTGCTTCTCCTTATCTGAAGCAGGCTGCGGACCGCGACGCGCAGAACCTGGAACTGCTTCTGACCCTGGCGCACAGTTGTTTGCTCTCTAAGCAATACCAGTGCGTTCTGGATGCGTTTCACAGAATTGTCGCGCTGAATCCCGATTCAGCCGAAGCGCATGTGCTGGCCGGAGAAGCGCTGGACGAGATGAAGGAACCGCAGGGCGCCGTCCGGGAGTTGCGCGCCGCTGTGCAGGCCAACCCGAAAGAGCCAAATGCTCACTTCGCCCTAGGTTATCTGTTGTGGACACAGGGCCATGCCCAAGAAGCGGCGCATGAATTTCAGGCCGAACTCGACAATGTTCCGGAGCACGCGCTGGCCATGCTTTATCTGGCGGATGCCGAGATTCAAATGAACCAGATGGAAGAGGCCAGGGCACTGCTGGAAAAAGTGGTAAAGAATGATCCTGCTAACTCCATGGGACATCTCGATCTGGGCATTGTCTACGGCGAAGCCGGCCAACGGGAGGATGCGCTCCGCGAGTTCAAGCAGGCGGTTGCGCTCAAGCCTGGCGATGTGAAAGCTCACTATCGGCTAGCGCGCCTGTATCAATCCATGGGGAAGACGACCGAGGCAAAGGCCGAACTCGACAAGACCAAGACCCTGAACCAGGCCGAAGATGAACGTTTGCTCAAAGTGATGTCGAAGGCGCCTCAACAAAGCGGTAGACCGCAGGCAGAGGTGGCTGCGCCTGGGGACAAGTAATGGTTCGGTAAGTGGCTTCCACACAACAAATAACTTATGCAACAGACAAGGCCGAGGTTTTCGCCCCGGCCTTGTCTGTCTTGAAAATCAACTATGTGCTGATTGGTTAGAAGTTGAGCTTTGCGCCGATCTGTATGATGCGCGGCTCGTGTGTACTGGTGATCTGTCCAAAGGTGCTGTCTTCAAAAACCTGGTCGACCGTTGCCCAGTTGGGGTGGTTGAACAAGTTGAAGTATTCCCCGCGCAGTTGGAACCTGAGGTGCTCGCCCAAATTCACGTTCTTGATCGTGGCGAAATCCCACTTCTGCAAGCCGGGTCCAAGAACCGCCCCGGTACCCTCACTGCCGAAGTGTCCCACGGCTTGGGCAAAGGAGCCTGTTGAGAACCACGCACCATGCGACTTGGTCATGTGAACCGGGGCAACTTGGTCGAGGCGAGGAGTGGCGTAGGGGTCGCCGCCCTGGGCACCAGTGATGCCCAACCCGCGCTGACCTTGTCCGGCCGATGTGAGCGCGACTGAATCATTGCCGGGGTGAGCCGCAGCGATGGCTTGGGTATTGCAAAGACCATTGTCGGGATCATTTGGGTTAATGGAGCTTTCGAAAACTGGGCAGGCATAGGGATCCGCGTTTTGGGTAAGAGAGATGGAGCTGCCGGAGACAAACGAAGAAACACCGGAGAGCTCCCAGCCACCCAGGGCATGTCCTTCAAAGCCGCGCTGCTGCTTGAAGAATGGTAGTTCGTAGATGTAGTTGACTTCGAGAACCTGCGGCGTATTGGTGGTCGCCGGGCCGTAATCCAACTTCAGATCGTAGGTATCGGTGCTGGTAACTTTGCGATCTGCCGGGTTAGTGGTCAGGTCCTTTGACCACGTGTAGGCAGCGCCGAGAGTCAGTCCATGCGCCTTATGGCTGAAAGAAACCTGCAATGAGTTGTAGTTGTTGGTGAACTCAGGGATTCTGGTAGATCCATACGTCCATCCAAGATAGGGACGTATCGCATTGACATCTGTATCCAGGTTGGCCGCTGCACGCGCGGAGACCGTGGGCTGGTTTGAGTCGACCTCGCCGAGCAGGTGGCGAGCCACATTGCCCACATATGCAATTTCAATGATCGTAGTGGGCAGAAGCAGGCGTTGCACGGAAAGGTTGTAGTTGGCGTAGGAAGGAACCTTGAATGCCGGATTGCCCGTCGAGGTATAGGGGTTGGGTGTCAGGTTCACCACGGCCGCACCCGTGCCCTGCACCGCGTCAAAGGAGGCGTTGATGTAGCTTGCGGTTTGCACCAGCGGCGGGTTGTAGAAGGCATTCTGTTCGAAGATGCCGTTCAGAAGGCGGTCGTAGAAGATGCCGAAGCCGGCGCGGATGGAGGTAACTCCACGACCGTCTGGATTGTAGGCAAAACCGACGCGCGGACCAAAGTTGGACTTATAGTCCGGGTTCACTTCGCCGCCATAAGGCGAGCATTGAGCCGTTGCGGAGATCTTTTGCGCGGCGGCGCAGGTTGCTCCCGTCGGGAAGATAAGCCCGTTGGAGTAGACGTTCGGGTTCTGAGCGGGTGAACTAGCGGAAGCAAAGTTACCCGTCGACGGATCAATGGACGGTGCTTTGGTTGGCTGGAACAACAACGGGTCAAAATTGCTCAGGGTATGCTTGGTGTCGGTAGGGGTCGGAAAATTACTCCACCGCACGCCGAGATTAAAAGTCAGCTTATGGGTAATCTTCCAGTCGTCCTGCACATACGCTTCGCTGTTGATGTAATTGAGGTCGGGGATGACATCGCTGCTTTGCTGCGAGTAGGCTGAGACGTTGCCCAGGAGGAAGTTGCCGAAATCAGGAAATGTAAAGCTGGGGTTCCCGTCGACGGCGTTCTCCGTCTTGATCATCTGCTGGAACTGGAAGCCGGCGCGCAGCGTGTGCTTGCCAAGAATAACCGACAGGTTGTCGAAATAGGTGCGGTCAAGGTTCCGCTCGTGCCACGGAGCAGAGCCGATGCTAAAACCCGTAATGCCTGAGGCAATAGTCACGCTCGGGATGTTCCCGTAAAGATCCGGAGTATAGACCCAATTTTGGGTCAAGCCGCTCATCACCGATGCCGAGGTGGCAATTTGCCCAGGGTTGATGGTCGAGAAGTAGGTTCCTTGAGCGTAGACAAACTCCGCTTCATTGACAATCGTCGGCGAAATGGTCCAGGTCAGGTTGGCCACAACATTCTTGCCCGGCGAATCCACTTGGGTATTTACCAGTCCGGGATAATTGGCATTTGCCCAAAGACCCAGGGGCTCGCCCACCGGCATGTCATCATCCATGCCACGAGCAAAAAAATGAACCTTGTCAGTGAAGTAATGATCAACGCGAAGGATATCTTCGCTGATGTTACCCTCCGCCGAGTAAGGCTCATTGACAGCGCCGCCTGCAGTGGTGGCATTCGGAGTGAAGACATTCTTCAGATAGACGTTGGTGTTCTGCTGGCCGCTGTAACAACTGCTCGGGATGGTGGTTGTGTGTGCAGATGCGTTGTAAACCATGGTTGGGCAGGTATTTGGACCCTGCGCCGAAAACGGCGTATAGACGTTTGTTGTGGCGTTATATGTGTCGGGGATGATGCCGTTGACCTCCGCGGTGGAGGGGGCAATAGCCGTGGCGCTCCCTGGCGCATTGATCTTGCGCCATTCCTCGGACCAGAAGATGAAGGTCTTCTTCTTGTCGGTGTTATACACCTTGGGAATGAAGACGGGGCCACCTATGGTAAAACCATAGTCGTTGTGATGGTTGACGGGAGGCGTGTTGGGTTGGCCGAGTGCAATTTCCTGATTCTTAGCGGTCCAATCGTTGGCGTCCAGGGCTGTGTTACGGACAAACTCATATGCGTCGCCATGGAAGGAACTGGTGCCGCTCTTGGTGGCCACCAGAACCTGGCCGCCTCCCGAGCGTCCATAGCCTGCGTCGTAGCTGCCGCGCTGCAAGGTGAATTCCTGGATCGCATCGATACTGGGCACATTGAGGATGGTTGTGTTGGAGCCGCTATCGTTGATGTCGGCGCCATCCACTGTCCAGTTATTCGCGCTTGTACGCGCGCCATTTACAGAAAGTGCTGTGTTGGCCGCGGAAACCTCATCGCCGAGCTGGTTAACAACGCCGGGCTGCAAGGTAACTAACTGCTCGAAATTGCGGCTGCTTAGTTCCAGCTCACGCACCTGAACGCCGGAGATGGTGCCGGCCTGCGCGCTGGTCTCGGTGTCAACCGAGATTGGGTTGTCTTCCACGACAACAGTAGTGGAAGTGGAACCGGCCTTTAACTGCGCGTTGAAGGCGTGCTTTTCCGCGACATTGAGGACGATGTTACTGCCCTTGTAGGTCTCGAAGCCCGATGCCACTACGGTGATCGAATAGGTGCCAGCAGTGAGATTGGTGGCGGTGTAGTTTCCGGCACTGTCCGATACCACGATGCGGCCCGCTCCGTTCACTCCGTTCTGTGTAATCGTGATTGTGGCATGAGGAATCACAGCTCCGCTGGTATCCGTTACGGTCCCGCTGAGGGTTGCGGTGAGCTCTTGCGCGCGCGCCGTCAGCGAAGAGAAAAGGAACAGAATGGTACACAGGACGAACAGAAATGGACGGCTTTGGAGGAAGCTCGACGCCTTCGCTGAGCCTTCCAAGAATGAATTGTCCCTTCGGAACGGGGACATGCAATCAGTTGACCTCTGAATTTGAATCATTGCCATTGCACCTTTCTTTGAGGTGGGTTAGTGTTTGTGCGCTAAACGTAGAGGCAAGTTGGTTTCATTGAAACAGCGAAGAGGCATCGTCTGGAAAAATCCAGAAGAGCCGATTGCTCTTCACTTCCACACACAGATCGGAAATACATCAGCCCGCTGACCGGTGTTTCGGGCATCCGGTGAGGCTACTTCAGTCGGGAGACAGCTCAGGCTGAAATCCGATTTATTTCTTTCACTGCCGTTTGCTTTAATTCTGGTTCAGTTTGACGTGCTACTTGGCAGGGTAGTGCGAGTTGTTGATGTACTATATAGCAGTTGAAATTTGTGATGTCAAGAAAAAAGCTGAGACATCATATCAATGCGTTCTGCATCCTGTGGAAAACAGGGATTTCTGTGGAAAACTTGATCCTTCCTTCGCTAGCTCACGACTGAGTATGTATGGCTACACGGTACGTTGCCAATTGGTGGTTACTGGGGTTGCTTGCTCTTCAGGGGCTGCATAAATCGAGATAATCGAAGCAGTTTGGACATCTTGAAAATATTCATATATTCTTCAAGTGCTCTATAGCGAGTCTTCAGCTAGTCTCAAGCGAGACCTGCTTCGGTTGGAGTATCTCGGATGCAGAACAATAGAAACCATCGTAAAAACAGTGCCGGATTGGTTATGAACCAAGCTGTTTCGACAACCCGTGCTCTCAAAAGTGAGCCAGCATATAAGAGAATTCAGACCGCTATCCGAGTGCGGATCGACTCTGGCGAACTGAAGCCGGGAGACGTGGTCGACTCCGAGAGAGAACTTGCCAGGATTCACGGCGTCAGCTTGATGACCGCGCGCCACGCACTTGCCTATCTGGCTCAGGAAGGCATCGTCGAACGCCGGCATGGCTCAGGCACTTTCGTTGCCCCGCCCCAGATCCACTTCAACAAGCTACTCAGCTACACGGAGCAAATGGCGAGCCTCGGTTTAGCGCCGTTCACCCGGATTGTGTCTTCGGGCATCGTGAACGGCGAACAGGAGATCGCGGCTCGGCTCGGGCTGTCGCCCGATAGCAACCTCATAAGAATCGAGCGTGTCCGTTCAGCCGGCAATGAACCCGCTGCTCTTGAGGTTTGCTTTCTGTCAGCGGAGGAATACCAGGTAATGCTCGATGTTCCACTCGATCGGGCCTCCCTCTTTGGAACACTCGAACGTGAGTGCGGAATTGAGCTGGCATACGCGGACGAGGAGATTGACGTTACTCAGGCCGATCACCGGATCGCGAGGCTCTTGAATATCCCCAATGGCGCGCCACTTCTTCGCATTCGTGCGCTAATTTTCTCAACCAAGGGCCGCGCCACCCTTTACGCCACTGGACTCTATCGTTCCGGCCGGCACACCTTGAGAATTCGCCGCTTTCGTTAGGGCTGTTTTACCGGCGATTTCAACGAGCTGTCCCTTTAGAACCAAATACATACCAGCAGACTTCGAGCAAAAGCCACCTGCGTAAATCGAATATGGTCTATTAGGGTGCTATTGCGCATAGATGTGATCATTTAGGTCGATAATGTTCATTTTTCTCTTGCACGGAGCTGCTTGAATGTACTAGCGTAATCTCAACGCGAACAGTTAACTCATCAGCGGTTTCTGATTTGAACGACTTGCCGTCCTCCGTCGCCAAAAGTAAATCTTCAAGAAGACATTCGATTCAAGTGGGTTCGCGTGACGTCTCTTTCCAACAAGTATTCGCCTTCGCTGGCAGCGCACCAACATCCGGCGCGAGCGAGATGAGAAGTTTGAAAACCAGTCTCCGACCAACGAACATCCCTTTTTCCTTCCCAACCGGACTGGCCAAAGTCGGTCCAGTGCGCTCTTAGGAGCCAGCAAAGGAGTCACTATGAATCGCAGATTGTATTCGGTTATGGCGGCGTGTTTTACGCTAGCACTGCTGCTCGGCAGCACCAGCAGCGCCTCGGCGCAAACGTGCGCAGCAGCCTGGAGTTCAACAGCGGTTTACACCGCAGGCATGACCGCCAGCGAGAGCAACATCAACTATGTGGCGAATTGGTGGACACAAG
>CAZHKN010000029.1:0-18820 GCA_964532725.1 uncultured Occallatibacter sp.
CACAATCTTAATTTGGAGGAATTTTAACTTTGCCGCGGATTCACTTTCAGCAGCAGCTCGCCGAACTGAAGGACAAGCTTCTGGCCATGGCCGCGCTCTCGCAGCAGGCGGTCGAGGCCTCGGTCGACGCCTATCTGCAACGCGACAAGGGCCTCTGCAAGTACGTCAAGCAGAATGAGACGGCCATCAACACCGCACAGCGCGAGCTGGACGAGATGGCGTACGAGTTGCTTGCCAAAGAGCAGCCGATGGCCATCGATCTCCGCTTCATCCTTGCGGTGATCAAGATCAACGGCGATCTGGAGCGCATCGGCGACCAGTCGATGGGCATAGCCCGGCGCACCAAGGAGATTGTCGGCGTTGAGGCAGTCGAGTTACCGGTGGATTTTGGGGCAATGGGCCAGGCCGCCGGACGCATGATCCGTTCCGCGGTGCAATCGCTGCTCGATGGAGATGCGCGGCTGGCTGAAGAGGTGCGCGAGATGGACGATGAGGTGGACCGCATGAATCGCCGCGCCCACGCCGACCTGCTCGAACTGATTCTGGAGAAGCCGCTCTATACCCAGCAGGCGATGAGCGGAATCCTCGTGGCGCGCAATCTGGAGCGGATAGCCGACCATGCCTCGAATATCGCCACAGATGTGATCTTCTGGATTCGCGGCGCTGACCTGCGCCATCAGCTCAGCATGGTGCTGGATTAATTCTTTCTGTTTATCTCTAATCTGGAAACACAAACCCCTTCTTCAGCGCGATGTTGCCACGCGGAAGAAGGGGCTTGTATTTTGACACCAACGAACTACTAACTACTTCAAGCTGACAGTCGCCTTCAGCGGCAGATCCTGCGACGAGCCGCCGACCAGGATCGTGTAATCGCCGGGAAGCAGCTTCCAGGCGTCTTTGTCTTCATCGAAGATCGACAGATATTTGGGGTCGATCTCGACAGTAACGGTCTGCCTGGCTCCTGCGTCGAGTTTCACCTTGCTGAAGCCGACGAGGCGCTTGGGTGGCTCCTGCGCGCCTGCGGGCAACATTGCATAGACCTCGGCAATCTCCGCTCCGGCGCGCTGGCCGGTGTTGGTTAATGTAAAGGTCGCCTTGACGGTTTTGCCCGCAGAGACAGCCAGATCGGAATAGCTGTAACTCGTATACGAGAGTCCATAGCCGAACGGGAAGAGCACGGGCTTCTTCTCCGCGTCGTACCACTTGTAGCCGACTTTGACGCCTTCGTCATACGTGACCTGGAAGGCGGGTAGTCCCTTGGCCCATGCCTCGGGGGAATCAGGTCCAGAGTAATGAGCTGACTCAGGCGGCGGCATGTTGACAGTGGGATGCGGCAGGTCTGCCTCGCTCAGCGGGAAGGTATTCGGCAGCTTGCCGCTGGGATTGACGCTGCCAAAAAGGACATTGCCAACTGCGTTCGCGCCGTCGCTGCCCGCGTACCAGGCTTCCAGAATGGCCGCCGGCGCCGCAACCCAGGGCATGGTGACTGGACTGCCGGTTTCAAGCACGACGATGGTGCGCGGGTTGGCCGCTGCAACCTGTGCGATCAGCTTGTCCTGATTGCCGACCAGAGAAAGGTTGGGCAGGTCTCTCCCTTCGCTCTCCCACACATAAGCAAACACAATCGCAACGTCAGCCTTGCTGGCTGCGGCTGCTGCATCACTGGCGCTTTCACCGGAGTTATATGTGATCGTCGCCTGCGGAGCGCGGGCCTGAATGGCCTTCAGCGGCGAAGTAGGGAACCAGATCTCTTCTCCCCAGTGAGTCGCGCCTTCGCCCGCAGGCTTGATGGCGTTACCGCCCGGAGGGTCAACCTGCGCCGAGCCGCCGCCGGAGATCATACCCACATCGGAATGCGAGCCGATAACGGCGATTGAGTGAATCTTCGATGCGTCGAGAGGCAAGGCTGAGCGGTCATTCTTCAGCAGAACGATGCCGCCTTCCTCAATCTTGCGCGCAGTTTCCAGGCCAGTCCAGGGGTTGATGACGCTGCGCTGGCGGGGATAATCGATCACGCCCGCCAAGAACATCGAACGCAGGATGCGCAGAACATGTCCATCCAGTTCTGCGGTAGAAACTTTCCCGGCTTCCACGGCGGCTTTCAGTCGTTCGCCATAGAAAAACGCTCCAGGTTCTTCGTTGTCGAGTCCAGCGGCGGAGGCTTTTTCCGCACTATGGGTTCCGCCCCAGTCAGAGAGAACAAAGCCAGGAAATTGCAGGTCTTTCTTGAGAACATCGTTCAGCAGGTACTTGTTCTCGCAGGCGTAGTCGCCGTTCACGCGGTTGTACGAGCACATCACCGCCGCAGGATGGCCCTGCGTCACGCCGATCTCGAAGGCCAGCAGGTCTGACTCACGCGCGGCGCGCTTGCCGACGGTGATGTTGACGGCGGTTCTGCCGCTCTCCTGGTCATTGAGCGCGTAATGCTTGATATCGCTGATCACATGCTGTGAAGCTGTTCCCTGAATGAGGCGGCTCACCAGTGTTCCAGCTAAAACCGGGTCTTCACCGAGATATTCAAAGGTGCGCCCATTGCGCGGCTCGCGTGTCAGGTTTGTGCCTCCGCCGAGCGACATGTTGAAGCCCTGCGCGCGCAGCTCACGGCCAATCAATGCTCCGTATTCGAAGGCGGCATCTGTGTCCCAACTGGCGGCCGCGGCCACGTTGGCTGGCAGCGCTGTCGAATAACGCCCATTGGCTCCGCTGGAACGCACACCGTACGCAGCGTCGCTCATATCGATGCCGGGAATTCCCAGCCGCGGAACGCCGACAACGTAGCCAACGCCGCGATTTGAGGGCGCATTTTCCGGCGTCATCGCATCGTCCGTAGGCATGCCCACGCCGTGTACCAGCGCAATCTTCTCGTCGAGTGTGAGTTCCTTAAGAACCAGTGCCGCACGCTCGTCTGGAGAGAGTTTTGCATCCATCCAAGGGCCTTCGGGCTTAACTGGTTTCTGCCGCTGCGCGTATCCGGCAACGGAAAGGTAAGTGAGCGATAAAAACGCGAAGGCCAAAACGGTTATTCCGGCACGGCGCAGAGAGTAGTTCATTGATCCCCCAGAATCAAAGTAGGTTTTGAGACGCTTCAATACTATCAAGCGAAAGGCACGGCTGGCTGGGGACGCGGACACACTCCCAGGAAAGAACACAGCTCATTCTGGGAAAAGACGCAGGGCACGGTGTTACGAACAGAGCTCTGGTTTGCTGTCCGCAGTCACTCAAACCGCAGCAGCACCACCTCTGGAGCAGTGCCAACGCGCATCGGCGGACCCCAGGTGCCTGCGCCGCTCGACGTACACACCTGCAAATTTCCAAATTTCTGCAAACCATAGGTGAACTTGCCGAAAGCACGCCGCGTGAACCACGTAAACGGGAAGATCTGGCCTCCGTGTGTGTGGCCGGAAAGCTGCAAACCTACACCCGCGCCTTCGATAATAGGCAGCCGGTTGGGGACGTGGTTGAGCAGGATGCTTGCCTTCTCTGGATCAAGCGCAAGCCCATCCAGCAGCATTCGCAACCGCAATGGGTAGGTTGTATCGCCGAAATTCACGCCGGCAATCTGCACATCATCAATGACGATCTTCTTGTTTTCTAGTACATGGATGCCGGCTTCTTCGAGCACAGCGTTATAGAGCGCTACGTTGGCGAATTCGTCGTGGTTTCCGGTGGAGTAATAGATACCCAGCGGAGGAGCAAGCTGCTTGAGCGGCGCGATCATTGGCACCGGGTCAGCCTTAGATCCGTCAAAGAGATCGCCGGCGATGAAGAGGATTTCAGGCTTTAGGCGGACGGCCAACTTCGCAATCTTGCGGCAGAATGCACGTCCATTTACAGGACCCAGATGCAGGTCGCTGATCAGCATTCCGGTGCGCCCGTGCCATGACTCAGGCAGATTGGGAAGGCGAACTGCGATGCGTCGCAGCCGGATAAATCGGGCATTGATGAGGCCATAGACTGCTGTCAGCGCGCCGAAGCCAAAAAACAGATTGGCAAGCAAGGGCGGATTCGGGTCCGTGTGCGAGATGCGCAAAACGAAATCGGAAATCCAGCAGAGGCACGCAGCAAGAAAGAAGAAATTCAGCGCTCCTAGCCATGTGGCGGCAAGCTTGTACAGCGCCGAGACTGCCCAATTCGAAAAACGAAAGCTCAGAAGCGCGGCTGCAATGAAGCTGATTGCAAACAGAGTCAACAAAATCCTCAAAGCAAGGATGCTTTGCGGGCTGAGTCCTGGATGAAAGGCGATCCAAGTGGAATAGAGGAACCAGTGTGCGGCTGTGAGAAGCAATTGCATGGAGAAAATTCCAACCACTGGCCAGGCCTTCAATCCGTATCCCTCTTCTCAATGATTGCATGGAATCGATGGAGAGTATTGTGATGAATGGGGTGCACGAAGACGTGACACAATCGTTCTATGCCCATTTCGGCCCCGAAAGCGCTTGGCCTCTATATATCGGTCCCGTTCTGCCGCTCCAAGTGCACCTACTGTAATTTCGCGTCTGGGGTCTATCCGGCCAGCGCACATTCGCGCTATGTGGACCGCCTCATCGAAGATCTAGGTGCTGCGCCTGGATGGGCCGGGCAAATGGGAGTCGAGCTTCCTCGCGCCGTTGACACCGTCTATCTGGGTGGAGGAACGCCCAGCCTGCTCGCGCCTGCGGAGCTTCTCCGGCTCTTTGACGCACTGCATGAGGCCTTCGTGTTCACGGCCGATGCCGAGATCACTGTTGAGTGCGCGCCAGGGCAGATCGCCGACGAAACCCTCGCGGCTTTGGTCGCAACAGGGACAAATCGTGTTAGCCTCGGTGTGCAATCCTTCATCGACCGCGAGTCCGCCGAGAGCGGGCGTCTGCATACCCGGGCGATTGTCGAACAGGATTTGCGCAGGCTGCGCTCCGCTGGAATCACGAACCTGAATCTCGATCTGATCGCTGGACTCGCCGGGCAGACCTTCGTCTCCTGGGAAGAATCACTGGCGACGCTGGTTGCCTGTGGTGTTCCCCATGCCAGCGTTTACATGCTCGAAGTAGACGAGGACTCACGCCTGGGCCGCGAGATGCTTGCTGGAGGCGCGCGCTATCACGCGGGACTGGTGCCCAACGATGATGCGATCACGCAAATGTATACACGAGCCATCGATGTTTTGGCGTCTGCCAGGCTGGAACAATACGAAATCTCAAACTTCAGCCGCGCGGGCTTTCACTCGCGGCATAATCTGCGCTACTGGGAGCGCCGTCCCTATCTTGGCCTGGGTCTTGATGCGTCGTCGATGCTGCGCGAAGTATCGGATACGGCAAATCAACGGGAGGCGGGCCGTGTTCTTCGCTCAACCACAAGCAGTGACCTGAATGCATTTCTCGCTGGCCCTCAACCGCTGGAAACCGAATGGCTATCCGCAGATCGTCAGCACGAAGAAGCATGGTTTCTCGGCTTGCGTCTCAATGCGGGCGTAAGTATTGCCGCGATCGAGCGTGAATTTGGCGCAGTGCTGACGAATTCGGCGATGGCCGTGGTGATGCGGCTGGTTGGGGACGGATTGCTCTCGCAGGATGGCGACGCTATTTGCCTCACTTCGCGCGGACGGCTGCTCTCCAATGAAGTCTTTCAGGAATTCCTTGACCTCGCTCCAGAGATTTGCCAGGAATCTGAACTGATGCCTGTCAATGCGGCCAATTGATCTCTGAGCCGTCAATTCCAGCGGTCAGATTATCAAAACAATATCCATGAACCGTGTCTGGAGCGGTAGGATAACGCTATGCGTTTTTTCCAGCTCCGATCATTTGCTTTCCTGTCATTTGTGTTCGTTGCGGCAGCACTTTGTTGCCCGCCTGCGACCGCACAGGCAACGACGCAGACGGCAACTCCGGCTGCGACTGCTACCGGCACAACGGCTGATGCGCCCAAGGCCCCAACGCGGCCCAATGACGCCATTATCCCCACGCCCACCCGAGCGACGATGCTGCGCGGGGCCTACGGTCCTTTTCGTGCGAATAACGATCTGCTTTACTATCACCTTGATATTCGCGTCGATCCCGGCAAGCAGACCATCAGCGGCAAAAACACCATCCGCTTCAAGATGCTTGAGGATGGTACGCGCATTCAGTTAGATTTGCAGGAATATCTGAACATCGACAAGATTCTCTTCGGCGAGACAGCGCTCAAATATCAGCGCGATACAGGCGCGGTCTTTATTGACTTCCCGGAGACTCTGCGCGCCGGCAAAATCTATTCAATTGATTTTTACTACTCCGGCCATCCCCAGGAGCAGGGTCGCTTTGGCGCGATCACCTTCAAGAAAGACGCCGCCGGCCATGTCTGGATTAACACCGCCTGCGAGGGCGATGGAGCCAGCACATGGTGGCCGGACAAGGACCAGTGGCGCGACGAGGTCGAGAGCATGGACATCAGCGTCGCGATTCCCAACGGCCTGGTCGATGTATCGAATGGAAAGTTTGTGGACAAGACCGATCTCGGCGACGGCTACACGCGCTGGGACTGGCATGTGAGTTATCCGATCAATAACTACGATGTATCTCTCAATATTGGGAATTACGTTCATTTCTCTGACCAGTTAGGCAGCCTGCCGTTGGATTTTTATGTATTGCCGGAGGATCTGGACAAGGCAAAGGCGCAATTCGTTCAAGCCAAAGGAATGCTAGAGGCGTTCCAACATTACTTTGGTCCCTATCCATTTGAGAAAGACGGCTACAAGCTGATCGAAGCTCCGTATGCGGGCATGGAACACCAGAGCGCCGTGACCTACGGCAACCAATTCCGGAACGGTTACTATGGCCGCGACTGGACCGGCGTAGGCATCAGCCTGAAGTTTGATTTCATCATCATTCATGAGAGCGGGCACGAGTGGTTCGGCAACAGCATCACCGCAGCAGACCCAGCGGATATGTGGATTCACGAAGGCTGGACGACGTATCTGGAATGTTTATATGTCGAGTACCGCTGGGGCAAGGACGACGGGATCAAATATATCAACGGGGTCAAACCCAAGGTTGAAAACCTGCGTCCAATCATTGGTGAGCGCGGCGTGAATTACGACCCATCCGAAGATCAGTACTTCAAGGGCGCTTTGATGCTGAACACACTGCGCAGCGTCATTGACGACGACGCCAAATGGTTTTCACTGCTGCATGATTTCTACCAGCATTTCAAATATCAGAACATCCTGACTGAAGATGTTGTCGCGTGGTTTAATCAGCGCTCAGGAATGAACCTGACGCCGGTCTTCAACCAGTATCTGCGCCACAAGAATATTCCTCGCCTGGAACTACTTTTTGGTGAAGCGCCGGGCATGGTGATGTACAAGTGGAGCGCGGACGAGGAGCGCTTTGCGATGCCGGTGCGCGTGGGTACGCCGGGGCATTGGCAGGTTATCCATCCGACAACCGAGTGGCAGCAGATGCAGACTTCGTTGAGTAAAGACGAGTTTCAGGTGGCGACGGATCTCTACTACGTCGATCTGAACAAGCAGTAGCGGGTGTATTTCGCATCCTCCCGCGCTGGGGCGCTGTCGTTCTCCCCCAAAGACAGCGCCCCTCCGACACTTCAATTTCGGCAGAACAGAAATTACCAGGCCAGCAGTTCGTCGCCTGTCGTAGGCATCAGGTACGTGACCGGTGCGCTGGAGGGTTCCGGGCTCTCGCCGTAGAACTGAATCGACTCCGGCCCGGCGGCTTTCGCAGCGGCCAACGCCTGCTCGGCTTCGCGCAAAACAACGACCGGCGAACGCCCCCTGCTGGACGCGATGCCGAAGCAGGCAGAGAGCCGGATAGCCTCTCCGTTGACAACGAAGACCTGCGAAAAGACCTCAAGTCGCAGCCGCTCAGCCAGCATCAGGGCATTGGTGGTGCTGCAGCCAGGCATCGCGATCAGAAACTCATCTTTGCCGGGCCGCCCAAGAAGATCGTAGCTGCGCAACATGCGCGCGGTGCGTTCGACAACCTGGCAGAGCAGGTCGTCGCACACCGTTGCGCCCAGCCGCGAATTCCAGTGGCCAAAATCGTCGATATCCAACAGAATCATGCATAGCGAATTCTGCATTCTCTGTACGCGGTCTGTTTCGCGGAAGAGCATGGTCAGCATGGTTTCGCGGTTGTACGTGCCGGTGAGGTGGTCGGTCTGCGCGTTGTAAACCGCGGTCTCGCGCATCAGCTCCAGTTCGCGGGCCGCGCGGTGATTGCGCAACACAGCCTCAATCCGCATCTGCCATGTGAGAGCATCCGCGGCGCGCGGCAGCAGGTCGTCGATTACGCCCTCTGCCATGCGGTCAAGCCACTCCGGGGTGATCGTATCCGAGATCAGGACGATGGGGAATTGCTTGCCGTTGGCATCGGCTTGCGCCGTCGCGAGCAATTGCTCAACCTCCATGCCCGGTAACCGCACATCGAGCAACGCCAAAGCAGGCGGATGGGCAACCTGGAGTGCATTCAGAGCGGCGTCGGCGGATTGAACAACCTCGACGACCGCGCCGGTCGCGACCAGAGCCGGCTGCAAAGCAACCAAGAGAGCAGAGTCGGGAGAAGCGAGCAGGAATGCGGGAGCGGACTTTACGAGCATTTTCTAATTCCTCACTAGAGGATGCATCGGCGATGGTTAGAGATTATTTAGGGGTTTAGCTGGCGAATTGATGGCTTCTTGTGACCTTGGTGCAGTCTAGGCAGGGAAATGGGGGATAAACCGCTGCATGACCTCGGTTTATTGGAACTCTCCAATGAGTTTCTGCAAAGAGTCCTGCCAAGAGTTCTGCGCTCCTCACCACGCCCGTCAGCCGCCGATTGCGCTCTGGATCAGGCAGGAAGGAATTTTGGATTTGTGATCGCTCCCACATTTTTTCCTTGCGTGTCTCTGCTACGATAGGGACGATTGCAATTCCTGCCGCCGGGCGGATAGAACGCCCATTCTATTGATTCGTGGGCCAAGCGTACGGGCGGCCGGACCTATCCCAGAAGGAGAGTTCACTATGCCATTAGTCTCCATGCGGCAACTCCTCGACGAGGCCGCCAAGGGCGGTTACGGCGTCGGCGCATTTAACGTCAACGATATGGAACAGATTCAGGCCATCATGATGGCCGCCAAGGAAACCAAGTCGCCGGTCATTGTGCAGGCCAGCCGCGGCGCCCGCCAGTTTGCCGAGGATCTCTATCTATTCCGGCTCATCCAGGCGGCCGCGGAACTCAATCCCGAGATTCCCATCGCCATGCATCAGGATCACGGCAACAGCTTTGAGACCTGCAAGAGCGCCATCGAACTGGGCTACACCTCAGTGATGATGGACGGGTCATTGAAGGCTGACGGCAAGACCCCGTCCAGCTTTGAAGAGAATGTGGAAGTAACCCGCAAGGTGGTGGATTACGCGCACGAGCGCGGCGTCACGGTGGAAGGCGAGATCGGCGTTCTGGGCGGCGTGGAAGACGGTCACGGAGCCGGTGGATCGGGCCTTGACCACATCACTGATCCTGATCAGGCGGTCGAGTTTGCTGAGCGCACTGGCGTCGACGCATTGGCCATTGCTATCGGCACAAGCCACGGTGCCTACAAGTTTACGAAGAAGCCCGACGGCTCGGTGCTCAAGATGGATGTGCTGATCGCGATCCACAAGCGCCTGCCCAAGACCCACCTGGTAATGCACGGCAGCTCTTCTGTCCCCAAGGACTTGCAGGACATCATCAACCAGTATGGTGGCAAGCTGAAAGAGACCTGGGGCGTGCCGGTTGAAGAAATTCAGCTTGGCATCCGCAACGGTGTCCGCAAGATCAACGTGGACACCGACAACCGCTTGGCCATCACCGGCGCCATCCGCAAAGTTTTTGCGGAGACCCCGGAGAAGTTCGATCCGCGTGATTATCTGAAGCCTGCACGCGAGGCCATGAAGCAGGTTGTGGCGCTGCGCATGACACAGTTTGGCCAGGCCGGTCATGCAGGCGATTACTCGCCGATCGCGATCTCGGAGATTGCCAAGGGCTACAAGGACGGCTCGCTCAGCACTCAACCGCTGGTGGCAGCCAAGTAAGTTCGAGTCCTCCCACAAACACAAGGGCCGCTTCGCATAGCGAAGCGGCCCTTGTGTTTGTCGAGCGGGATTGCGATTGGCCCATAAGGCTATTTATGGCTGCTGGCCGCGCTGGAACTCGATGTGCTTGAGCTAGAGCTGGTGCTTCCGCCGCTATGCGATCCGCCACCCCCACCTCCGCTGCTGCTGCCTCCGTGTGAACCGCTGCTGCTTCCGCCTCCGCTGTGCGCAGTATTACCCCCGCCAGAAAACCCTGTGTGCGATTGCAGGTTGCCTCCGTGGTTAGTCACTGGCGCAACCACCGTGACGCTGTGCCCTCCGCGCATCTCCTGATGGGGCGCAACGAAGCTCTGTGTCTTGTGGTCGAAGGAGAGAGGAGTCCCGGCGGCCTTCGCTTCAACACTCTTGCCTGCAACCGGCTCTGCGACCTTGTGGGCCATTAAACGCGGCTCTTCGGCCCGCGCCAGCGGCGGCAGCACGGCATGGCGGAACTCCCTCGGTGGCTGATCGAGGAGCGTGAGCGGCTTTGACGGGTCAAGCTGGATTGGCTCGAATCCCAACCGGCTCTTGGCATTCACCGCAAAGACAACTTCATTGCGATTGACTGCCGGCCGGCCCTTTACATCGAAGGGATGGAGCGGGACAAAAGCTACAGTTCGTCCGCTCTTTACCCAACGCACTGGGAGCTGATGGTGCCGCCGGTGGCCGACCACCCAGACGTAGTGATTGCGATGGCGGGTCCAGCCGCCGCTGTGGCAGACGGCCCAGGTATAGGGGAGACCGTAGGTACCACGAAGTAGATTTTGTATGCTATTTGTTGTCAGCGGGTCGATAGCGAATTGAAAGCGCAGCTCAGGGGGCAGGCAAGGGAAGAACTCGACAAGCGTTCTCTGCGGCAACGGCGATACAGCGCCGGCAGACTTGCCGTCTCCCTTGAGCTGTGCGACTGAGACCGTATCGTCCATGGCCGCATTCGCACTTAGTTGGTTCCGGACAATGGCCTCTGAACCTTCCGGAACTGCTGCAGACCGAGGCTCAACTTCTCCGGATGCGGTGGGGAAGTGATCCGGCTCCCAGCAGGTGCCATAAGGGGCGCAGTCAAAGAAGTGCCCCAGTCCATTCATCTCCGCCAGGCCGGGGATTGGTTCAGTCAGGCCGGAGGCTTCCATCATCTTCGCGTTGGCCGCCGCTCGTTGGGCAATGCGGTCAGCAACCCACTTGTCCCATTCGGCAAACTCCTGCGGGTTGGAGTCCGCAGGAGGGGCAATATGCTTGCTATCGTGGTAGTAAAGCGTCTGACCTCTCGCAATCTGCTCTTGAGTAAGTCCGGGCAGATGGATTACTCCGCTGGATTCAGGCGTAATGGCGATTCCATCCAGATAGCTGGAAATCCGCGCATAGAATTTTTCCGGATAATGCGAGACGAGCGTATCTGTTGGAGTCTTCAGGATGAAGATTTCGTTGTGAATATAAGGGTGGACATGCAGCGTGACGGTGCCCGTTAGCAGAGCGGCTTCCGTAAAGGGAGCGCCGCTGGTGGTGTGCAGATTATTGAAGACCAGAATTGAGTTCTCTCCGAGATAGAGCGTGGATGCGTCTTCAAACTCGATCTCCGCGCGCCCCTCGCCCGTGGCAAGGCTGAAGCCTGTTTCGAGCGGCAGATCAGCGACCGCCTTCTCCCAGACCGCGCCAGTTTCCTCTTCCGCCTTCTTGCCTCGCGAGACGCGCACATCCCCTTCGGCAAAACTGATCCGCGCAATCTGAGGATAGGTGGTATTCGAGTAGTGATTGCCTAGAATAAACTGCGCTTCCTTGCGGAGTTTATCGCTGGCGTCGCTGTTGCTCAAAATCTCCTGAATCTGCCCCAGTGCGCGAGGTTCGTCGGTGGCCATCAATGAGTTCAGGGCCAGCAGCTTCAGATCGTCGTCATCCGTCGCTTTCGGTTCCGTTGGCTTGCCGCTGCGGGCGTGAATTTCAATCTCCAACGCGCCGCACTCATGCACCCAACTGCTGGCAGGGAAGTTATGGTCCAGCACGTAGCAGGTGTCCAGCGCCGATTGTGTCTGTCCTAGCTTATTTTCCGCGTAGGCCTTCCAGTAGAGTGCGCCATCCGCATGATCGCCCTTCGTCGTGGCGGCTTTGGCGAAGATTTCCTCTGCATCGTGCCAGCATCCTTCACGGATGGCACGGATTCCGTTGGCATAGAGCTGCGCGGATTCGCTCTGCGCGCCACCGGATGCGGGAACCGGATCCGGCGCGCTCGCAATCCTGCCCGTCCCTTCTCCGGTAAAGCCTTCAGCAGGCACGAATTGAGCAGAGCCGGGGAGAACAACGCACGGCGACGTTCCGAGCAACACAACACCGCAAGCAATTTTGCATCTCATATCGTGCCTCCTTGAGGTTTGCCTCTCAATGACTGAGCAGCCTTGGCCGCCTCCTGATGTTCAACGCGCGAGCGCAGCACACGCACCTCGAAGAGCAGCCCCTCAGCGTTCATCTCTTGTTGGAACTGGACCAGCGTTGCGGCATTTAATCCTTCCGGGCGGTTTGCCATCTCGTCCAGCAGCTGATCCAGCCGATTCAGAGCCGCGGCCAACTGGGGATCGTTTTTCAACTCCGAATCTTTCTGACAGATGCGGTTTGCAGCCAGCAGCGCACGCGCTTCATCGCGCAACGGAGGCAGTGTTTCTTCATTATTGGGGTCGGCATGTTTCAACTCCACCAGCAGCCGCTCGGAGCTGTCCAGATGATCGCTTAGAACCACCACCACTACATGCTGCTTGACCGCCGGCTGTGGCGCAAGGGGCTGTACGGCAACAACAGGGGCGTGTTTCTGCTCCCAAAGCCTGCCTGCAAAAAACGCTCCTGCAAGCATCACAGTGCAGGCCGTGGCAAGGCCCAGGCCGCGCCAAAGCTCCATCCGCAACCAGCGTTTCTTTACCGGTTCATAAGCCGGCAAAGAAGGCGCGATTTGCCGCCAGACGCGCTCACCGTAGGCCGCATCCCGTGCCGGCAGATCCGCGGCCTTCATCGTGGCCAGATCGTTCCGGAGAGCCGCATAGGCCGCTGAGCACGCCGCGCAGTCTGCCAGATGGCTCTCCACCGCGAATCTGTTGCCAGCGCCGGTTTCGGTCTCGGACGCAGGCTCGCGGTAGAAATGCGCGATCAGCGCCTCGTCCTGCAAATGATTCATGCGCTCGCCCTCAAGACCGCCAGCCGCTGCCGCAGCTTCTGTACGGCGCGAAAGACGGCCTGTTTAGCCGCGTTGGGCGCAATGCCCAGCGTGACGCCAATCTCTTCACTGCTGCAATCCTCCATGTGCCGCAGCATAAATGCGGCGCACTCAATCGATGTCAGGCAGCCAAGCGCTGCTTGCTGTAGCGCGCCGATTTCGCCGCTGAGCAGCAACCGTTCCGGCCCTGCGGTTCTGTCTGCCACTTGCACAGCCTGCTGCTCCGGGTCGTTCTCCTCGCTCACGCGCAGCTGATTTGCTTCCATCCTGCCATTCAGCCGCCCATCGCGTCGGCTGGCGTCGATTCGATCCAGCGCGCAGCGCACCGTAATGCGATAGATCCAGGTGCCGAATTGCGCTCGCTGGTCAAAATTCCCCAGCTTGCTGTAGCCGCGCAGCAACGCCTCCTGTACCACGTCTTCCGCGTCCGCCTCATTGCCGGTAATGCGAAAGGCGACCCGGAAAAGGCTTGGGCTATGGCGCACGACCAGCACCCTGTAGGCGTCTTTGTCGCCCGCCAGGGTTGCCTGGACCGCTTGCTGGTCGTTCATGCCCATGCACAGCATTAGACAGGATTTTCCGGCTCAAGTTAGGGGAAATTGTTCTGGGATACATTCAGTGCTCAAGCAATGACCTCTTGCGAGCTAAAAGCGCGTCTGCTCCGTGCAATGTTCTATCTACAGCACAGGAGGCGCAGGTGCTGGCGGAAAGGGTGGGATTCGAACCCACGGTACCCTCACAGGTACGGCGGTTTTCAAGACCGCTGCCTTCAACCGCTCGGCCACCTTTCCGCTTCTCTCAACGATACCATTTCGAGCGGATTTTCTGCAGAGGGCAGGAGGCGGGCCTTGAGCTGGCTCCCTGTACGTGCCACGCCTGAATCATCCTCGGCGGTGCCTAATTCTGGGATTCTTTGATCGCTGCAAATGACCAACAGGCGCAAATCAACCAAACCTTAACAATCCATTGCCTGTTCGGTAGCTAGACTTGCAGGGAGTGAGAGATTGGCGAAGTCTACTTCAGATAGGCGCGGACCAGGTCGATCAGGTCCTCGGCCAGTTCGGGAGCAATCTGCTCCTTGGCTCGTTCCGGTGTCGTGCTGCCGGCGGGTGTGCCATCCAGCGGAGCGCCATCCACCAGATGGAAACGGATATGGGTCTCAAGCACTTCGCCCATCAGGCCGTTAATGCCGCCGCGAACTGCGGCCAGCAGCATCAGTTGTCCGCCGCAGTCCTCGCCCGCGCTGATCGAGCGCTCGACCGCATCCAACTGGCCGCGCAGCTTGCGCAGCCGCTGCAAAAGCTTCATTTTTTCCCGTTCATGGTGCGACATCGAGAGCCTCCTGTTGATTATACCCACCCCCGGTATGGTATATAGGAGGTGGGGGTATAGCTGCACATCCATTCTAGCGTCGGCCCCTCCGGCTCTGCCGTGCGCAAAGGCTTCCAGAATGTTTTCAACTTTGAATTACCGTCAAAATCCGCTCCGCAGCCGCCTCGCACATGCAGGCCTTGTAGCTTGTGCCGCGATCTTTCCGCTTGTAGTAGGTCTTGGGCAAGCTCAAACGCCTGTCGCGGACGGGCAACTGCCCTCCGCGCCGAAGCAGCAGAAACCTGCTGTTACACAGGCGGCGCTGGCGCTCATTGACGACACCCAGCACGGTGGCATTGGCCGGTCCTCCAGCGACATGAGTCCGGTGGGCCGCGAGCCGCAGGATGCTCCGATTGTCACGATGGCTCCGCATCCTGAGAATAGCCGCTATTGGATTTCCGGGCAGGCTAACATTATCTTTCAAGGCCGTCCGGCCTTTCACTCACCCTATGAAGGGACGAACAGCTTTCGTAACTCCGCAGAGTACAAGACATCGCTGCTGGGTACGGTATACACGGCATTGCGGCCAACGCACTCCATCCGCTACAACACCGATCTGATTTTGGACATAGAGAGCGCCGGCGGACGCGGGTTGAGCCAGGCGCTTGGACTGGCCGGAGCTACAAATCTGGATGTGGTACGCAATCCGAACCTTAGCTCTGAGCCTTACCTCTCTCACTACGAGATTCATCAGGTGGTCGGCTTCACGCAAAAGACCACCAGCCAGGAGCCAGGCCCCTGGGCGTTGGCGCCCAGCGTCCCTCTGCGCCGGGTCGAGTTTCGCATCGGCAAAATGTCGGTCCCTGACTTCTTCGATGTGAATGGTCCCGGTTCCGACAGCCACTTGCAGTTCATGAACTGGACAGTGGATAACAATGGAGCATGGGACTACGCCGCCGACACCCGCGGATACACTGTCGGTGGCATGGCAGAGTATGACGACAGGATGTGGAGCGTTCGCTATGGCCTCTTTGCCATGCCCACCGTGGCCAACGGTATCGACATGGACTGGGCCTTCAGTCGCGCGCATGGAGAGAATGGCGAGTTTGAACTACGCCACAGCTTTGTCCCGCGGCGCAAAGGAACGCAGCGCCTGCTCTTTTATGCCAACCGTGCGCACATGGGAACTTATCGCGAGGCGGTCGGAGCGTATTTAGCAGGAATCGACCCGACTCCTACCATCACGCTGCATGAGCACTTTGGCGCGCTGAAATATGGCTTTGGTTATAACGCCGAGCAGGAGGTCACTGAGAATCTACGCGTCTTTGGCCGCTTCGGATGGAACGAGGGCCAGCATGAATCCTACGCCTACACCGAGGTCGATCAGACTGTTGAGGCAGGCGCGGACTATGCTGGAACCCGCTGGCATCGTCCGGTGGATAAGGTCGGCCTGGCGGTGGTTTCAAATGCCATTAAGGCTGACCACCGGGAGTATTTAAGGCTGGGCGGCCTGGGTTTTCTTCTCGGCGACGGCAACCTCAACTACGGACGCGAAAATATAGTCGAGAGCTACTACAACTGGCATGCGTGGCGCGGCATGTATTACGCGCTCGATGTGCAGCACATCGACAATCCCGGCTACAACCGTGACCGCGGGCCGGTCTGGGTTGGCTCGGTGCGGGCGCATGTTGACTTTTAGCTTCAGCCGCGTGAGCTGTCTATATCCATCTCCGAAATCTGATTGAGCAAAGAAAAATGGTGTTGAAGGGGGAGACAAGTCCCCTTCAACACCGAAAGAAGGTCACATGAGTTGTAGTGCAACCGGCAGCCTCTTGCGGGAGCCGCCGGATCTTCTGCGCTGGAAACCATGGGGGACGATTTCCCTTGCGGCCAGCCTGCGAACAAGTCCCTGGCAAAATCCAAAGCCAAGGCGCTGCTCAAGCATTCGACTCGAGCGCTGGCAAACACCTGATAGTGTGCAGCAATTTCAGAAATCCGCAGGGTAAGATTTCACCGTATAGAATACGTTTACATCTGTGTGGCGCGGTGTCAAGAGATTTTCTCCGGCCCTTTATTAAAAAACATATCTCTGTAGTAACAGGAACCGCGCGGAAGGGTAATGCACTCTGAATCTCATCCCGCAGTGCTTCCGTATTCCAATCTTTGACGTTTTTACATGCCTGGGAATCGAGTCAGTTTTCAGGCAGTCCAGGAGACGAAGAATGGGCTGAAAAAGAAAGCCGCAACCCATCGAACGGGGCTATTTCCCGGCATTTGATGGTTGGGTTTGCGGAACGACGGGCAATGCATAGATTACTTCGCCGGGCTTAGTGTAGTGCAGCTTCTCTCGCGCCTCATGTTCAATTGCGTCAGGGTCGCTTTTAAGATGCTCGATATGCTCGCGCAGCCGTGCGTTTTCCTGCTGAAGGTCGTTAATCTCCTGGCGCAGTTGGCGGTCTTCGGCGCGCTTCTTGTGCCATACGGTCAGGCCGTTCTTGCCGTTGACTACGTGCCAGGTGAGCAGCAGCGCAAAGGCAACAAACACAACTGTCGCCGCCGGACGCCAGACGCGCAGAGTCCACTCCAACACCCGCTTGGGTAGCGGCGCAGTTGCGTTCGTCACGGATTGTGCATGCTCGCCTGCCATCAATCGCTATCCTCGTACAAACTTCTCAGCGGAGGCACTCAACGCTGCTTTGTCGTGCTCGGTGCGGGTCTCTGTATATGCCCGAACCACCGGCTCGGTGCCGCTCAACCTGTAGCAGACCCAGGAGCCGTCCTCCAGAACCAACTTCAAACCGTCGGTACGTACTATCTGTTTAACCTTGCGCCCGCCCAACTCCGTGGGATCTGCCTTCAATCTCTCAGTGAACGCGGCCTTTGCCTCCGGGGTCAAGTGGAAATTCGACCGAACCGGGTAGTAGGAACCAACCTTGCTAAATAGCTCGTGCAATTGCACGGCTAGCGTTTTGCCGCGTGTGGCTACCATCTCGGCTACCAGCAACCCTGCCAGCACGCCGTCTTTTTCCGGCACGTGACCGCGAATCGTCAGCCCGGCTGACTCCTCGCCGCCGATCGCAATCTTGTCCTGGAGAATCAGTTCGCCGATGTACTTGAATCCCACTGGAGTTTCATAGAGGGGTACCTTGTGATGCTCAGCCAGAGCATTGATCAGGTTGGTTGTCGCAACACTTTTGGCCACGCCGTTGGTCCAGCCGCGCGTCTCTACCAGGTAGTCAAAGAGCAGAGCAATGATGTAATTCGGCTGGATGAAGCTTCCATCCTGGTCGAGAATGCCAAAGCGGTCGGCATCGCCGTCTGTTGCAATGCCCAGGTTGGCGTGTACGTCCTTCATCTTTGACCGCGCCGCGCCGAGCAGATAATCATCCGGCTCCGGCGCGTGCCCGCCGAACAAAACATCGCGATAGTCGTGGACTGTATGGATCGGCACGCCTGCTTCACGCAGAATATCGGACGAATACCCGCGCCCCGCGCCCCAGAAAGGATCGTAGACCACCTTGATTCCGGCATGGACAATTGCGTTGACATCCACCAGCTCGCTTAGGCGAGTGAGAAAATCCGGCTTCACATCGGCAGTCGCAAAGCCTCCAGCCGGAGGGTCGGCCAGAGGAGTCTTCGCGCCGTCGCCGAGCGCGGCAATCGCCGCTTCAATCTGCCTGGTCACCTCAGGCAGAGCAGGCGCGCCATCATGCGTAGAAAATTTTATGCCGTTGTACTCCGGTGGATTATGCGAGGCGGTAAAGTTGATCGCACCGGAGGTCTTCATCGTGCGGACAGCATAAGCAATCGCCGGCGTGGGCGCAGCCTCGGGAATAATTATTGGTGTGATTCCTGCTCCGGCCAATACGCGCGCCGCCTCGGCCACAAAGCTCTCCCCCAGAAAACGGGGATCGCGGCCCACCAGCACGGAATGCGGCTGCGGCTGGGTCTTCACATACGCGGCAATCCCCGCCACGGCCAGCCGGATATTCGCCAAGGTAAATTCATCGGCCACAATCGCCCGCCAGCCCGAGGTGCCAAACTTTATTGCTGTCGCCATTGCAAATCTCCTCTTCAGGCCCACCGGCCCCAGTCATCGCGCTCCACTCAAGTTTAACCGGCGGGACGCCGCCGCGATCAAAGTCGCAGAGTGCAAGTTTGCCTCTTCGGGCGCGAAAGAAAAAATTCCGCATTCAGGATTGACATTCCAATTCAAAGGGCGCAATATGCTTGCAATCTGGTTTGCAGTACAAACT
>CAZHKN010000029.1:18830-29440 GCA_964532725.1 uncultured Occallatibacter sp.
AAAATTATCGTAGTCGATTGTGATAAACTCGGAAATGACAGATTCATCTTCCCATATTCTCAATGAAAGTCCGGATGCAATTGCCAATCGCCTCATGAAGAAGGCGGATAACCGCGATGGTTTGCTGGAGATCGCGATTGGAGTGTTGTTGCTTACGATGGCGGGCACGGTGTGGCTGCAGGTAGTTTGCCCGCGAGGATCGTACGGCTATAAGGCAGCTAACTGGGGCCTTATGTTATTGGTTCCCGCGTTGTGTCTTGGATCGCAGTGGGCGATCAAGTGGGTCCGCAGGCAGTTCCTGATCGAAAGGGTTGGATACGTGGAACTGAAACCGGTCAGCCGGAAATGGTTGGGCATCGTGCTTGCCATCGCGTTCTCCGTTGCCGCGGCCGTGACCTTCGCACTTTACAAATCGCTCCCGCCAACAAACTGGCTGCTTGTCGGAACCGGTATATTCGAGGGAATGTTTGCCGCGTTTGTTGGCCGCCTGCCCCGGTTCATCGCTGGCGGCGCGGTGCTGGCGGCCACGGGCATTGTTCTCGCCTTCACCGGAGTCTCTATTGATATGGGCATCGCAATCCTCTTCGGCTTTGCAGGCCTCCTGACTCTCGTTTCAGGGTGCGTCGTGCTGCTGCTCTTTGTGCGCAAGCCGGCCGAGACCGGCGAATAAGATGAGCGCAAAGATTCAGCGACTCGCCGGGATTGACCGCGTGATCCATGAGCCGGCTCGGTTGATGATCGTCGCGCTGCTGGCTGCGGTCGTCGAAGCCGACTTCCAGTACCTGCGCCAGGCCACAGGCCTTACCCAGGGCAATCTATCCGCTCATTTGTCCAAGCTCGAAGAGGCTGGCTACGTAGCCATTGAGAAGAGCTTTCGCGGAAAATATCCGCTCACCATTTGCCGGTTAACGGAACGCGGCAGAGGAGTGCTCGACAATTATCGGAAGGTCATTAAAGCAGCGCTGTGAAGAATGCCTGGTTTGGTTCAGCGCTCCTTGTACACTGGCCATGAGTTCCTGCATTCGGAATCGCCTATGCCCGAAGCCGCGTCGCCAGACTGCCCAGTTCGCCTCATCCTGACCACGACGGCTAGCCCGGAAGAGGCAGCGCGCCTGGGCCGCACTTTGGTTGAGGAGCGGCTGGCAGCCTGTGCTACGCTGATTCCCGCCATGCAGTCGATCTATCGCTGGCAGGATGAGATCGAAACAGCAACCGAAACGCTGCTGCTGCTCAAGACCGCTGTCGATCAACTGCCCGCCCTCGAAGCGCGGCTGCACGAGTTGCACAGCTACCAGACTCCGGAGTTCCTGGTTCTACCCATTGAAGCAGCCAGTCGCGGCTATCTCGACTGGCTATTGACCACTCTGCGCCCGCTCTGATTCGCCGCGCCTCAAATCGGGCCGCGTCTGGTATTCTTGCCTAGTTTGCTACCATGCGCTGGCTACTGATTGGACTCCTCGTCTCGCTGGGCGCGCTGCTTGTCGCGGCTGCGGGAATGGCTTGTCACATTTGGCGGGAGCGGTCACAACTACGCAAAAATGCCCCGGTAAAGCCCGGCGCGCAAGCCGGCCTTGTTAGCGAGATAGATCCGGAATTGTAACCGGAGCCGATCAAATTCCAGCAAGAGCGAATCAAAAATCAGGAGGCAATCGATGCAGAACGAAATCTCCCTTTCCCTCGCCCCGGCAAGCGCAAAACAGCTTGTTTGGCTGCGCCGTGCCGGTATTGTGATTGCCGGAAGTGCGCTGGTGGCCATCTGTTCGCATATTGCTTTGCCGCTCTACTACACGCCCGTGCCGCTCACTCTACAGCCCTTTGCGGTTCTGCTGTTGGGTTTGCTGCTTGCGCCGCGCATGGCCGCGGCCACCTTGACCGCTTATCTTGCGGAAGGCGCAATCGGGTTGCCCGTCTTTACTCCTAGCGCCCTGAGCGGTTTCGCGCATCTCTTCGGGCCAACCGGCGGCTATCTCTTCTCGTATCCGCTGGCTGCCGCGCTGGTTGCGCTGCTTTGGAGGCGTACTGCTACAGATGGTGCAACCGGCAAGGGCTTTTATGCCGCACTCTGGAGCGCAGCCGCGGGCAACCTGCTGGTCCTGAGCTGCGGAGCAGTCTGGATGGCCCTCTGGCTGCACTCCTCGGCGCGAGTCGTTCTCATGGAGTCTGTTCTGCCCTTTCTACCCGGAGATGCGCTCAAGGTGATGGCTGCCGCAGTGCTGGCCGCGGGATGGATGCGCCTGCGCCGCCGCAACGCTTAAGCAATGAAGCATCGCAGTATAATGAAAGTACATCTGCGATCAGACAATTTATGAAGGGTGCGGGCTTTTGTCCGTACATTTGCGGTGTACAGGCGCCGTTTGTGGACGCCCTCTTTCTCCGAAAGGTTTCTTCACTTTGAGCATTCAGCAACCAGCATCGCCCAGCGCAGAAGCCCTGCGCGAAATCTCCATCGCCCACAGCCCCGACTCCGATGACGCTTTCATGTTCTATGGCCTGGCCACCAACAAGGTCCGCGTCCCCGGCTACAAGTTTACGCACACCCTCTGCGACATCGAGACGCTGAATCGCCGCGCCCTCGACGAGGCCTTTTTCGACGTTACCGCGATCAGCTTCCACGCCTATCCGCCGCTGCAGGACAAGTACGCATTGATGGGCTGCGGCGGCAGCGTGGGCGAGGGCTATGGCCCGATGGTTGTCTCTAGCAAGGCACTTGCGCCGGAAGACCTGAGCCGCATTAAGATCGCGATTCCCGGAACCCTGACCACGGCTTGCCTGGCTCTTAAGATATTCAATCCAGAACTGAAGACCGAAGTCGTTCCCTTCGACAAGATCATTCCCGCCATCCAAGCCGGTGACTTCGAGGCCGGGCTGATTATTCACGAAGGCCAGTTGACCTACTCGGCTAGCGGCTTGCACAAGGTGATTGATCTCGGCATCTGGTGGCGCGAGACAACCGGCCTGGTGCTGCCTCTGGGCGGTAACGCTGTTCGCCGATCACTGGGCGCGGAAGCCATGCGCATCGCTACCAAGGCTGTGAAGGACAGCATTCAGCACGGACTGGATCACCGTGAGCAGGCTCTGGAATACGCGATGCAATTTGCCCGCGATCTCGACGCGCGGCTCGCTAATCGCTTTGTCAGCATGTACGTGAACGAGCGCACGTTGGACTACGGTCCCGACGGCCGCGAGGCCATCCGCAAGCTGCTCGACCTGGGCTATGAGCGCGGCATCATCACCGTCAAGCCGCAGGTTGAGTTCATCGATTAAAGCACGTTTTCAATTGTGCGAGCTATCAAGCTCTGGGTGCCCCAGGTCCGGATTTTCGGACCTGGGAAAGCACTCCCGCTACAGAAACGCAGTCCTATTTTGTATTGGGGATCGAAGCAGGATTCAGCCGCGCAATCCGCCCTTTCGGCCCCACGACAAAGGGCAGCGAGAGAGCATTCCAGTCACCGTCGTCGAGCGGCTGCCAGTTCTTGCCATCGTCGCGGCTGATATCCGAGCCGTTGGTGCCAACCGTGATCCAGGCTTTGAGCAATTCGCTCCACTGGACGGAAGAGCGGTAGCCGTGCGGCGGGGTGGCGGAGGCGGTCCAATGTCTGCCGCTGTTTTCCGACCAAGCGGCGGTCCCGTCACTGGCTTCCGGTTTGGTATAGTCGCCGCCAACTGCAACGAACTGCCAATTTGATAGATAGGTTCCTCCTCCGCCTTTGAAGAAGACCTCCGTGACAGGCATGTGCGAATCGCGGTAGCTTAACGCAAATATTCCAGCCCCTTCACCTTTTGGAAACGATGGAATGATTGATCCTCTCCATTGTGAGTTCTTCTTACATGAATCACATCCAAGGAATATTCGCGCGCCAGATGGACTTCCGGTTCCGAATGCAATGTAGTCGTCAACCCAATCGGCCAACAGGGAAGAATTACTCGCGGCGAAGGCTCCCTCTTTCGCGTTGCTCTTTAACCCGCCATCTTTTTCTCTGCTCCAACTCTTACCGCCGTCCGCAGAACTGGACAAATAAAATTTCTCATTGACCGGATCGCCAAGAATCATGAGGTTGTCCTGGTCTGCAACACTGATTGCATCCCAGAAACCGTCCTTGTCAGGGTTCTTGAGCAGCAACACCCACGTCAAGCATCCATCCTTCGTCTTATACAACCGGCTCAAGTCACCTGGCCCCGAAGCCATCACTATCGCCGTCTTCACATCCCAAGCCTGCACGCCGCGAAAGTCCAGCTTCGCTCCGTCTTTGTCTCCGTCGGGTATCGCGCATTGCGTCCAGTGCGCCCCGCCGTCGGTGGTGCGCAAAACAGTTCCGCCTGTTCCGCTGGCCCAGGCCACCGTTCCATCTACCGAATAGATTCCACGCAGGCCGGCAGTGGTTCCTGAGTCTTCCATCGTCCAGACGGGCGCTTGCGCGACGGGCGGGGCAGATTGAGCGTAGAAGGGCAGGGAAGCGGCGGAAAGCAGCGTTGGCAGCACAAAAATTCTCATGGACCGAAGTATAGAACGTGAATGGTCCAGTCTCGATTGTTGGGAGCTAATGCATTGGTAGTGAATCGTGGGTAGATGCGGGCGAGGACGCCCGCACGACAGCCGATCTGGAGATCGGCGTTACATTGCGGTCATTGCAAATTCACAGCGTCTGGGCAGAGTTTTCTATTCCCTATTGCCTGTTCCCTAGTCCCTAGCCCCTAGTCCCTGCTCTCAATCGAATACCACCGTCTTATTCCCGTAGCAGAGAATCCGCCGGTCGAGGTGCCAGCGGACGGCCCGCGAGAGGACAATGCGCTCCAGGTCGCGCCCTCGGGCGACGAGGTCTTCTACCTGGTCGCGGTGCGAGATGCGGGCCACGTCCTGCTCGATGATCGGTCCATCGTCCAACACTTCAGTGACGTAATGGCTGGTTGCGCCGATCAGCTTTACGCCGCGCGCGTGTGCTGCGTGATACGGGCGCGCGCCGGTGAAGGCGGGCAGAAACGAGTGGTGCACGTTGATGATCGACGAAGGGTAGCGGGTAACAAACTCCGGCGAAAGGATTTGCATATAGCGGGCCAGTACCACCAGTTCAATTCCGTGCTGGTAGAGGATTTCCAACTGCTGCTGCTCGGCATCGGCCCGCGTTGCAGCCGTGACGGGAACGTGCTCGAAAGGAATGCCGTAAAACCCAGCCAGTGGCTCGACCTCGCGATGGTTGGAGACGATGACGGGAATCTCGCAATGCAACTCCCCGGAGCGCCAGCGATGCAAGAGGTCAGCCATGCAGTGCAGATACTGCGAGCAGAAGAGCGCCACGCGCGGACGCTGCGCCGTCGAGCTGATCTGCCAGCGCATCTTCAACTCGGCGGCCAGTGGCGCGAAGGCTCGCCTGAAATCTTCCAGGTCGAAGGGTTGTGGCACACCCTCCAGATCTACGGAAGAGCTGCTGTCCGCAGAGCCACGGCCAGGGCGACTCCACTCCACGCGCATGAAAAACAGGCCGAGTTCGTGGTCCTGGTGCTGGTCCGCATGGAGGATATTTGCGCCCTGCTCGTAGAGCAGCGTAGAGACGCGCGCTACCAGTCCCTTCCGGTCTGGGCAATCAATGAGCAAAACCGCCGAGTCTTTCATTCTTAAAACAGCTTAAGGCATTCGGGGAGCAGGCGTGGTGTCAACATCTGTAGTCTGTCCATGCGCCTGGGCATGGGGTACTTTCGGATGCACCCTCTTCCGAACTCCTTTGCGCGGAATCCACGCAATCCGCGTTAAAATAAGTGCAACCAAATGACCCAGAGTCCCTCAGCTGCTGTCGGCCAGCCAGTCCGCACACCACGGGAGCCGGGATCGCGGGCGGCGGACGGCGCGGCTGTTTCAGTGGCCGGCGTTTCCAATCCCCTGCTCAAAGTTACCGGCCTCAAAAAGTCTTATCAGACGGCCCGCGGAAATCTCACTCTTTTTGAAAATCTTAATCTCGTGATGCAGCGCGGAGAGATGGTGGCCATCGTCGGCCGCTCTGGCGCAGGAAAAAGCACGCTTTTGCACATTCTCGGCGCGCTTGATACTCCCTCTGCCGGAACTGTATACTGCGCCTCAACCAATGTGGCCCAACTCAGTTCCAGGGAGGCAGCGGCCTTTCGCAACCGTGCAGTTGGCTACGTCTGGCAGTTTCATTACTTGTTGCCGGAGTTTACCGCTCTTGAAAACGTCGCCATGCCGCTCTTGGCCGGCGGCGGGCGAAAATCCGAGGCGTTAGCAACGGCAGCCAAGTGGTTGCAGGAGGTGGGTTTAGAAGATCGGGCCGCGCACCGTCCCGGCGAGCTTTCCGGCGGTGAACAGCAACGCGTGGCTCTGGCGCGGGCCTTGGTCAACAGCCCGCAACTGCTGTTGGCCGATGAGCCGACCGGCGATCTGGACGAGGTGACGGCGGCAATGGTTTTTGAATTGATTGAACGGCTGCACCGGAGTCATGGGCTGACCTCGATTCTGGTGACGCACAACCTGGAACTGGCCGCGCGCTGTACGCGGGCTTTGCGGCTGGAGGGCGGGAAGCTGGTCCAACTGGACTAACTCCCAAAGTGAAACCCCCGAAGGGGGTGCGGAATAAAGCACCATTCCGTGCGGCATTAGAGTCTGATACAGTAGGCGGACTGAATGAGTTTTCTTTCATTCAGTCTGCATGGCCAGCATGGACGCCAACAGCGGGTTGGGAAAATGGAAATGCGGACTAAACTCAGTTCGCAGACCATTCGAGACGGCTGATCCAGTGCAAGGGGGGAATTTCCCCGAATCGCTGGCGGCGAAGTTCAAAAAGGGCGCAGGCAGGCAGGCGAAAATCCGGAGAGATGAACCGGAAGAACCTTCCAGCCGATAACCTGTAAAAAGGGGGAGCAAATGTTCGAACGCTATACGGAGAAGGCGCGGCGCGTAATCTTTTTCGCGCGGTATGAGGCCAGTCAGTTCGGCTCACCCTATATCGAAACCGAGCACCTGTTGCTCGGGCTGTTGCGGGAGGACAAGGCGCTCACAAATCGCTTCCTTCGTTCCCACGCATCGGTGGATTCGATTCGCAAGCAGATTGAAGCGCACACCACGATTCGCGAGAAGGTTTCTACCTCGGTGGACCTGCCGCTCTCGAATGAATGCAAGCGTGTGCTAGCCTATGCGGCGGAAGAAGCCGAGCGGCTGGGCCACAAACACATTGGCACTGAGCACCTGCTCCTTGGCCTCTTGCGCGAAGAAAAATGCTTTGCCGCGGAGATCTTGCAGGAGCGCGGCCTCAAGCTCGCGCAGATTCGCGAAGAGCTGGCGCGCGTAACGCAGGAGAAGGCTCCGCAACAGCAGCGGCAGCGCGAGTCGAGCCTGCTGGCCGAGTTTAGCCGTGACCTGACACAGGCTGCGATGGATGGGCAGTTGGATCCGCTCGTCGGCCGCGATGGCGAACTGGAGCGCGTGGTGCAGATTCTCTGCCGCCGCACAAAAAACAATCCTGTATTGATCGGTGAGCCCGGCGTAGGCAAGACAGCAATTGTGGAAGGCCTCGCGCAGCGCATCGCCGACGGAGAGGTGCCCAGTTTCCTGGCCGACAAGCGCGTGTTAGGACTTGACCTCTCGCTGATCGTCGCCGGCACCAAATACCGCGGCCAGTTTGAAGAGCGGTTGAAGACCATCATGAAGGAACTGATGGAGAATCAGAACTCCATTGTCTTTATCGACGAGTTGCACACCCTGGTGGGCGCGGGTTCGGCGGAGGGTTCGCTCGACGCCGCCAACATTCTGAAGCCTGCGCTCTCTCGCGGCGAGATTCAGTGCATCGGCGCAACCACGCCGGGCGAGTTCCGCAAATCCATTGAGAAGGATCGCTCCCTCGAACGGCGTTTTCAGGCCGTCAAGGTGCCGCCGCCGAATGAGGCCGATGCCATCAAGATCATCATGGGCATCAAGGACCGCTATGAAAAATTCCATGCGGTCAGCTACACGGATGATGCCGTTGAATTCGCGGTCTCGCACTCCAACCGCTACATCCCCGACCGCTTCCTGCCGGACAAAGCCATCGATCTGATCGACGAAGCCGGAGCGCGCGTCAAGCTGCGTCAGACCTCGCTGCCGGAAGAGATCACCGAGGTGCAGAAGCGTATCAAGTTCATTGTGCATCGCATGGATTCGGCGATTGCGAATCATGAATTTGAGAAGGCCCGCTTCTACTCCGACGAAGAGCGCAAGGAGCGCGAGAACCTGCGTGCTCTGCGCGACAAATATCACCTCGATGACTCGGCCGCAGGTATTGTGGGCCGCGAAGATATCGAAGATGTTGTCAGCCGCTGGACCGGCGTTCCAGTTACCAGCATCAAGGAAGAAGAGACACAGAAGCTGCTGCGCGTGGAAGAGGAACTGCACAAGCGCGTGATCTCGCAAGAGAAGGCCATCAGCGCCTTGGCGCGTGCCATTCGCCGCTCCCGTGCCGGTCTCAAATCCCCGCATCGGCCTATCGGCTCTTTTCTTTTCCTTGGACCGACAGGCGTGGGAAAGACAGAAATGGCGCGGACTCTGGCCCAATTCCTCTTCGGGTCAGACAAGGCGCTCATCCGCTTCGATATGTCGGAGTTCATGGAAAAGCACTCCGTTTCCAAGCTCATCGGTTCGCCTCCGGGATACGTGGGCTATGAGGAAGGCGGCCAGTTGACCGAGCGGGTCCGCCGTTCGCCCTACTGCGTTGTGCTGCTGGATGAGGTGGAGAAGGCGCACCCGGATGTCTTCAATCTCCTTTTGCAGGTTTTTGAGGATGGACAGTTGACCGATGGGCTTGGCAATACGGTTGACTTCAAGAACGTAATCATCATCATGACCTCGAATATCGGCGCGCGCCACTTGATGAAGAAGCAGGGACTCGGCTTCCAGAGCGATCGTGACGACCTGGTAATGGAGAAGATCGAGGAGCTGGTCAAGCAAGAAGTCAAGAAGACCTTCAACCCCGAGTTCCTCAACCGTCTCGACGAGGTCATCTTGTTCCAGTCGCTCTCTGACGGGGATCTGATCCAGATCGTTGAGCTGCTGGTACAGAGCTTGAATACCAATCTTGCGCAGAAGTCCATCACGATCTCGGTCACTGAGGATGCCAAGAAGTGGATTCTCGACAAGACGATGGTGGATCGTAGCTATGGAGCGCGTCCGTTGCGCCGTGCGCTGCAACGCTATGTGGAAGACCCATTGTCTGAGGCGCTGATCGCTGGCAAGATCACTGCGAGGCCGGCGTTCCTCGAGGTCTATCTCGACGCCAATCAGTTGTTCTATCGACCGGTCAGTGCCGATGAAACTGCTGAAGAGAAGGCCGCTGGCATTCTGCTCTTCAGCAACTAAGCGTTCAACTATTTGCAGGGAAAAACCAGGCAGGCTCGCATTGTGTGAGCCTGCCTGGTTTTTTTGAAGGGTATCTTGATCAGGAAAGAGTTATTCGTCGTCGGTGATCTTTTGCCACGCGCCGGTCTGATGAGGCAGGCCTGAGCCGGAAAGATCAATCTTTGTACGGGGCAGCACAACCAGATCAACGCGGCGATTTTGCGCGCGGCCATCGGCCGTATCGTTCGAAGCCACCGGATGATACTCCGCGTAACCGGCTGCCGAGATGCGGTCGGGCGGAATGGTTTTTAGGTCCAGAAAGATGCGCGCGATGCGCGTGGCTCGAGCCGAAGAAAGCTCCCAGTTGGAATCGAATTCAGCGGTATGAATAGGCACGTTGTCGGTGTGGCCCTCAATGCGCAGATCGTAGGGAGTGCGGCCCAGCGATGCCGCAACCTGCTTGAGCGTGGGCAGGGTCTCCGGCTTGGGCGTCGCTGATCCGGAGGCAAAGAATCCCGCCTCGCGCAGGCTGATCACCAGACCGTCGCGGCCCATCTTGATCGAGACCGTATGTTGGGCGATCTGATCGGAGAGTGTCTGTTCCAATTCGCGGCGCACATGATCCAGATCTTCCTTGACCTTTGCTGGCGCCAGCACATCCTCGCCCATCACAATGTTCATCGGGATTACCGGTTTGTCCGCGCTGGTGCTGCCGTTGGCGTTGATCGGCACACGCGAGGCATCGGCAAAAATCCCCAGGGATTTGAAAGCTGTGTCGATGGCTTCGGAGACCTCGGTCTGCTTTTTCTGGTCGGCTTTGGAGGCGGCGTAGAGGACAACAAATAAAGCGAAGAGCAATGTGATGAAATCGGCGTAGGAGATCAGCCAACGGTCGTGGCTTACGTTCCCTTTGCGGTTGTTCGGCTTCATGCGGCGCGCTCCTGCTGCTCCTGATCGGCCTTATCCAGGAAGCCGGCCAACTTCACTTCCAGCATGCGGGGGTTGATGCCTTCGAGGATAGATACAACTCCCTCCAGCACCATCTCGCGGCGCTGGTGCTCCTCGCGAAGGCGGATGCGCATCTTGCCAGCAAAGGGAAGAAAAAAAAGATTGGCGGCGCCGACGCCGTAGATAGTTGCCACAAAGGCGACAGCGATGCCTTTGCCGACCTCCTGCATGTTATCCAGATGGTGCATCACCTGAATTAGTCCCAGTACCGCGCCGAGAATGCCAATGGTAGGCGAGAACCCTCCAGCCGACTCGAAGACTGCTGGAAGCTGATCTTCACCCTCCATGCTGG
>CAZHKN010000030.1:0-29200 GCA_964532725.1 uncultured Occallatibacter sp.
AACTGGCCTTTATTGTTGATCACCAGCAGCGATCCAGGCTTGGTTGTCGCATCGGTTCCGTCCGTTGTTGGCGAGTTGCCGACCAATACAAAGCCATACTGCAAGATGCCCAACGCCGTGGTGAGTCCCAGCCCTGCCTTGCCCTGGAAGAATGTCGAGGGATTGCCGGTGGGAGGAACACGGACAATCGTTGTTCCAGTGCCTTGCAGATTGCTGCTGTTATTCCAGTTAGAAACGAGAATGTCTCCGTGCGCCAAGGCTCCAGTTCCGGTCTGGAAGTTGTTGGGGACAAACGCAACGCCATATGGGTTCTGATCCCCGTTCTTGGGGACGGTTGAAACGACTCGGACGGGACTGGGAAGAAATGCGGCATCCGGGTCAATGGTTGTTTGTGCTGCGCTGGTTCCAAAGGCAACGACAAGCAGAAGAACCGCTGTGAGAATAGTGAGCGATACGCTCACTATTTTCTGACGAGGCTTCAGCGCATAGGATTCATTGATTCGCATCTCATCTTCTCCTCAAGGTTAGGGGCTCCTGCATCGAAGAAGGCTCCATAAGTTGCGTCTCTCAGCAGCAAGCCAACCATGGTTTCATCTGCGATCACCTTAGGCCTGCGTCCGCGGACAGTTGTCTTGGAGTTGTCATTCTTTTGTTTGATTAAAGGCTGACTTATAAATAAAATCGGTCCGCTCGCAAATTAAATTCAACCAGTATTCATGCGGGTTTCACAATCAGGATTTCAGCGGTATCTTTGGACCGAGTTCCGGAAAGCGATGCAGAATTGCATCGGTCACTATTCTGGTGTGTTGTGGATTGAGTCCGGGCAAAACACATCTGTTCTTCAAGAAGCCGCAGTTCAGATACAAACCGCAAGGATCAGATTCGCCACCCGATTGATATTCGACCTTCTTGATCTCGGCAACCGGTACCACCACCACCCCGGAGCCGCCGATGGCTGTCCATCCCAGCCCCAGACCATCGCCCTCTGCGGTAAAGCTCTGGGTGGTAACAATAAGTGTGGTTGTATAGATGGGCTGACAAGTAACGGCCCACCCGATTGCCACCGCCGCAACAACCGCCGAGGCTGCAACAGCAAGACCAAAGAGCAGGCCGGGGTCATAGCGGAATGCGAAGATCAGCAAACAGCCAAGGAGAAGAAAGATCGCGCTGAGGGGAACAAACCAGCCTTGCATACGCACGACGCGAAATTGCAACCCGTCCGGCAACTCGTTAGTCGTCAAATCAATCTGTCCAAAGGCTTTCATAGGTCCACGATTGAAATCTACGAATAGTTTATTCCACTCTTCAAACCGCGGGATAAATCTTCGCTGAATTTGAATCTGCGGTTATTCTTCTTTCGAAGACCTGAGAACCCCGCTTGGCAGATCTACCTCAAAAGGCGTTTCTTTATCGGTAAGTAGATTCCAGCCGAGTCCGTGAAGGATGTTGCCTGCAATGCCTGTGATCTTAATCCCTTCGTCGGAAAGCTTTGCCGATTGCCAGGCTTCGCCGTCGCTGCCCCAGGCCAGAATCGAGTGATGGCCGACAAACAGCAGCAAACCTTGCTCAACTGCGGGGACGATCTCCAGCACCGGGCGGAAAGCGATCATCGTGAAGCGCTCAGGCGCGGTGGTGTCGATGATATACGCGTATCCGCCGGAGACCGCGCATATCTCCTCCGGACGAGGGGCTGACCAAAGCCCTGTAGGAACAGCCGAATCGCGAAAACCCAGCGCGCAGGTGGCGAGAAAGGGCTGCGCTTCTTGAGTGTCTTGCGTGCCACGCGGCGCAGGCCGAATCAGCACTTCCAAAGCGCCGCGCTCCACTTCGTCTGCCTGGGTGGGATAAACAAAATGCCGCGCGGGCAAGATGATGGGCCGCGCCGCGAGAATCTCAGCCTGCCAATGGTGCGGAAAACTGCCGTCAAAGCTCGGGGCGAGCGGTCCCGATGTCACGCGACCCGCACTCCTAATGTCGCACCGCCCTCAAACCGGACAACCCGTTCGCGGACAGTGGGCACGCTCAACCCCAGCGCCGCGCCGTCTTCAATCAGCGGCAGCAGCTTGTCGAACTCAGGCCCGGAGTGAGCGCCGGTAAGCGCGATGCGCGCCGGATGGTAGAGATCCTTGCCCTTGACGCCAGAGGTTGTCGAAATCTCCTTCATCCACTGCTTGAAAAGCTCTGGAGTCACGGGTCCGGTGTGGACGATGACGCGGCCCGTCAGCTCGGCCAACACGGTGCGCGATGAATCCGCGGCCAGCACAGCGGCATTCTCCGGATCGCGTCGAGCGGCCTCGATGTCATAGCCAAAGACCGCGGCGGACTTGGCGGGGAGCTGGTCGAGATGGTCAACGGCAGGAAGATAAAGCGCCAGCAGCTTGAGGAACCAGGCCTTGCGCTGCGCAATCTCTTCCGCCGAGGGAATATTCAGATGAATCGGCGGGTTCTGATGCTCAAGGAAATCGACCATCTCGTGCGTGTATAGCTCCTGCGCCGCGCCGAGTGGAAAGATATCGGGACGGACGAGGCAGAACTGCCGTTCGGCCAGCTTGGCGATGCGCTCTGGCGCGGCCAGCTTGAGGTAATGGCGGTTGAGCCAGTTGAGTTTGTCGAAATCGAAGATCGCCGGCGAGGGGGTGACGCGCTCCAGCGAAAATGCTGCCGGCAGCTCGGCGAGGGTAAAGGTCTCAGACTTGCCGTCTTCCGCGCCCCAGCCCAGCAGCGCGAGGTAATTGGCCAGCGCCTCGGGCAGATAGCCCATCTCGCGAAAAGTGGCGATGGAAGTGGCTCCGTGGCGCTTGGAAAGCCGCTCACGGTCAGCGCCCAGAATAGTGGAGAGATGCGCGAACTCCGGCACCTGCCAGCCGAAGGCCTGATAGATCGCGACCTGCTTGGGCGTGTTGGAGATATGGTCGTCGCCGCGGATGACGTGCGTAATGCCCATCAGCGCATCATCGACGGTGACCACATAGTTGTAAACCGGCACACCTGCAGAGACTCCGCTGGCGGAACGGACCAGGATCGGATCGCTGACCGTTTCGGCGGCAAACTCCACCGGCCCGCGCACCAGATCGTGAAAACGCAACGGCTCGGAGCCGATCTTGAGCCTTACCGCAAAAGGTTTGCCAGCAGCGATATTCGCCTCGACCTCCGCAGGCTGCAAGGCGCGGCAACGGCCGGAGTAAACCTGCGGGCGATGCTGCTCGACGGCCAGCTTGCGCTCGGCCTCCAGCTCATCTTGAGTGCAAAAGCAGCGGTAGGCCTTGCCCTCAGTGAGCAGCCGCTCAGTGTGCTCAGCATAAATTTCCAGCCGCTCGCTCTGGCGATACGGACCCAAAGCCCCTTTGTCTTCAAGACCGGCGAGGCCCGGACCCTCGTCCCAATCGAGGCCCAGCCAGTGCAGGTCTTCCATCAGTTGCGTCTCGAAACGCTCCTCGGAGCGTTCCATGTCCGTATCTTCAATGCGCAGCAGGCAATCCCCGCCGGTGCGGCGGGCATAAAGCCAGTTATAAAGCGCAGTGCGGGCATTGCCGACGTGGAGCAGCCCCGTAGGGGAAGGAGCAAAACGGACGCGGGTTTTCTTTACATTCATAGCACCTAGAATAATAGCGGCAAAAAGCGGCGGGTGTCGCGGTGGGTCAATTGCAACCGGATTTCCGGCTCCGCGATCCTTTACCCTGTTATCAGGGAGAACGAACACCCAATCATGTCCTCATCTCAGGTTAAATTCGGCACGGACGGCTGGCGCGGGGTTATCGCCGATGATTTTACCTTTGAAAATGTGCGCATCGCCGCCGAGGCGATTGCCGCCTATATCCACGCCAAGGAAGACCCGAAGAAGGGCATCGTGATCGGCTACGACACCCGCTTCGGATCGAAGGCCTTTGCCCGCGCCTGCGCCGAGGTGGTTGCGGCCACAGGGATTCCCGTGCAGCTGGCCAAAGACATTACGCCCACCCCGGCGCTCAGCTATGCGGTGCGCGAACGGAGCCAGGCCGGCGGCATCATGATTACCTCGTCCCATAATCCGGCGCAGTGGAACGGCGTGAAATACAAGGCCTGGTACGGCGGCTCCGGTAAGCCCTCGATCATGACCGCAATCGAGAGCCAATTGGGAAAGCCGGTGGCAAAGGCCGCGCGGCCCGCACCGATTTTGGAGGTTAATTTTCTACCCGACTATCTTGCCGCCATCGAGGACTTCGCCGATCTCAACCTGATCGCCAAATCCGGCATGAAGTTCGGCATCGATTCCATGTACGGCGCGGGACTGACAATTATCGCCGATATTTTTACCCGCATCGGCGTCGAGCATATACAGATTCGCGGCTCTCAAGACCCGCTCTTTCCCGGCATCAACCCCGAGCCGATTGAGCCGCACATCCGCGCGCTGGGCGAGGCTGTCGTGGCCCACGGCTGCCAAGCCGGACTCTGCACGGACGGAGACGCAGACCGCATCGGCGCGACAGACGAGCACGGCGAGTTTGTCGATCCGCACAAGATCTTCAGTGTGCTGCTCAGTTGGGTTCTCAAGTACAAAGGCTGGCCGGGAGCAGTGACGCGCGCCTTCAATACGACAAAGATGTTGGATCGCATCTGCGCCAAGCATGGGCGCAAGCTCATTGAGCACGGCATCGGCTTCAAGTTTGTCTGCGACTACATGCTGGAGCAGGAGATTGTGATGGGCGGCGAGGAGTCGGGCGGCATCGGCTTCCAGCGCCACCTGCCGGAGCGCGACGGCCTGCTGAACGCGCTGCTCATCGCCAATGTAATGGCCCAAGAAAATAAGACGCTAGGGCAGTTGGTTGCCGACCTTCAAGCGGAGTACGGCGAGCACCAGTACGGGCGCATTGATCTGCATATTCCAGAAGATTTGAAGAACAGCGCTATTCAGAGAGCCAAGGCGCTGCAGCCCGGCGACTCGGCCTTTGCGGGAATGAAAGTCCTGCGCCAGGAAACGCTGGACGGAGTGAAGTTCTATCTCGATAATCCCGAGGCCGCGACGAAGAAAAACGCCGCCGAGACCTGGATTCTGCTGCGCGCCAGCGGCACCGAGCCGCTGCTGCGGATTTATTCCGAGTCTTGCTCGAAGGAGTCGGTAACCAGACTGCTGGAGTCAGCACGCAACTTCGCGTTGAACGGCAGCTTTGCGCCGGGCGCAAAGAACAGCGATATCCCATAGAACGCATCGTAAGCTGGTGATACTCACCTGCAACCCGTGAAAGCGAGTGTGCGATGACCCAGGCATTCCGATCAACTCGTGTCGTTACACCGGAAGGACTTGTTCCGGCAACTCTGCTGGTGGAGCAGGGACGCATTGCTGAAGTGTGCGGGTGGAATCAGGCGCCTGCGACCGCGGCAGTACAGGATTTTGGCGACCTCGTGGTGCTCCCCGGCTTGGTTGATTCCCATGTCCACATCAACGATCCTGGACGGGATTGGGAGGGGTTCGCAACCGCGACGCGAGCGGCTGCTTCGGGCGGAGTGACGACTTTGGTGGATATGCCGCTCAACTCTTTGCCCGAGACCACGAGCGTGGATGCGCTCAAAGCCAAGCGCAAAGCGGCGCAAGGCTCGGCCTGGGTGGATTGGGCGGCCTGGGGCGGCGTGGTCCGCGGCAACTCGGCAGAGCTGCCGGCGCTGGCCGCAGCCGGCCTTCCCGGTTTCAAATGTTTTCTCATTCATTCGGGAATCGATGGCTTTGAATGGGTGGATGAAACTGAACTGCGGCTGGCGCTCGCCCAGTTGCACGGGGCAGCGTTGGACGGAGTGAGATTGCCGCTGCTGGCCCACGCTGAGATCGCCGGGCCGGTGAATGCCGCTACCGGCGCGTTGCATGCCGATGGCGCGGATTGGCGCAAATACTCCACTTACCTGGCCTCAAGGCCGGACGCCGCCGAGGTCGAAGCGATTGAGTTGCTGATTCGCCTGGCTGAAGAATTCGATTTGTCCATCCACATCGTACACCTGTCCAGCACGCAGGCTCTGCCGCTGCTGGCCGCTGCGCGGCTGAACGGCATACCGATCTCTGTCGAAACCTGCGCCCACTATCTCTGGTTTGCCGCCGATGAGATTCCGGACGGAGCGACAGAGTACAAATGCGCACCTCCCATCCGGGATACAGCCAATCGCGAGACGTTGTGGGCAGCGCTGGAGGCCGGCTTGATCGACATGGTGACGACGGATCATTCGCCTTGCCCTCCGGTGATGAAAGATCGGGAAGAAGGCCGCTGGGATTGCGCCTGGGGCGGAATTTCCAGCCTCGGACTCGCACTCTCCGTGGTGTGGACGGCAATGCAGCAGCGCAGTTTGCGCCTGGAGAAACTGGCGCAGTGGATGGCGGCTTCGCCCGCTCAGCTGGCGGGATTGTCGGACCAGAAAGGCGCGTTGGTTCCCGGCGCCGATGCGGACTTTGTTGTGTTCGACCCGGATGCCGCCTGGAGAGTTAAGCCAGCGGATCTGCACTTTCGCCACAAGGTATCGCCCTATCTGGGCGCAGAGTTGCGCGGAAGAGTTCAGGAGACATGGTTGCGCGGCGAGCGAGTCTTCAGCTTGCACGACGGCTTTAGCGGCGCGGCGCGGGGCAGAGAGCTGGCGAGGCAATGAAAGCGCAGGCGCAACGGGCAATTGCCGAGTGCCGGCTGATCGCCACGATGAGCGAAGAACAGGGGTGCACGACGCGGCGATTTTTGACCCCGCCGATGCATCTGGTTCATGCGCATCTAAGCGCAAGAATGGCCGCGCTGGGCATGAAGGTGAACGTTGACGCGGCGGGGAATCTGCGCGGACGATGGCAGCCCGCGGGCGTGCGCGGAAAGCGGATGATTCTCGGCTCGCACATTGACACGGTGCCCAACGCCGGCGCGTTTGACGGTGTGCTTGGCGTGGTTCTGGCGTTGGTGTGGGTTGAGATTGCGCGGGAAATCGAACTTCCGCAGCCGATCGAAGTGATTGCATTCTCCGAAGAAGAAGGCGTCCGCTACGGAGTTCCGTTTCTCGGCAGCCGCGCTGTGGCCGGATGCTTCGACCAGACGATGCTGGCTTCCCTAGATGTCGACGGGGTCCACATGGACGACGCCATCCGCGGCTTTGGCCTGGACCCCGCCAAGATCGGCGAGTCGGCTCTCGACGACGATGTGTGGGGATTTGTTGAGATTCACATCGAGCAAGGACCCGCGTTGGAAGCGGAGAATCTGCCGCTGGCGGTGGTGGAGGGAATTGTGGGCCAGTCGCGACTGGGACTGCAATTTACCGGGCAGGCGAACCATGCGGGAACCACGCCGATGCATCTACGCCACGATGCGCTGGCAGCGGCGGCGGAGTGGATCGTGCAAGTGGAGTCAACCGCGTGCAAGACGGAAGGCTTGGTTGCAACGGTCGGAAAAATTAGCGTGGAACCCAATGCAGGCAATGTGATTCCTGCATGCGCGCATGTGAGCCTGGATGTGCGCCACGCACAGGATGCGATTCGCCAATCGGCTGTGCGGGAGTTATTAACCATGGCCGCAATAATTGCGAAACGGCGCGGCATTGCCTTCCAGCCGTCGGTGCAATTAGACCAGCCGTCCGTGCCGATGGATGCGCAGTTAACCGCGCTGCTCGCCGAGGCAGTGGCGGCGGCGAGCTTTCCGCTAAAGACGATTCCGAGCGGAGCTGGCCACGATGCAATGGTGATGGCTACGAAGGTTCCCACAGGCATGTTATTTCTGCGCAGCCCCGGAGGAATCAGCCACCACCCCGACGAAACTGTGCTTGAAGCCGACGTGGAAGCGGCGCTCCATGTTGGCAGAGAGTTCCTGCTGCTGCGCCGGACTGCGCAACTTCGGTAGAATTCTCACACGAGGCCGCGATTGCATCCCTTGGGCTTGACACGCAGCAGCTTGAAACCGGACCACCTATTGCAAACGCCAGACACGTTTGTCCGCACCCCGCTACCGGGAGCAGCCGGCGTGGAGTTTGTAGTTCATACCGGACCGCAACTGGGCGCGCGCTTTACCCAGATGACTGCCGAGTTTGCCCCGGATGGCACACTCGGACCCGCGTCGGCGCAGCGCTTTATTTATGTGCTCGAAGGCGAGCTGGAAGTGACAGCGACGGGCAAAAAGCATCTGCTCTCGCCCGGCGGGTTTGCTTATCTTCCGCAAGGCGCTGCGCATACTGTTCGCGCGTTGGTCCGTTCCCGTGTTGCTGTGATTGAGAAGCCTTATCAGGCTGTGAGCGGAGCGGCACAACCGCCGGAGATCGTGGTGGGCAATGAATCTGCCATTGAAGCCGTGCCGCTGATGGGTGATGAGGGGCTGCGCGTGCGCTCGCTGATGCCCGACGGCTTGGCCTATGACTTTGCAGTGAATACAATGACCTACGATCCGGGCGCGGCCCTGAGCATGGTGGAGATTCACGTGATGGAACACGGGCTGCTGATGCTTGAAGGCGGCGGAATCTATCGGCTCGGAGACGCCTGGTATCCGGTCGAAGCGGGCGACTTTATCTGGATGAGCGCATGTTGTCCGCAATGGTTCGGCGCTCTAGGAAAGAAGCCCGCGAAATACCTCATCTACAAGGATTGGCGCAGGCATCCGTTGAAGGGCTGAGGTGAGCGATGAGTAGTACGCCAAATCTCGATATGGACAGGCTCTTCGCTGAGTTGGCGGCTCTGGCGCTGATCTCCGAGGCCGACCCTCCTGTGGTGACGCGTGTGGTCTTCAGCGAGGCCGACCTGCGCGCGCGGGCCTATATAAAAAGCCTTTGCACAGCGGCCGGACTCACGGTGAGCGAGGATGCTATCGGCAACACCTTCGCCCGCTGGCCGGGCAGCGAGGCAGAGCTTGCGCCGGTGGGCACAGGTTCGCACATCGACGCAATTCCCAATGCCGGAGCGTATGACGGAACGGTTGGCGTACTCGGAGGCCTGGAAGCAATTCGCGCCTTGCAGCGCGCGGGCTTTCGTCCCCGGCGCTCTATCGAACTGGTGATCTTTACATCGGAAGAGCCAACCCGCTTCGGTATCGGCTGCCTGGGCAGCCGCATGATGGGCCATGTGCTTCCGCCGGCAGTGGCGCTAGCGTTGCGCGACAAGCAAGACCGCGGCCTTGACGAGCTGCGCACTCAGGCTAGATTCACTGGCTCACTCGAATCTGTTGCGTTGCCTGCCGGGCGCTTTCATCAATTTGTTGAGCTGCACATCGAGCAGGGTCCGTTGCTGGAGCAGGGGGGAATCGATCTCGGCCTGGTAATGCATATCGCCGCCCCGGCCAGCCTGCGCGTCCATATTGAAGGAGAGGGTGGTCACGCGGGCGCCAAGCTGATGCCGGGCCGCAAGGATGCTCTGGCCGCGGCGGCGGAGCTGATACTGGCACTCGAAAAAGCCGCCAAATCCACCGGTGCGATCGACACCGTGGCCACTGTGGGCGTCTGCGATGTTTTTCCCGGCGCGGTCAACAGCATTCCCTCGCGGGTGCGGCTGGAAACAGACATACGTGACATAGATGGCGCGCGGCGAGATTGCGTACTCGATGCGCTGATCGCCGCCTGCGCCGAGGTTGCTGAACGGCGCGGGGTTCTGATCACGACGGAACTGGTCAATGCCGATCCGCCTGCGCAGTGCGATGCCGAAATCATCGAGGCTCTGGAGGCTTCCGCGATCGATGCTGGCCGGACGTACAAAAGAATGGTGAGCCGCGCCTATCACGATTCGCTCTTTATGGCGCGCATCGCGCCGGTGGCGATGCTCTTCATCCCCTGCCGCGACGGGGTCAGCCACCGGCCCGACGAGTACGCCTCGCCGGAATGGATTGCCTCTGGCGTTGAGGTGCTAGCCCGAGCGCTTGCACGATTGTCCGCATAACGATTCGCTTTGAATCTTGGCCGCGCCGTTATATGCTTACGCTCAACCCGTACCACGATTCAGGCTAACCCAACCATGAGCACGAGCGAAAGAACCCGCATCGTAGGCGCTTCTGTCCCCCGCAAGGAAGGCGTGGACAAGTTGATGGGACGCGCCTGCTATGTGGATGACATTGAGCGTGAGGGAGTTTGGCATGGCGCAACGGTTCGCAGTTCAATTCCACGCGGGCTAATTCTCTCCATCGGCTTTGGCCGCCACATCGACTGGCCGGAGTTTACCGTCGTGACAGCGGCCGATATTCCCGGCAGCAATCATATTCAACTGATTGACTCGGACCAGCCCTGTCTTGCCGACGGCAAGGTAAATCACGCCGAAGAAGCGATTCTGCTCCTGGCGCATCCCGACAAACACAAGCTCCGCGAAGCTGTGGACGCAGTCCATATTGAGTACGAACCGCTGCCGCCGGTCTTTACGATTGAAGAGAGCGAACGGCAGAATGTGATTGTCTGGGGCGCGGACAATATTTTCAAGAGCTTCCTGCTGGAAAAAGGCAATGTGGACTCAGTCTGGGCTGAGGCAGCGCATGTTGTCGAGGGTGAGTACCGCACCGGCGCACAGGAGCATTTATATATTGAGAACAACGGCTTCATTGCGGATTGGAGCGATGACGACGGTGTAACTGTGTGGGGTTCTCTGCAATGCCCCTACTATGTACATAAGGCGTTGATGGCGGTCTTCGACCTACCCACGGAGAAGGTGCGGGTGGTTCAGACGGAGACGGGCGGAGCCTTCGGCGGCAAGGAGGATTATCCCTCCACGCTGGCCGCTCATGCCGCTCTGCTGGCGATGAAGTCCGGTCATAGCATAAAGATGGTCTACGACCGCATGGAGGACCTGGCCGCCACCACCAAGCGCCATCCTGCGCGGATTCGCCATCGGACAGCGCTGGACGCGAGCGGCAAGCTGCTGGCGATGGAGATTGACCTCGCCACCGATGGCGGCGCGTACTCTACGCTCTCCTCGACTGTGCTTTCGCGCGCCACGCTGCACTCGCCGGGACCATATGTATGCCCGAATGTTCGCGTACGCTCTCGCGCCTGGGCTACCAACACGGTGCCTTACGGGGCGTTTCGCGGCTTCGGCGCACCGCAAGCGATCTTTGCCGTTGAGCGCCATATGGATGAGATCGCCGCTGCGATTGGTCTCGACCCGATTGAACTGCGGCGGAGAAATTTCCTTCATGACGGCGACACAACGGCCACCGAGCAGGTGATGCGCGAGCCGGTAATTCTGGATCAGTTGCTGGATCGCGCGCTGACTGAGAGCAACTACGCTGCAAAGCGCGCGCAGTTCGCCAGGGAGAATCCTGCGAGTCCCATCAAGCGCGGCATGGGCATCGCTGCCTTTTATCATGGCGCCGGATTCACAGGCTCCGGTGAGCGTACCCTCAATTCGCTGGCGGGCGTGGATGTAACGCCTCAAGGCCAGGTACGCGTACTAGTGTCGAGCACTGAGTACGGCCAGGGGACCAACACCATCCTTACGCAGATTGCCGCCGAAGCTATCGGCCTCAACATGGAGGATGTGGTCATGGCGCCTCCCGATACCGGCATTGTGCCCAACAGCGGGCCTACCGTGGCCTCGCGCACTGCGATGGTTGTGGGCAAGCTTATTGAGCGCGCCAGTTTGCAGCTTGTTGCGCTGCTGCGCAAAGATGCTGGACTCGGTGATGATTTCACGCGGGAAGAGTTCTTCGCCGCCTGTGTGCGCTATCGCGCTACGCACGGAGACATAGTATCCCTCTGCCGCTACGAGGCTCCGCCGAATATTTTCTGGGACGACCAGAAGTATCGCGGCGAAGCCTACCCGGCTTACGCATGGTCGATCCACGTCGCCCAGCTGGCCGTGGACACAGTGACCTACTCCGCGGAAGTGGAAGAGTTCTGGGCCGTGCAAGAAGTCGGCCGCGTGCTGAATCCGGTGCTGGCCGGCGGGCAGATCGAAGGAGGAGTCGCGCAGGGCATCGGCTACGCGCTCTATGAAAAGGTGGTCTGGCAGAACGGGAGAATGGCGAACAATCAGATGACCAACTACATCATGCCCACCGCTGAGGACGTGCCTCCGATCCATGTTTTCTTTGCAGAGATTCCCTTTCATCATGGCGGCTACGGCGCCAAGGGTATCGGCGAACTGCCGCACGATGGACCCGCGCCCGCCATTCTGAATGCGATCAAAGACGCTACAGGCGTGAGCTTCCATGCGATTCCGCTGTTGCCGGAAGATCTCTTCGCGGGACTGACCGCGATTGAAGAGGCCGCTGCCCTATGAGTTCACCATGGCCGGAAATTAACATCACCGTGAATGGCGAGAGTCACGCGGTGCAAGCGCCGCCGATAAAGCGGCTGCTGGACGTTCTGCGCGAAGACCTGCACCTGACAGGAACCAAGGAAGGTTGCGGCGAGGGGGAGTGCGGCTCTTGCTCGGTGCGCATGAATGGCGAGTTGGTGAACAGTTGCCTGCTTCCCGTGCTGCAGGCTGAGGGAGCCTGCATACAAACCGTTGAGGGGCTGGCATTCAACGGCGAGTTGCGTCCGCTGCAACAGGCGTTTCTCGCATGCGGAGGAGCGCAGTGCGGCATCTGCACGCCAGGAATGCTGATGGCTGCTACACAGCTTCTGACGATCAATCCGCATCCCAGCCTGAGCGAGATTCGCGAAGGGCTGGCAGGCAATCTCTGCCGCTGCACGGGCTTCATCCGCATCTTTGAGTCGGTGATAGCGGCTGTAACCAGCGCACCGACAACAGAGACAACGGTCCATGCGCGGTAATCCGGAAGCGCTCGCAATGGTCGCGCCGCGTAGCTTGTCCGCGGTGCTGGAGTTGCTTGCTTCCGCGCCCGGCGAGTGGACATCGATTGCCGGCGGCACAGAACTGATGGTTGCCCATGCGGCAGGAAAGCTCACCGCGACAAAGCTGGTCAGTCTCTGGGGCATTCCCGATCTGCGCTTTATTGAAGCTACGACTGCCCATATTTCCATTGGTGCTGGCACAACCTTTCGCGACCTTCGCGCCCACACAGGGATTGCTGCCGAATTGCCGTCGTTGGCGAAAGCCGCAAGCTGGATCGGCTCGATTGCCAACCAAAGCCGCGCGACGATCGGAGGCAATCTGGTCAACGGATCGCCGGCCGCGGACTCTTCGCCTGCGCTGCTGGTTTACGACGCGGAGATCGAGTTGATTTCAGTACGCGGACGTCGTCGCATTCCGTATACGGATTTCCATGCGGGTTACAAAAAGAATGTGATGGCCGCCGACGAGCTTCTCTTTGCGATTCATCTTCCCCTGCGCTTCGCGCTGCATCGCCATTATTTGCGCAAGGTGGGAACGCGGCGGGCCATGGCCATTTCGAAGGTTGCGCTTGCGGGAACGGCTCTTGTTGAAGATGGGAGGATCAATGAAATTCGCCTGGCTGCGGCGAGCCTTGCGGCTTTTCCGAAACGGCTCGCGCAAACTGAATCCACTCTATTGGGAAAAATGGTTAACGACGAGTCGATTCAGTCGGCGCGGGTCGCGCTGCTGGCGGAGGCGCAGCCCATCGACGATATTCGTTCCACCGCCGAGTATCGCAGGCGCGTGGCTGCTAATCTTCTCGAAGAATTTTTGCTCGGGTTGTGCTCGGAGGGTTCGTCCAAATGAACCCTACGCTTGCGTCCTGGAACACAGCCGGCACGGACTCGGCTTTCGATGCGATGATCGCTTGTTGCGGCGCGCGGCGTTGGGCCGCGGCAATGGTTGCGCTTCGTCCTATTGCCAGCGTGGCTGAATTAATTTTGGCGGCAGATTGCGAGTGGGGCAGAATGGAAGAGGCCGACTGGATGGAGGCGTTCAACTGCCATCCGAGAATCGGCGAGCGCAAGACCCCACACGCCTCGGCCCAATCGGCAGCGTGGTCTCGACAGGAACAATCTTCGGCGAAGACCGCATCGGAGCGCCTGCTTGCGGAGCTAGCCGAGGCCAATGCAATCTACGAACAGCGCTTCGGCTTTACATATATTGTTAGCGCAACGGGAAAGAGCGTTGAAGAGATGCTGGTAATCCTCAATCGCCGTTTGGCCAACGACCGCGCGGATGAGTTGCACGAAGCAGCCGCGCAGCAGAGACAGATACTGCAGATTCGTCTGGGAAAGTGGCTTGCCGAATGAGTAAAATCACGACACATGTCCTCGATGCAGTGTTGGGCAAGCCTGCCGCCGGCATTGCGGCACACTTGGAGCGCAAGATGGAAGTGGACGGCCCGGCCCGATGGACCATGATCGGCGAGAGCGCTACAGACGCCGATGGGCGATGCCGGGATCTTGCGGAGAACGCAGCGCTTGGCCTCTACCGGCTGACCTTCGATACAGGGGCTTACCTTACCCGCAATGGCCGAGCAAGCATTTACCCTGAGATTTCAATCACTTTCACCTGCGACGGCGAGGCACATTATCACCTGCCGATTCTGCTGAGCGACAACAGTTACACAACCTATCGAGGAAGCTGACACGATGGCTAAACTAGCCGAGAATCGCTACGGAAAATCCCGTGTACGGCTGTCGCGGATCACGCGGCGCGGCGACCGTCACGATTTCAACGAGTGGACTGTACGCGTGTTGCTGCACGGAGACTTCGAGCACAGCTTTACCGAGGCGGACAACAGCAAGATTCTTCCCACCGACACAATGAAGAACACCGTCTACTATGTGGCCCGTAACTCCAAGGCTGCAACTATCGAGGAGTTCGCAACCGAGTTAGGCGATTATCTTCTCCAGAACAACGCACAAGTTACAAAAGCCAGTATCGAAATTGAAGAGAAGGCCTGGGAGCGAATGGCGATTGACGGCGCGCCGGAAGCCACTACATTTAAGCTCGGCGGGCCAGAGTTGAATACCGTTCATGCAGTGCGCGAACAGGGCGGCGCATGGCGTCTTTCCTCCGGCGTTGACGGGCTGGTCATTCTGAAGACAACAAAATCAGCTTTCACCGGCTATATCAAAGATAAGCTCACCACGCTCAAACCGGCTACCGACCGGATCTTCGGCACCAGCGCCACAGTAAAGTGGGAGTACGCTGCTACCGTACCGGATTATGCGGAAACACGCACGCGAATTGTGGCCGCGCTGCTCAAGGAGTTTGCGGCGCACTACAGCATGAGCGTACAGCATACGCTCTTCGACATGGGTAAGGCTGCGCTCGCTGCCGCGCCGGAGATTGAGCGCATCGCGCTCACGATGCCTAATTTGCACCATCTGCTGGCGGACTTGAGCGCCTTCGGTCTGGACAATCCTAACCACATCTTTGTTCCCATCGATGAGCCGCACGGATACATCGAGGCTACGATTGAGCGGTAAAGGTCATTCCAGCCGCTCGATATCGGCAGGCAGGTCGATGTCTACTTCTCCGCCTTGTAACGGGATCGCAACCACCGGACGGTTTGGCTGCATCAGGACTGCGCGCGCACCTGTGTCCCCACGGAGATCCAACAACTCCGTAAACACGAAGCGGGGAAAGATTGCGGGGATGCCCAGGACTCCCGCGTAGGAAGAAGCTACTATCGGCGGCACTGTCTGCGCCGAGAAGCCTTCGATCAAGGTACGCAAGTGCGCGACTGTGAGCAGCGGCTGGTCGCAACCCAGAATCAGCGCGCTGGAGGCAGCGGGCGCAGCCGCATCCAGCGCGTTCAATCCTGCATGAATGGAACCGGCAATGCCCTGCTCCCACTGGTCATTAACGACTGGAATTGTCTTGTCAAACGCTACGGCGCGGAAAATACGGTCGGAATGAGCGCCTAGCACTGCAATTACCGGAGCCGCGCCCGCTTCAGTGGCCAACCGGATTGCCCGCCCGATCAGCGTTTCGCCGTGGCGCAAGAGCAGTTGTTTCGGCTGGCCCAGCCGGCGACTGGCTCCCGCAGCGAGCACGATAGCGGCAAGTGGGCGCATACTTCATGCTAACCGGATCGGTCCAACATTTGCATACAGAGGCAGCAAGGGCTTTCGCCAAATGAACCACTGAGCGAGAATAGAGAAATGTCCGACCTTGAGCACATTCTGCCTCTATGGCGCGAGTTGGAAGCGGCCTCCGCAGAGTATGTTCTGGCGACGGTTGTGAAGGTCGAGGGTTCGAGCTATCGCAAGCCAGGCGCATGCATGCTGGTTGCCGCGGACGGCCGGCGCGCTGGCACGGTAAGTGGCGGATGCCTGGAAGCCGAGGTTGCACAGCGCGCCTTTTGGCTCACTGCCAACGGCCCGGTGGTTCAGCGTTACTCCAACGTAGAAGAAGACGGCGACCTGCCCTACGGCTCGGGGTGCGGCGGCGTTGTTTATCTGCTTCTGGAGCGCCGTTCAACCGCAGGATCGCTGTTGCTGGAGCTAGACAATGCTTTCAAGAAGCGGCATCCAATGGCAGTGGCGACTATTCTCACTGGCCCGCAGCTTGGACTCCGCGCATTCTCTGTTCCTGTCCCAGAGAAAGACGACAACCGGCAAGATGCCATAGATACGGTCCCGACAGCGGAATCGCCACTCCATGATTTCGCGGAAATTGCGCTGGACACGCGCGCTTCCATCGAGACGATGGGGTCAATTCAGGATCTCGAAGTACATGTTTGGGCGAATTACCGCCCTGCCCGTCCTGGCTTGTGGATCTTCGGCGCAGGCGACGACGCACAGCCGCTTCATCGCCAGGCAAGAGAACTTGGCTGGTTTGTCTCTGTAGCCGACGGACGTTCTCAACTCAGCTCGCATGAGCGATTTCCTCTGGCCGATCAGGTCTGCGTGTTGCCGATGACTCAACCGCTGGGCGACCAACCGTTGGGTCCACTGACGATTTTCAATGCATTGCATCCATCCGACGCTGCGGTTGTGATGACACACAGCTTTGAGCAGGATGCGCGAATTCTCTCCTCGCTGCTCTCCTGCGACATGCCGCTTGCCTACATCGGCATCCTGGGGCCGCAGCGCCGCACCCGCGAGTTGCTCGTTCACGCCGCTCAAATCCTCAAGATTTCAGCCAGCGAGACGGGCGCGCAAATCGAGCACTGGCTCAGCCAACTCCATGCGCCGATGGGCCTGGATCTAGGGGCGGAATCGCCCGCAACCATTGCACTCTCTGTGATTGCGGAGATTCAGAAGTCGCTTACCGAAGCGACCGCTCTGCCGCTGCGCCAGGTACGGACTGCCCCGATGAAAACTCCCCGTTGAATCCTGATGCTCAAGAGATCGGCGGCGAATGGCATCAATATCGTAGTTGCATTGCTCCAGATATGCACTAGAATATGATTTTTGACCCCAGTCGAATACCAACTCAGCAGATTGGGCCGTTGAGTACAGTAAAGGACACCAAATCGCTCTCATAAGGAGTCGACGGATGGAGTCGGCGATTCAGCTGCATGAAAAGGTGCTCACCGAGCAACTGCCCCCACTGACCGCGAATGAGGCTTCGGTTGAGGCAGACCGCTGCTTGTATTGTTACGATGCTCCCTGCACACGCGCCTGCCCAACCCATATTGATATCCCGCGCTTCATCAAGAAAATCGCGACGCGCAATCTGCGTGGATCGGCGGAAACCATCCTCGCCTCGAATCTTTTGGGTGCGACCTGCGCGCGCGTCTGCCCGGTGCAAGAGTTATGTGAAGGCGCATGCGTATTGGGAGCGGAACATAAACCGATTGCGATTGGGCGTCTGCAACGTCATGCGATGGATTACGCGCACCAGAAGAGAGTCTATCCAGTGGTGAAAGCTGAGCCGACGGGTAGATCAATCGCTGTCATCGGCGCAGGACCCGCCGGGCTTTCCTGTGCCGGCGAGTTGGCAAAGCTTGGCCATTCCGTAACAATTTACGAGAAACGCGCTCAGCCTGGCGGCCTTTCTACTTATGGCATTATCGCGCTGCGCGAGCCGGTCGAGATTGCGCTTGAAGAGGCGCGCATGATTAAAGGTCTGGGTGTAACTATCAAGACCGGAATTGAATTTGGCAAAGATATATTTCTCGAAACGCTTCAGCAGGAGTTCGATGGCGTGGTGCTGAGCGTGGGATTGGGCCGAACTCCCAGTCTAGGAATCGAGGGCGAAGAGGCAATCCTCGATGGTCTCGGCTTTATCGAAGCCAGTAAAGCTGACGAAGCAAGCTTGCATGTAGGGCAAAACGTGATCGTAATCGGCGCGGGAAACACAGCTGTAGATTGCGCTACTATCGCCCGGCGGCTGGGAGCGGAGCGAGTGACGATTGTCTATCGCCGCACGGATCGTGAGATGACCTGCTACGAACATGAGTACGACTTTGCCCGCAGGGAAGGCATCGAGTTTCGCTTTCTCACTCAACCGGCGCGGGTGGTGCTGGAGAGTGGTGCGTCCGCCGGTCTTGAATGTCTGCGCGTCGAATTAGGAGAACCTGATACATCGGGCCGGGCGACGCCGATGCCGGTAAAGGGTTCGGAGTTTTTGCTTCCCGCGGATCAGATCATAAAAGCCATTGGCCAGAACAAGCCGTCGCTGGCCGCATGGCTAGGCCTTCAAACAAAGCAGGGATTTATTGCGGTGGACTCTGATTTTCAAACCAGCATGACGGGACTCTATGCCATTGGCGATTGCATTCGTGCTTCAGGAGCAGCCTCCACGGTGATGGCCGTACAGGACGGCAAATTAGCCGCCGCGGCAATTCATCAACAGCTTGCCCATCATCCAAAGAAGGTTGAGGTAAGCTAGCATGGCTGATCTTCGCATCAATTTCGCTGGCATCAAGTCACCCAATCCTTTCTGGCTGGCCTCGGCGCCTCCCACTAACTCTGGCGCGCAGATTCATCGAGCGTTCGAGGCTGGTTGGGGTGGGGCTGTTTGGAAGACAATCGGCGCGCCGGTCCTCAATGTATCAAATCGCTATGGTGCCCTGCACTTTGGCCGCCAGCGCATGTTGGCGATCAATAATGTCGAGCTTATCTCCGACCGACCCATTGAAATCAACTTGCGTGAGATAGCCGAAGTGAAGCGCAACTGGCCGGATCGCGCAGTGATTGTTTCTGCTATGGTTGAGGCCAAACCCGAGGCCTGGAGAGAGATCGTCCAGCGCATCGAAGACACAGGCGCGGACGGCATTGAGCTGAACTATGGTTGTCCGCATGGCATGAGCGAACGCGGCATGGGCAGTGCGATTGGTCAAGTGCCTGAATATTGCGAACAAATCACGCGCTGGGTGATGGAAGCCGCGACCATTCCGGTCATCATGAAGCTCACCCCGAATATTACTGACATCGTTTTGCCGGCGCGTGCCGGAGTGGCTGCGGGCGCGACCGCGCTCTCATTGATCAATACCATTAACTCCATCATCGGCGTCGATTTAGATACACTTGAACTGACTCCCAGCATTGGCGGCAAAGGCGGTCATGGCGGCTTTGCCGGACCTGCGGTCAAGCCGATCGCCTTGAATATGCTAGCTGCACTTGGAACCGATGAGATTGTTTCAAGCTCCGGTTTGCCAATCTCTGCGATGGGTGGTATCAGTACCTGGGCCGACGCGGCTGAATTTCTGCTGCTCGGGGCGTCCAGCTTGCAAGTCTGCACCGCGGTTATGCACTACGGCTACCGGATCATCGAAGACCTTTGCGATGGTCTCTCCAACTGGATGGACGAAAAAGGCTTCATGACGATTGCCGATGTTACCGGCCAAAGCCTTCACCGCGTCTCTGAGTTCAAGAACCTCGACCTCTCGTATCGCGCCGCCGCCCGGATCAACGTGGATAAGTGTATAAAATGCAATCTCTGCTATGTGGCTTGCAACGATACTGCGCATCAGTGCATTGATCTCGTCTCGCCGCAAGGCGAATTTATGGCGCCGTTTTCTTACGATGCGCGCTCGAACGGAAAATCGGAGGCCGTCAAAACACGCCCCCAACCAGTAGTGCGAGAAGAGGATTGCGTGGGTTGCAGGCTCTGCTATAACGTCTGCCCAGTGGATGACTGCATCGACATGGTTGAAGTACCCTCTGGACGGACATCAATTACATGGAGTGAGTTATCGGAGCAGCAGGCGCAGGTCACGGAAGATTGGGAGCAGATGAAGGCTTACCGAGAGCGGGTTGGGATTCACATTCACTGAGTTTTGATCGATCAATACGCAAGGGGAATCATTTAAATGGGACTGCTGATCAAGGGCGGAGAAATAATAACTTCCGAAACTCGTCTCCGCGCAGACATCTTTGTCGAGAATGAGACCGTAACTGCCATCGGACCTTCCCTCTCTGCACCTCCAGGGACTGAAACAATCGATGCTTCGGGAAAGCTTGTCTTTCCCGGATTTATTGATCCTCATGTTCACATCCATTTGCCTTTTATGGCTACGTTTGCAAAAGATACACATGCTTCAGCAAGTCAGGCCGCGCTGATCGGCGGGACTACAGCATTTATTGAGATGTGCTGTCCTTCGCGACCTGAGGATGCGTTGGATGGGTATCACGTCTGGAAGCAGAAAGCCGAGGGAAATAGCGCCTGCGACTACGCTTTTCATATGGCGGTGACGCGCTACGACGCCAATACCGAGGCGCAATTGCAAGAAATTGCCCGCGACGGAACGGCATCCTTCAAAATATTCCTTGCCTACAAGAATTTCTTTGGTGTCAATGACGAAGAGATGTATCACACTCTAAAGCTTGCGGCTAAACTGGGAGTTATCACAACTGCGCATTGCGAAAACGCCGAGTTAGTTGGCCACCTACAAAAGCAATTGCTGGTCAGGGGAGTTACTGGACCCGAGGGCCATGAGGCAAGCCGCCCAGAGCCGGTTGAGGCTGAGGGCACAGCGCGCTTCGCAACCTTTGTTGAGCAGGCCGGAGCGACGGGCTATGTGGTTCATCTCTCCTGCGCGCCGGCACTGCGCGCGGCTGTAGAAGCCAAGCTGCGCGGCGTCAATCTATTTGTAGAATCGGTGGTGCCGCATTTCCTGCTGGACAAGAGTTATGCCGAGTGTTCCGGCGTTGAAGGAATGAAACATGTGATGTCTCCACCCCTGCGTGACAAACGCAATCAATCCGCGCTGTGGGCCGCTCTAAAGACAGGATTGATTGACACGGTTGGTACCGATCATTGCCCTTTCGACATAGAACAGAAGTTATTGGGTGCAAATAATTTCACGCAAATCCCGAATGGAATCCCGGGCATTGAAGAGCGCGTAAATTTGATGTACACCTACGGTGTGAAGCGCGGCTCTCTTAATCTGCATCGATTTGTCGATGCGTTGAGTACGCGGCCTGCGAAGCTGTTTGGCCTTTATCCGCGCAAGGGAACCATTGCTGTTGGATCGGATGCCGATTTTGTCATATATGACACGAATTATCGCGGAGTCCTCTCCGTTGCCACGCAGCGCGGCATCAATGATTACAACGGGTTTGAAGGCTTCGAGATCGAAGGCCGCCCCTCGGTTGTTACCGTTCGCGGCAAGGTGCAGGTGCGCGACGGAGCCTTTGTCGGAGAGCTACAGCGTGGAAAGTTCTTGCGTCGTGAGCCACAATATTTTCCCGGCAACAATGTAGACGAGGCGCCAGACCATGCCCGTTGATGCGCAGGCCGCAATCGATTTGCTCAAGGAGCTGCGCTCTCTCACAGCGGATGAGAATGGCGCACAGCGGCTGGCATGGACCCCAACCTGGCTCAAGGCCCGCGAGTGGTTTCAATCCAAACTGCGTCCTCTGCCTATTGAGCATCACTACGATGCTGCCGGAAATAGCTGGACAACGTTGCATGGAGACTCCGATGCAGTGCTGATTCTTGGCAGTCATCTGGATTCAGTGCCCAACGGGGGCTGGCTAGACGGTGCTTTGGGCGTCCTAGGAGCCTTCACTGTGCTTCGCCGCATCGCGGAGGAATTTAGCGGTCAGCCGCCCATAACTATCCGACTCGTCGATTGGGCCGATGAGGAAGGCGCGCGTTTTGGGCGCAGCCTGTTTGGTTCGTCAGCTTTCGCCGGCACGGCTACCATTGATCAGGACCGCATCCGCACAGACTCGAATGGAGTGAGGCTGGAAGATGCACTTGCAAGCTGCGGTGTCTTGATCAATTCGATTGGCGAAGCTACGCGAGAGCGCGCGAACGCTGCCGCATATTTAGAACTGCACATAGAACAGGGACCGGTGCTGGAGAGCATGAACCTTCCGCTAGCCGCCGTCCTCGGCACCAAAGGTGTAGAGCGGCACACGATTACATTTCATGGCCAGGAGGCGCATTCGGGCTCTACGCCGATGAATGTACGCCGTGATGCGCTTGCAGCAGCAGCCAAGCTGGCGCTGGAAATTCGCGCAATCGCTCGACGACATGCAGACGCCGTCTGCACAATGGGCAGCGTTAAAACCTTTCCCGGAATCGTGACCGCGGTTGTAGGCCGCTGCGAGGTAACGCTCGACCAGCGCGATCTGGATGCTGATGTACTGGCCACGATGTATCGTGAAGCACAGCAGATGAGTCATCAATTCGCGCACGAAGAAGGATGCACTGTAGAGTGGTCGCGCATCTGGAATATTGCTCCCGAGCCATTTCATCCCAGGCTGATCGAGTTATGCGAAGATGCGATCCGCGAAACGGTTGGAACTTCGTATCGCATGCCTTCCGGCCCGCTGCACGACGCAGCCGAGGTTTCGCGTACGGGCATTCCAACCGCGATGCTCTTCGTGCAATCACTACGGGGAATCAGCCACAACAAGATCGAAGATACGCACGAGGAACACTTAAAGCTTGCCATCACTGCGTTTGACAGGCTGGCGTCGAAGGCGATTGACTGGATTCGTGTGTGCGGAGGAGGTTGAGATGAGCGCGACCGAGACATTGATTCCGGCAGCAGAAGAGAGCTCGGCGACAATCGATCATTGGATCAATGGCCGGCCGGTGGCGGCAACCTCGGGGCTTACTGGCGCTGTCAGCAACCCGGCCACTGGAGAGACCATCGGCGAAGTTGGCTTTGCCTCGATTGAAGATGTTGACCGCGCAGTAGAAGCTGCCCGTGCGGCTTTTCCCGAGTGGCGCGCAACTCCTTTGTTACGCCGAGCTGAGCTGATCCTTAGCCTGCGCAATCTGGTTGCGAAGAATCGCCAGCGACTTGCCGAGATCATCAGTCTGGAAAACGGCAAAACCATTGCGGATGCTTTAGGCGAGGTGGCGCGCGCTATCGAAAGTCTGGAGTTTGCTTGCGGTGTTCCGGCGACGCTCAAAGGCGGGTACACAGAGCAAGCCAGCCGCGGCGTGGATGTTTACCAATTGCGCCAGCCGTTGGGTGTTGTGGCCGGCATCACTCCGTTCAATTTTCCGGTGATGGTGCCGCTGTGGATGCTGCCTAACGCCATCGCCTGTGGCAATACTTTTATTCTCAAGCCCTCTGAGAAGGTTCCCTCCGCGAGCCTGCTACTTGCAGAGCTAGCGCGTGAAGCTGGTATACCGGACGGCGTTCTTAACATCGTTCACGGTGACAAAGTCGCCGTGGATCGGTTGCTTGAACATCCTGAGATCAAAGCCGTCAGTTTTGTCGGCTCTACGCCGGTGGCGAGGCACATCTATCAGACTGCGACGCGCAATCTCAAGCGCGTACAGGCGCTGGGCGGCGCAAAGAATCACATGCTGGTGTTGCCGGACGCCGACATCTCAATGGCGGCCGATGCCGCTGTCTCAGCAGCGTATGGCGCTGCCGGCGAGCGCTGCATGGCGATCTCCGCCGTGCTGGCTGTCGGGGATGTGGCAGATCCGCTGGTGGCCGCGATTCGTGAGCGGGTTGCGAAAATCAGCGTAGGTCCTGGTTCGCAGCCCACCAGCGAGATGGGTCCGCTGATCACGCGGGAGCACCGGGATCGCGTCGCCTCTCATCTCGATAAAGCGGTTGCCGAGGGCGCAACGCTCACTGTCGATGGCCGCCTTGATCCGGCAACGCGCGGCGAAGGCTTTTTTCTCGGACCTTCGCTTATTGATAACGTCCAGCAGGGAATGTCTTGCTATGACCAGGAGATATTTGGCCCGGTGCTGTGTATCGTTCGCGTAAAGACTTATGCCGAAGCCATTCGATTGATCAACGAAAACCCTTATGGCAACGGGGTTGCAATCTTCACACAAAACGGCGGCGCGGCTCGCCAGTTTCAATTCGATGTCGAGGCGGGCATGGTGGGGATCAATGTGCCCATTCCCGTTCCCGTCTCTTGCTATAGCTTTGGCGGATGGAAGTCGTCGCTATTCGGAGACCTGCACATGTATGGACCGGAAGGCATCCAGTTTTACACGCGGGGTAAAGTAGTTACCAGCCGCTGGCCTGATCCGGGCACGAGCAAAGTCGACCTGGGGTTCCCGCAAGCGCGTTAGAGTTGAAAGATCTAAATCGGAGAGCGGCGCAATGAGCGAAGTCGAGCAACCGAAAGCACTCACATCCGAAGAAATCTCCGCAATCACGCGGCAGACCAACTACGGCACCTGGCGCTTTCAGAAAACATGGAAGCCGCTGCACATTGCGGACGCCGAGGGCTGCTGGTTTACCGACGGCGCAGGCAAGCGCTATCTCGATTTCAGCTCGCAGTTGATGTGCGTGAATCTCGGGCATAAGAACCCGCGCGTGGTCGAGTCCATTGCCAAGCAAGCCCGTGAGCTGGCTTATATGATGCCCGGCTACGCTACTGAAGCTCGCGCCCGCCTGAGTACGAAATTGCTGGAGGTTCTGCCCGACGGCATCAATAAATTTTTCTTTACCACCAGCGGCACCGAGGCCAACGAGGCAGCCTTCAAGATTGCCCGCATGTACACTGGCAAGACAAAAATTATCTCCCGCTATCGCTCTTATCACGGCTCGACAAATGCTTCGATTGCGGCCACAGGCGATCCACGGCGCTGGGTGATGGAACCGGGCGGCAAGGGTTCGGGATTTGTCTTCGCGCCGGAGACAAATTGTTATAACTGCCCGATCAAGCATAGTTACCCTGGATGTAACACCGCCTGCGCCGAATATATCGAGCATATGATCCGCAATGAGAGCGATGTTGCCGCTATCATTCTTGAGCCTATCGTCGGCACCAACGGCGTTCTTGTTCCGCCGCCGGAGTATTTCCCGCGCCTGCGTGAGATCTGCAACCGTCACGGAGTTTTGATGATCGCCGATGAGGTGATGGCCGGCTGGGGCCGCACCGGCAAGTGGTTCGCGGTCGATCACTGGGGCGTCAAGCCCGATATTCTGGTTACTGCGAAGGGCATAACTTCTGCCTATGTTCCGCTTGGCCTCTGCGCGACCACCGGCAAAATCGCGGATTACTTTGAGGATCACTACTTCGCGCATGGGCACACTTATGAAGCGCATCCGCTGACGCTGGGTCCGGCCATTGCCACAATTGAAGAGATGCAGCGGCTGGATCTGGTGGCCCGTGCGGCTTCTTTCGAGCCGTATCTGCGCGCAAAGGTTGAGGAGTTGAAAGCGAAGCATCCGTCGGTGGGCGATGTGCGCGGACTTGGACTCTTCTTCGGCGTTGAGATAGTGAAGAACCGCACAACCAAACAGCCCTTCAATACGATGAGCGACAAGGTCGAAGGCAAGCCGCTGGTTGTCGATCAGATTGCCGCGAAGATGATGGCGCAAGGGGTTTCGATTCAGGCCTGGGTGAGCCACTTCATCATCGCGCCCCCGCTGATCGTGAGCAAGGAAGAGCTGGATTTAGGGCTGGCTGCGCTGGATGAGAATCTGGCGATTGCCGATGCGTTGGTGGAGTAAGAATGCCACACAATTGAAAAAACAACGCGAAACGGCCAAGCGTTTTATAGTAGAAGTGGAGAAAATCCCTAGTAGGGATTAATCAGAAGATGGACTGGATTGGCTACGGCGATTCGAGTCATACTGCAGACGGCAAGTATGTGATTGCGTCGTTTCGTGCCGATGCGAATCTTGCATGGGTAGTCGATCTCAGATCATTTCTCAATATTGCTGAACTGAAATATCGAGATTACGCACCGCTCGAACAGAAATACTGGGTTCAAGCGAATGCTCCGCTATATCGAAATCTGATCCGCGGGCTATCGGAGGCGGAACTCACAATTATCGATCAGGAGAAGTATGACTGGAAGGTTTATTTCGACCTAATTGATAAAGGCGCCAAACCCAACGAAGATTTTGATCTGCGCACAGTTCGTGAGAGGGCCGCCGATATGATGCTTCGGGATAGCCCTCTAAGCCTGAGACCAACCGAGGGTTTCTCCATGGATAGGATGCGAGAAGGAAGCGCAGTTTTAGAGGAACTCACCGATTTTGATCCGACGGATATTCGAAGACGCAGCGGAGGAAAACACAGAGATGCGGTCGTTCTCTCTGCCCGAGCGCATTCTATGCTCTCTCCCTCGGAGTTTATGGAACTCAGACTGATGGTTGAGCAGCCATATCTGCGCGGCTCAATTGCTGAGAACATGGAACGCATTGCGAAATTGGGACATGTTTTCGATGTGGAGCACCCAAAGAGCTTGCCAATCCTGAACGAACTCGTTGGCCAGGTAGCGGAGGCGTCCGGAATCCCTCACCACGCTGCACGGCTTCTGAGCTTACGGAATCGAGTGCGAGAGGAACCCTCAAACGTAAGCGACCATATTCAGGCTGCTGATTTTGCTGCAGGGTGGGCCGCGGAACTCCTGAATTCGACAGACGGCGATTACCGCGCCTTGGCGGGTAAGGTTCGTTGGGTCGGTGTAAATGGGGTCGCGATCCCGGGCTAACTACATCAGACTAAGCTCCGGCAGGCTCCTTGACTGAGATTGAAAATATGCGCATCAGTGCCAGATACACAATCCCCGCTGTGAAGAAGCCAACGAACCAGGCATAATCATAGAGAAAATGTAACTGCGCCACGGCTAGTCCGATCAATGCAATCCCCACACCCAGCGCCAGCGCAATAATCGCCCGTGGATTGATGCCTTTGGTGTAGTGATAGGCACCTTCGCGGTGGTAGAGCGAATTCAAGTCCAGCTCGGTTTTGCGGATCAGGAAATAATCGCAGACCATGATGCCGGCGACGGGGCCGAGCAAGCCCGAGTAACCGATGAGCCAGCCGAAGATATACGCATCCGGAGTTGCCAATAGCTTCCACGGGCACATCGCAAGGCCGAGAAAGCCGGTAATCAGGCCGCCGGTGCGGAAACTGATGAGCCGCGGATAGAGGTTCGAGAAATCATTGGACGGCGAGACGACGTTGGCTCCAATATTTACATTCAGTGTGGCGATAAGAATCGCGATCAACGCGATAAAGGCGACCACAGGCTGATGAAATGCGCCGATCAGCTGAATCGGATTCCAGATGGGATGGCCAAAGAGCATCGCCGAGGCCGAGGTTACGGAAATGCCGACAAAGGTGTACAGAGCCATCGCGACCGGCAATCCGAAGGCCTGTCCCCAGGCTTGCGCGTTCTGCGATTTGGAGTAGCGCGTGAAGTCGGGAATGTTCAGCGCAAGCGTGGCCCAGTAACCCACCATTGCGGTGAGCGAAGGGAAGAAGACGGCAAGGAAAGCGCCCGTCGTGTGAAACTGGCTGGGAGTGGAAAGCATGGAACCGAAGCTGCCCGCCTTGATGCGCACCCAGATCAGCAGCGCCGCGGCCATGACAAACATGAAGGGCGCACCAAAAGCTTGCAGATGGCGAATGGATTCGACGCCGCGCCAGACCACGGCCATATTGAGCAGCCAGAAGCCGAGAAAGCAGGCCCAGAGCACGCCGTCCATCGCGGCGACCGAGGGCCAGATCACTGTCAGCATCGAATGGATGGCGGTTCCGCCGATCCACGATTGAATTCCGAACCAGCCGCAAGCGACAACCGCGCGCAGCAGAGCCGGCAGATTGGCGCCTCGTACCCCGAACGGCGCGCGAATGAAGACCGGAAACGGGATGCCGTACTTTGCGCCGGCATGTGCATTGAGCAGCATGGGGATCAGCACGATCAGATTGCCTAACAGCACGGTCGCAACCGCCTGCTTCCAATCCATGCCTTTGGCGATTAGCGATGAGGCGAGCTGATAGGTAGTGATCTCCATCGACATGGAGAACCACAGTGCGATGTAGTTGTAGGCGCCCCAGGTGCGTTCTTTTGGTGTCGTAGGGGCCAGGTCGCGGTTTGAAAGCGACGGGTCGTTGGCGCTCACGGATTCTCCTCTGTAGAGAAAGGATTTTCCATCTCAATACCGCATCAGGACTCAAAATTTCGAAGCATTCCGCGTGTGTTGAATCAACCGAGAGTCGAATCAACTTCTAAACACCGATCCACGCGTTGGCACACGGCAGGCGAGTGCGGCAGGTGCGATCCAATGAACGGCTCCGCTCCTGGCGAGTTGCATGGGCCTTCCTATCTCATCATAAAAGCTTTATGCATAAAGATGGTCAATGGATTCTGCAGGAGGCGCCGTATTCGCATGCATGAAGAGAGAAAACCTGCATCTGTACCAGATACCTACGTATCTGGCAAAGCGGCCAAATAGCCTGTCGTGATAGCGCATGTAGCTCGATAGATCACCGTAATTTTCAGCAAATTATGTGGGCTCATCCACGCATTGCGCACGATTCCTCTCGTTCGCCTTCCAGACCATGTACGCAGATAGCACCCACCGCAAAAACTCAGAAGCCGCGCTTGCACTGGCACCGTTGACCACCACAGATGTCCTTCAATTTTGGTGATCTTTCTTGCTGCGCAGCCTGAGATGCCTCCTACCCATTGCGCTGCGACCGCCGCATCGCCGGCCGCTCCTCTGGCCGGCATGCACGTATCTCCGCCACGGCACAGAGATTACATTGGGTTGACAATTCAGCGACAAATGGCCCGATGGGGCAGCGCTACACTCCAACTAGCAGAATGGAGTCTATCAGTTGCGTTCATCCAAGAAGATCGTCTTCTTCTTTCCCTCATTCGCCAACTCTGAGGCAACGGCGCCGCTCGGAATCCTCGCAGTTGAACTGTGGCTAAACACACAGATGAAGAAGATCGTGAAAATAAAGCCGGTCGTGGACGCAAAGCGTCTGGCGCACAGGCCGGCAGAAGCTGTGTGCTGAGTTTGAATGCGTGAGTTCAGAGGTGAACCTTGGCAGATGTCCTGCTGACACACTCGTATCATCTTCCATTTGACGCGAAGCAACTGCGCAAAATGCAGCCCTACGCGCCGATTGGGACTCTCTATGCCGCAACAGCGCTGCGGCAGAAGAACATCTCTGTTACGGTGTTCGACCTGATGCTCGAGGAGCCGGGCGCAAGATTCGACGCGATGATTGAACAGCATTGCCCAAAGGTTGTGGCAGTCTATGAGGACGACTTCAATTTCCTCTCAAAGATGTGCCTGACGCGCATGAGAGAAGTGGC
>CAZHKN010000031.1:0-28293 GCA_964532725.1 uncultured Occallatibacter sp.
GTGCGGGTGCGGACTTCGCGTCCGATTTTGCGCGACGAGGTGATAACCACCGGCACAAAGAGCAGCAAGGCCCAACTGAGATAGCCTCCCAGCCTGATGACAAAGATCAGCCCGACCAGGAAGGTGAAAAACTGCTGCAGGAATTCGCTGATGACCGAACTAAGCGCAAGCTGTACGCGGTCCACATCGTTGATTAGCGTGGAAAGGATGGTCCCGGTGGCGTGCTTGTGAAAGAAGCTCGAAGAGCGGCGCAGTGTGGCTTCATACAGATGGTTGCGCAGATCGGTAATGGTGCCGAATCCGGCGTAGTTCACAAGATAAGTGCCCGTGTAATCGCAGAATCCCTTCATCAATGTAGAGAAGATTAGCGCGAAGGCTACCACATCCCATGCATTGTGGATATGCAGAAATGCGGGAACCACGATTCGCAGGTCGAAGTGCCAGGGGCTGTTGGCCAGGCCCAGCAGGATGGGCCCCTCGGGCGCGTCGGGCCGCAGAACCTGATCGAAGATGGGCTGGAAGAGGAGGGTGCGAAAGGTGTCCAGTACGCCCACCGCGGCCAGCAACGCCACTCCCGGCAGCCATTGCAGCCAGTAGGGCAGCCCGTAGCGCAGGAGCCGAAAGAATCTTTTCATGCCGGATGGACCGCCAGGCAACAAAAAATCAACGCAAAAAACCGCAGGGAAGGGAAGCAGAACTCCATCCCCGTATTGTAGCGGGCGTCACTTGCCTGCGCCCTTGGCAATCAGATTGGTGGTGGAGAAGCCTTGCACGATGGGAACAATTTTGACCTCGCCGCCCCAAGCGAGCACCTCGCCAGCGCCGACCACTGTGTCGACCGCGTAGTCGCCGCCTTTGACGATTACGTCGGGACGGGTTGCGAGAATGAGTTCGAGGGGCGTGGGTTCATCAAAGACTACGACAGCGTCAACGGCGCCCAGCGCGGCCAGTACGCGCGCTCTTTCAGTTTCCGCGACAATGGGGCGCGTGGATCCCTTCAACGCCTGCACCGACCGGTCGCTGTTGATGGCCACGATGAGGCGGTCGCCAAAGCGCCGCGCCTGCTCGATGACGGTAATGTGGCCGATGTGAAGCAGGTCGAAGCAGCCGTTGGTAAACGAGACGCGCTCGCCATTGGCCTTCCACAGCGCGACACGGCGGACCAGCTCGGCGCGGCTGAGCACTTTGTCCTCGGCGTGGAGGGCAATCTCCGGCGCGAGCGCGGCCAGCAGCTCGTGCTGCTCCACGGGCACCGTACCTACCTTGCCGACGACAATGCCTGCGGCCAGATTAGCCAATTGCACGGCGGTTTCCGGCTTGAGGCGCGATGCCAGGCAAAGAGCCAGGACGGCGATCACCGTGTCTCCCGCGCCGGAGACATCGAAGACTTGGCGGGCCACGGCCGGCACCAGAAAGCGGCTGCTGGCGCGCAGCAGCACAATGCCCTTTTCGCTCAGTGTGACGGTGAGGGAATCAATCTGCAGATCGGAAACCATGGCTTGGGCCGCGGCCAGCAAAGCCTCCATATCGCTCGTGTCGATCTGCGGAGCCAGAACTCGTGCAGCCAAAGCCAATTCGCCCAGATTCGGGCAAATAGTGGTTGCGCCTCGGTAACGGGTGAAATCGGCGCTCTTGGGGTCTACCAGGACCGGGATTCCCTGGCCGCGGGCGGCCTCGATCACCTGCCGGCAAACCTCGGGAGGCAGTACGCCCTTGGCGTAATCGGAGAGCACCATCGCGTTTGCCGAGGGCAAATGCGCGAGCACACTCTGGATCAGCCGGCCGCAGTCTTCCGCAGAACGCTTCTCCAGCCGTTCGCTGTCCAGCCGCAGCATCTGCTGCCTGCCGCCAAGAATGCGCAGCTTGGTGATGGTGGGGAATCCCTCGGAAACAACCAGCTCGGGTTTGATTCCGTTGGAGCGCAGGGTTTGCTCGAGCAGCCGCTGGTCTTCGTCTCCGCCGGCAAAGCCTATTACGGTGGTTTGCGCGCCGAGCCGGGCCAGGTTCATGGCTACATTGGCCGCGCCGCCTGGCTGGGCGCTTTGATGGGTTGCGCGCACGACGGGCACGGGAGCCTCGGGAGAAATGCGCGTCACCTCTCCCCAGATGTATTTGTCGAGCATGACGTCGCCCACGACGAGCAGGCGCTTGGAGGCCCAATTTCGCTCAATCTCGGCGATCACCTGGTGCAATTGGTCGATCACTGGGCCTCCAGGGTGACGCCGTGCACAATTGCCACATGAGGCTCGGCAATGTCCAGTTCAATCCAGTCGCAGAGCATGTGGCCGGCCAGAATGTGCGCCTCCTGGATGCGCGCGGTGTCTTTGGATGGGACGGCAAAGAGATGGTTGGCGAGTCCGGCCATTTTGCCTCCGCCCTCGCCGGTAAATCCAACGGTGAGCAAAGACAGCGCGCGGGCCTGCTCCATTGCGGCCACTACGTTGCGGCTGTTGCCGGAGGTGGAGATGCCGACCAGCAGATCGCCGGCATTGCCCAGGGCCTCGACCTGCCGGGAGAAGATGGCCTCGTAGCCATGGTCGTTGGCTACGGAGGTGAGAATCGAAGTATCGGTGGTGAGGGCGATGGAGGGGAGGCCCCGGCGCTCGCGGCGAAAGCGTCCGACGATCTCCGCGGCCAGATGCTGCGAGTCGGCTGCGCTGCCGCCGTTGCCGCACCAGAGGATTTTTCCGCCTGCTCGCAGGGTCGCGGTCATGGCCAGCGCAATTGCCTCGATGACCGGCTGCTGCGCTTCCAACTGGCGCACCACCTCCAGGTGTTGGGCAATCGCCTTGGCAAAAATGATTGAAGGATCTGGAGTCTTCGTCATCCCATTCACTCTCACACCGCCGGCGGACCTGCCGCAGCCCAGCGCAACTCCCGCTGTTGCTATCATAACGGGGTGAGCATCGCCGCCAATAGCTTCAATCTGGATGCACTGAAAACCATCTTCGTTGACCGCGACGGGGTGCTGAACAAAAAGATGCCAGAGGGCCGGTATGTAACCTCGTGGAGCGATTTTGAGCCGCTGCCGGGCGCCGCGGAGGCGATTGGCCGCCTGAACCTAGCCGGGTTGCGGGTGGTGGTGGTGACAAACCAGCGCGGCGTGGCGCTGGGGCTCTACACCGCAGCGGATGTGGAGGCGATTCATGCCGCTTATCAGCGACTGCTGGCGACCGCGGGGGCGCGTGTGGACAGCTTCTACTATTGCCCGCACGAGAAGGGATGCTGCGAGTGCCGCAAGCCGCTGCCGGGGCTGTTTGCGCAGGCGCAAGCGCAGTATCCGGAGATCGAGGCCAGGTCGAGCGTGATGATCGGCGACTCGTTTTCGGATATGGAATTCGGCCGCCGGCTGGGCATGAAAACCATTTTCATCGCTGGCGATCCTGAGCGGCAGAAGCCGGGCGCCGAGACCGCGCGCAGTCTTGCCAACCTTTACTGCGAGAGCTTGGCCGAGGCGGTCGATGCGCTGCTGACCGATCAATAGGCGAGGGAAAGCTACTCGCTGATCGCCTTGAGCGTGGCGAAGGTCTCTGCGATTCCCTCTTCCAGCGGCGTCATTGCCAGATTGCAGCCTAACTGCCGCAGCCCAGTGAGGTCCGCCTCCGTAAAATGCTGGTAGCGGCCTTCGAGATCGGCGGGAAACGACGTGTACTCGATGGGTACCTCGCCATGCACCGCCATTAACGCCCGCGCCACGTCGTTGAAGCTGCGTGCTACGCCAAAGCCGGCATTCGCCACCCCGTGGAAGATGCTGGCTGCTGCGCCGGGCAAGGGAGCGTAAGGGCCGACCTGGGCGAAAAACATGTTGAGCCGGGCTAGGTCGCGGACATAGACAAAGTCGCGCCGTTGTTCGCCGTCCGCATAGCCGCCTGAACCTGCAAAAAGCCGCACCTTGCCGGACTCCTTCATCTGTTTGGTGAAATGATGGATCACCGAAGCCATGCGTCCCTTGTGCTGTTCGCGCGGGCCGTAGACGTTGAAGTAGCGCAAGCCCACGGCGGTGGCCGCAAGCTGCTTTTGGGTGAGCAGGTTGCGAAAGTAGTGATCAAAGACCAGCTTGGAGTAGCCGTAAACATTGAGCGGACGCTCGTTCTCAATCGTCGGTGTAAAGCGTCCCGGCCCGGAAAGACCATAAACCGCCGCTGTTGAAGCAAATACCAGCGGCGCGCCGGCCGCAATTGAGAAGGCCAAAACCTCCTTGGTGTACTGGAAGTTGTTGTCCATCATGTAGACGCCGTCGTCTTCGAGCGTGTTGGAACAGGCTCCCTGATGGAAAATCGCCTCTACGTTGCCCGCTCCCAGCAGATTCTCGTTGATGGCTTGCCGAAACTCCCGCTTGTCCATGAAATCCACATAGCGCGCCCCGTGGAGATTCTGGAATTTTCGCGTGTTGGCCAGATTGTCTACCACCAGGATATCGGCGATGCCGTGGGCGTTCAATTCATGAACAAGGTTGCTGCCGATAAAGCCCGCGCCGCCAGTGACGATGAACATCTCCGGGAGTTCTCCTTTTGCTTGGCGCCTGCGCTAAACATTCAATCTCGCCTGCGCCTGGGCTGGTTCGGCATGGTCCAGCACCCGGCCCACCGCCGCGACCATCTCCGCAACGGCAATGGAGGCCAGGCAACGGCGCGCTTCATTGACGCAGGTTTCCAAGCCGCAGCCGTAACAACTGGTCTGATGATAAATGACTTGATTGCGCCCTCCTGCCGGAAACCATATGCCGGGCAGCCCGCGCGCCGAAAATGCGATAACGGCGGGAACCCTGGCGCATGCGGCCAGATGCATCGGGCCGGAATCGGGGCCGAGAAAAACCGAAGCGTAGGTCATCACCGCCGCGGTCTGGCGCGGCGTCAGCAGCCCGCAGAGATTCACCTTTGCGCCGCTCCACTGCCGCGCGGCAAACTCGCTGACCTCGCTGTCTTCCGCGGCTCCCACCAGGGCCAGTCCGTGGCGGGGATAGAGGGCGAAAAGCTCTGCCAGCAACGCCCGCCAATTCTCTTTCCCCCAGTCCTTGGCCTGCATCTTGGTGCCGGGTCCGCAGATGATCAGCGGCTTGCCAGAGAGTGGGGCGAGGGCCTGTCGCGCGGCTTCTGTTTCAGCGGCGCTCAGCTGCAGGCTCCAGTTGGCCGGGTTCCCGGGATTTGCATCGCCCAACTCGCGCAGGGTACGGCTCAGCCGCGCGGCTTCGGACTCGAACCGCCCCGTGTCCGGATCAAAGCTGTGCTCGAGTTCCATTTCACCGGGAATGGCAACAAGGCGCCGCACCCCGGCCAGGCGGAAGAAGATCCGGTCGCGTTGAACCGCTTTGGGCGAACGCAGCGGCATTAGATAGACAAGCACTTCTGGCCGGAATCGCCGAATCTCAATCGCGAGCTGGAGCAGCGCGGCTGGATTGCGGGTTCCTGCAGTGTAGCGGATGTAGCTGTGAACCAGCCCCGAATCGCCCAGAATCGCGGCTGCCGCCGGAGCCTTGGCGTGAATGGGAAAATTGGTGAGCATACGTCGCTCGGCGCGGGGAAAAACCCTCGCGATCAGGTGAAAGCAGGGCAATGCTACGACAGTATCGCCCAGGCTGCCCAGTCGATAAATCAAGACCCTCTTCACGGATTGATCGGTTTTGGCTGAGATCTCTGTAGCGCGCGACAAGTCAGGCTGCAAATCATCTCTCCCACTGAACACTAGTCTACCCGCATTCATTGCGCAGCATTCCCTCCGCCTGGAGGCGGATGGAGCGGCAATCGCTCTTCTTTATCCGCCTCCTCCGAAAGTGTGAGCCAAATCACAGGCTGTGAGCCTATGATGATTGGAGAATCTGTTTGTGGGTAGCCGGCTTGCCCGTCTCGTAGTTATGCGAAAATCGTTCTGGAGTTCCCATGGCAGCCTTCGGTAGTCTCGCACTTTACATCGCATTGGCGCTGGCCGCCTACAACCTGCTGGCGGGAATCATTGCTCTGCGGATGATCGCGACCGGCCAGCAGGCGCGCATCTCGCCTGAACGCCTGGCCGACAGTGCCCGCCGCGCCGGGATCGCAGGCTTTGTCGCCGTCACCGCCGCGGCCTTCGCCCTCGTCTGGTCGGTCTTTAAAAACGATTTCTCAATAGCCTACATCGTTCAGCACTCCAACAAAGCCCTACCCGGCGCATATAAATTTGCCGCGCTATGGTCCGGGCAGGAGGGTTCGCTGCTGCTTTGGGCTTGGCTACTGGGCACCTACGGCTTTGTGCTGCGCCTTACCCATAAGCAGGATGTAAAGCTCTACGCCTACGCGGGAACGATTCTAGCTTCGGTACAGTTTTTCTTTCTGCTGGTGCTGACCTTTGCCGCGCGGCCGTTCTCGCTGCAAACCGGCGGGATTCCCGACGACGGCAACGGGCTGAACCCGCTCCTCCAGTATCCGGAGATGGTGATTCATCCCCCGATGCTGTATCTGGGCTATGTGGGCTTTTCCGTTCCCTTCGCCTTTGCGCTGGGTGCGCTGATGATGCGCTACCCCGGCGAAAAATGGATCAAGATCACTCGCGTTTGGACGATGGTGACCTGGCTGTTTTTGACCTGCGGCATCTTTCTCGGCATGCACTGGGCCTATGCCGTGCTGGGATGGGGCGGTTACTGGGGCTGGGATCCGGTGGAGAACGCGAGCTTTATGCCCTGGCTCACCGGCACTGCGTTTCTGCACTCAGTGATGATGCAGGAGAAGAAAGGCATGATGAAGAGCTGGAATGTCTGGCTCATCTTCACTACCTTCCTGCTCACGCTGCTGGGTACGCTGCTTACCCGCGCGGGGCTGGTCAGTTCCGTTCACGCCTTCGCGCAATCGTCGATAGGCGACTGGTTCGTAACCTTCATGGTGATCACACTGGCGGTCTGCATCTTTACTTACATCGTGCAACACAGCCATTTGAAGAGCGAGCACGCGCTGGAATCGCTGGTCAGCCGCGAGTCGAGTTTTCTGTTCAATAATCTGGTGCTGCTCACGGCCTGCTTCGTGATTCTCTGGGGAACGCTCTTTCCCATCCTGAGCGAGTATGTGGAAGGCAGCAAAGTTACGGTGGGCGCGCCGTTTTATAACCGCGTGGCCATCCCCATCGGCCTGTTTCTTTTGTTCCTCACCGGCGTTGGTCCGCTGCTGCCCTGGCGGGCAACTTCGTTCAGAAGCATCAAGCGGAACTTCATCCTTCCCGTAGTCGCGCTGTGGTCTACGGTGATTGTTTGTCTGGCGGTTGGTGTGCGGCCATGGAAAGACGGTTCGCTTGATCAGGGCAACTTCTACGCGCTGGTTGCTTTTGCGCTCTGCGCCGCAGTGTTTACGGCTATCATCTCCGAATTCCTGCGCGGGGCCGCGGTAATCGCAAAGCAAACCGGGCGTAATCTTTTTGCCGCAACCTATCTGCTGACTCGCCGCAATACCCGCCGCTATGGCGGCTACATCATCCACATCGGCGTGGTGATTATTGTGATTGGTCTTGCCGGCGCGGCCTTCAATCGCAGCGAAGAGAAAGAGATGGCCCTCCACGACAAGCTGGCCATCGGCCCTTACATACTGGAGAGCGTGGGCGCAACCCAGGATTCGAATGCAAACTACAACACCGAGTTTGCACTGCTGAATGTAACTGAGAACGGCAAGCAGGCAACGGAGTGGACGCACGATGGCTGGCGCATTTTTCAACAGCCCTTGCAGATGTCTCCCGAAAAGCGCGTCTACCTTTCCAGCGGACAGCCGCAGACCATGGTCGCGATTCACTCGGTAATCAGTTGGGATCTGTATGTGGTCTATGAAGGCACTAATCCCGATACCGGCCAGCCGATTATCAAGGCATTCCTCAATCCGTTGGTGAGCTGGATCTGGGCCGGTCTGGTCATCATCGTCTTCGGCACCGGAATTGCGCTCGTTCCCAGCCTCACGCCGGCGACGGCTTCGCTGCGTGTGCCCGTAGCTCATGCCGTGCCCGCTGAACCAGCCTTAAGGAGCGGCGATTGATGACGTCTCCGGTGCGTTTTACTTTTTTCAAGAGACCATTACAGGCGGTCGCGATCGCCGCTCTCGTCTGCGTTTCGCTGGGCGCGACGGATGCCGGATCGCGCTTCAATGACCTGGGCCATCGCATGATGTGCACCTGCGGCTGCGCGCAACTGCTGGGTGAATGCAACCACGTGGGCTGCCCGAACTCGGAGGGAGAGCGCAATGAGCTGAGCGCTGCCATTACCGACGGCAAAACCGACCCTGAGATTCTGGCCGACTTCTCCGCCAAATATGGCGCAACGGTGCTGGCTGCGCCGACCACCAAGGGTTTTGATCTGGTGGCCTGGATCGCTCCGTTTGCTTTTCTCGCAGCCGGGCTGCTGCTGGCCATTCTGCTGGTGCTGCGCTGGTCAGAGAAAAAGGCGCAGGCTGTGGTTGTGGCCGCTAGCCCTGAAACCGATGCGATTCGCGAAAAAATTCGCCGGGAGACCGGCAGCGATGGAGGCTTCTAAGCGATGACGCGGAGACAGTGGACAGTGAACAGTGGACAGTGGACAGTGCGCAGCCGATTCCTATCGTTGCGGCACGCGATGGGGGTTATCGAGTTATGACAGATACGCAGGGTTTGATTACAGGTTTGCTGATGGGGCTGGCGTTGTTTGTCTATGTCTTCTGGCCGGAGAATGTATTTGCCAGTCAGCGGCAGAAGACGCGCCTCGATTACCTGTACGAACGTAAGGATCAGCTTTACGAAAATCTGCGCGACCTGAACTTTGAGTTCCGCGCCGGCAAATACCCCGAAGAGGACTTCAACATTCAGCGGGCGCAGTTGGAAAACGAGGCGACGCAATTAATGGCCGAAATTGAGCATTTGCAGCAGACATAAAAGATGAAGGGTACGGGCTTCAGCCCGTACATTGGTCTTAGGATTGTTTCGGGGCTTTAGCCCCTGAGGGAATTTTGTAGCTGGTTGTGCGCCCTCAGAGGCTAAAGCCTTAAATCTAGGCAGTTGTTAACGGACGGGCTAAAGCCCGTCCCCTACAAGGATTCCCATTAAGACGATGAAAGCCTCTTCCGTACTTCTACGCTCTTTGGCTGCAAGCCTTCTCTTCAGCAGCGCGCTGGCTCACGCCGCAACCGTCACCGGCACCGTGACCGACAAGACCACCGGCAAGCCCTCGGCTGGCGATACCGTAGTGCTGGTGGATGTGCAGGCTGGCATGGGCGAGGTGGCCAAAGCCACCACTGATGCGCGCGGACACTACTCGCTGAACAAGCCGGGCAGCGGGCCTTACCTTATCCGAGTGACTCACCAGAATACCGGCTACTTTATCGCCGCGCCAGATGGTGCCGGGCCGGGAGATATTCCTGTCTATGACGCCGCGCCCAAGGTGGACGGCATCTCCATCGAGGCCGATGTGATGGAGATCGAGACGGAGAATGGGCAGCTCAAGGTGAACGAGCGCTACTTTGTGCATAACACCAGTTCGCCGCCCCGCACTCAGTACAGCCCGCGTGGCTTTGAGGTGGTTTTACCTGCCGAGGCCGTCGTCGATGGCACAGCAGCGCGCCGCCCCACCGGCCTGCCGACTGCGACGCAGTTGACCCCGACCAGCCAGAAGGGCCACTTCACCTTCGATTTTCCCATTCAGCCGGATGAGGGCGACAAGAACACGCTTTTTCAGATCGAGTACCATATTCCCTACAGCAGCGGAAAGTATACCTTCCATCCCCAGGAGTTGTTGGCCGCCGACAACGTGGCCGTGCTGCTGCCCAAAAGCATTACTTTTGCGGCGGGTGGCGGAGCCAACTTTCAGTCCGTGCCGGAAGATCCTGGCATTCAGACTTTTGTCCTGAAGAACGCAGCCGCAGGCAAGGCAATTGAGTTCACCATCTCCGGTGCCGGCTCGATGCCGCGCGAGGGCCAGGGCGCTCCGGCAGGACAGCAGAGCGCGGGCATGGGAGCGCCGAGCGGCGACAGCGCTGGCGGCGATGCCACGGCGCAGAACAACAAGCCTGGCGGTGGCATTGGCACACCGATCGGCACCGACGATCCGCTGACCAAGTACAAGTGGTGGATTCTGGGCGCGCTGGCACTGGTGCTTGTGGCGGGCGCTGCATTTTTCCTGCGTAAGCCGAATGATGTTATCGGTGTACCCAATGCAGGGTATACAGCCGGGGCAGGGAATCCGCCGGCTTTTGGTTCGCCGGCGGTGAAGAATACTGCGTTGCTGAACGCTCTCAAGGAAGAACTCTTTGCGATCGAGAGCGAAAAGATCTCCGGCACGTTGAGCGCAGCGGAGTACGCCGAGATCAAGGCCGCGGTGGAAACCGTCTTGAAGCGCGCGTTGAACCGGAAATAACCGGCAACAGAAATTTGCAATGCGGATCAAATTAAACGGCCTCTCCATTGCGGAGAGGCCGTTTTGTCTAACCGGAATTGCTGAGTTACCGGCGGAAGCGATCCCGGTCCCCGCGCCGATCATGATCACGGCCCCAATCGCGGCCCCGGTCTCTGTCCCATCCACGATCCCGGTCAAAGCGTTCCCGCCCGCCGTAGTTCCAGCGTCCCGGAACCCAGTAGCCGCTGGCCTGGTAACCGGCAGCCCACACATAGCCGGGGCCGGGGCAAGGCGGGACGTAGGCCACAGGTCCGCGAATTGCGATTCCAAACTCAGCTGCCTGGGCCGGGCTTGTACCCAGAGCCAATCCACCCGCCAACACTGCCGCTCCCAACATCCAACTCTTCATGCCTGTCATAACCCCTCCATCCCAGCCGGTCTTGAACTTACTCGTTCACTTCCGGTCCGGCTCTGCTTTGGGGAGGCTTTGCTCTCGCCGCCTCCCGGCTAACCGGTTATGTACTATGCAAACACTGCTTTCTAAAAAGGTTGCGGATATGGGAGGAGGAAATCGAAGAATATATTTTCGCAACTTTCCCTCTGGAGTAGTGTTGCCAGCGAGGCCCTTTCTCGATGAATCGGTTCATCTGACACCAAAAAATGGTATATAGTGGAACCATTGTGAGGAGACTATATGGCTCAACTTCATGGTGCTTCCGCATTGCCGGAAAGGACTCCTGTAGTCGCTCTTCGTGGAACGCATCGGCGCGGCACGCGATCGAAGAGTCCAATCCGTCTCAGCTTCGAAGCTGAGAAAGGGCTTTCAAAGGCCTATGCCACGGAGCTTTTTCAGCGGATCGCGGCGACCTCTTCCCTGCCAGTCGGCAAACTCCGCGCTGAGCTGATTCCGGACTCAAGCTGGAAGCGCGCCGCTGAAACCTTGGGTCCGCAGGCCAGCCAGACTACGGCGCGGTTGAGCCTCATTCTCTCCATCGCTGAGAGGGTTTGGGGGAATGAGGCCGATGCGACCCAGTGGCTCAACTCGCCTCATGCCGAGCTGCGCGGCGCGGCGCCGCTCTCTCTGCTCAAGACCGAGTCTGGGGGGCGCGCGGTCGAGGCTCTGTTGGCCGCGCTGGAATTTGGCTTTCCCATATAGCGATGATCGTCTACCGCATGCACAGCCTGAACCGCGGCGTCTTCGATGCGACAGGTGCAATTCTCCAGCCGGGCCGATGGCACTCCCGAGGCACGGCTGTCGTCTACGCCGCCGAACACGCCAGCTTGGCGGTGCTGGAAACATTGATTCACGCTGGCGGGCGCAAGCTGCCTCCGCGAGCGATTTCGCTGATTCACGTCCCCGATGATCTGCTCATCGAAACCACGCCCTGGACTGAGATGCCGGCTTCGCAGGAGTTCGGTGACGCTTGGATCCGTGAGGGGCGCAGCGCAGCGTTGCGTGTGCCGAGTATTGCGGTAAATCTGATCGAATCGAATTTTGTCCTCAACCCCAGCCATCCGGATTTTGCCCGTATCCATGCGGAACCCGCCGAAGAATTTGTATTCAATCCGCGCTTCTTTCTCACTGCCTGATCGCGAAGCCAATGTAAAATCTTTTTCTATGCGATTCTTTACCCCAATAGTCATTGCGTTGATCTGCCTCGCGCCCGGCGCAGGGGCGCAGCAAAAGGAGACCCCGATGCCTCACCACGCTCACGGCAGCTTTACCGTGAAAATGCAGCCGCTTACTCCCCCGCCCGCTGAGGGCCTCAGCCGTTTCTCGATTAACAAGGAAATTCATGGAGATCTGGAGGCAACAACCATCGGCGAAATGTACTCGGGCGGAGACCCAAAGCAGGGCGTTGCCGGATATGTGGCGATAGAAGTTGTCACTGGCACACTCGCCGGCAAACATGGCAGCTTCGCATTGCAGCACTTCGCCACGATGGACCAGAATGGCCCCAAAATGACTGTTGCCGTGGTTCCTGGTTCCGGGACTGGAGAGTTGAAAGGCATCGCAGGCGCCTTCACCATCAAGATTGACAACGGCGCGCACTCCTACGATCTGGAGTACACGCTGCCCGAGTAAGTACGCGCGATTTCGGTTCTGTGCGGCTGCTGCTTTATCAGTGCTGACGAGCCGGGGAGGGCGTGTGGCTGCGAATGTTAAAGTTAAGTTTCACCCTCCATGTTTACTACCTCGCAGCACGCGCACTTTATCGGAATCGGCGGCATTGGCATGAGCGGCATTGCCGAAATCCTGCTCAGCCTGGGCATGAAAGTGTCAGGCTCTGACCTGCGCCGTGGCCCGGCCACAGATCGTCTTGCGCAACTGGGTGCAACCGTCTACGAAGGCCATGATGCCGCGCATGTTGCCGGAGCCACGGTCGTCGTCACTAGTTCCGCGGTCAACGCCAGCAATCCAGAGGTTGTCGAGGCCCACGCCCGCAAGATTCCTGTCATCCAGCGCGCCGAGATGCTGGCTGAGCTGATGCGCCTCAAATATGGCATCGCCATTGCCGGAATGCACGGCAAGACCACTACGACATCGATGGTTGCCTCGGTGCTTTCTGCCGGGGGACTCGATCCAACCGTGGTTGTCGGTGGCCGCGTCGATGCGCTCGGATCGAACGCACGGCTGGGGACAACCCAATATCTTGTCGCCGAGGCTGACGAGAGCGACCGCTCCTTCCTCAAGCTCTCGCCGATTCTCGCCGTCGTCACCAACCTCGACCGCGAGCATATGGACTGCTATCGCGATATGGCCGACGTCGAGCAGGCGTACCTGAATTTCATGGACAAGGTGCCGTTCTACGGCGCTGTCACCGCTTGCCTCGACAACCCGCAACTGGCGACGATACTGCCTCGCGCCCGCCGCCGCGTCTTCACATACGGAATTGCAGCAGAAGCCGACTTCCGGTTGGAGCTGTTGGACGCAGTAGCAGGCGTTTATGCACGCTTTAAGGTAGTCACGGCGGGCGGGCCGATTGGCCCATTTGAGCTACATGTTCCAGGGCGGCACAATGTCCTCAATGCAACCGCTGCGGTTGCCATTGCTTGCCAGTTGGAGGTTGCGCCGGAAAAGATCGCCGAGGGGTTACGCAATTTTCGCGGCGTTGACCGCCGCTTCCAGCATCGCGGCACGGCCCGCGGTGTCAGCGTGGTCGATGATTACGGCCACCATCCAACTGAGATTCGTGCGACACTTGCCGCTGCCCGAGAGTGCGGCTATAAGCGCATTCACGTTGTCTTCCAGCCTCATCGGTACTCCCGTACGCACGATCTGATGGCCGAGTTCAGCGGTGCGTTTACCGCCGCCGACAGCTTGTTTGTCCTGCCTATCTACGCCGCCAGCGAAGCGCCGATTTCCGGAGTCACCTCGGAATTGCTTGCCGAACGAATCACCGGGCCAAAGGTCGAAGTGATTGCGGATTTTCCGGCGGCCGTGAGCGGCGCCGTCGCAGCTGCTTCTGAAGGCGACTTGATTCTGACTCTGGGCGCGGGCAGCGTGAGCCAGTTAGCACCGCAGATATTGTCCGCGCTGGAAGTCTGAAGGCATAGTAACCTTTGTTCGGATGTATTAATGACGACGAGGCGATAACAGCTTGACTCTGAGCATTCAAGACAAATTCGGCCAGATCGATATTTATATCTTCGATCAAATTTTGCGCGGAAATATTGCTCCGGGGATGCGCGTTCTCGACGCAGGGTGTGGATATGGACGCAACCTTGTCTATCTTCTTGGCGCCGGGTGCGAAGTATTTGCGCTCGACCAGGACAGCGATGGAGTGGAGCATGTGCGCAAGTTATCCGCCTCGCTCGAAACCGGCCTGCCTGCGGAAAATTTTCAGGTAGGATCTATCGACCGGATGCCGTTTGCGGACAGTTTTGCAGACGTTGTTCTCTGTAATTCGGTGCTCCACTTTGCGCGAGACGATCAGCACTTCCGGGCGATGCTGAGCGAGTTATGGAGAGTGGTAAAGCCCGGAGGAATGCTTTTTTGCAGGCTAGGGTCGAGAATCGGAATGGATTTCAAGCGGCTGCGCGGCAATATTTTCCTGATTCCCGATGGCTCGCGCTGGTTTCTGGTCGATCAACAGATGCTTCTCGGCTTGACGGAGGAGATGAATGCAGTGTTAGTCGACCCATTAAAGACAACAATCGTGCAAGACCATCGTTGCATGACAACGTGGGTGTTGAGAAAGAGAATCAATCATGATTAGTTACGTTCCCAGCTACGAGCATGGGTAGCTGGGAACGTATGTGCCGGCCTGTTAGTAGTAGAGTGTCGAAGTTGTTCCGGAGACGCCTACGCCAAATCCGCAGGACGGGCCTCCGTAGCCATAAATAGCGCCATACCATCCGGGGCTGGTGAGCGTGTAACTCGTGGTTCCCTGATAGACTTCCGTGTCGTAGAAGGTGTCATTGGTGCTGGCAGGGAAGTTAGAGCAGGAGTTGATGTTATAAGCCTCGAGGACACTGGCAAAAGCCCATGACCAGGTGAGGCCGTTGCTGGTAGCCGTGATGTAGGAGTAAGCACCGGTGGTGTCATCATAGGCTTCCACCTCCCAGTCCAGCGTACTGCCGGAAGTGCCGGTAACTTCGGTGAAGCCGAAGAGTTGGTCACCGGAATTTACCGTCTCCAGCGGGCTATGGAAGACATAACTGGGACCCACCAGCCAACTGGCGATAGCCCAATAGTTTCCTCCGCCTGCATAACCGACTCCATATTGAAGCACAGGCTGCAGAATCCAGTCTTCAGAGGTGGGTTCGATGCCGTTGAAGAGATAGATCAAACCGCCGCTGACGGCGGGAGCGGAGGGCACGGTCCAGTATCCGTAGATAAGATCTACATTCTGGCCGGAGTCATCCCATTGGGTTGCTTCAACCCAGCCATTGCCTGTCGGCGCATGTCCGGCTGTCTGGGTTCTGCCAAGGTGACGGGTGCTGATGGCTGCTTCAGCGCAAGGCTCATAGTGGGCATAGAGCTGGCCCTTCAATGTTACATCGCCGGTGATCTGGCCATTCTTGGTCTCAACCTTTGCCCCGCTGGGAATTTCGTGAACGCATTCCGGGCGCACTAACTTGCCCGGGACCTGCACCCAGTCAGGATGAGTGTCAAAGACAGACTTGCTAACTTCAGCTTGGGCGTACGCGAAAGGATACACGGACAGTCCGAGTATTCCTGCGCAGGTGATCAACTTCAGTTTGGACAACATGGTCGTATCTCCTTTTGAAGTGGGGGGAGGCAGCTCCTGCCGCCGTTACTGATGAATAGTGAAAGTCGCGCGTCCTTCGTTTCAAGAAAGCTAGCCGTCGCCAGCCGATACAAGAGTAAGCCAATTGATTTTTGTGGATAGATTACGAAGGGGCTGGAATAGCTACCGTCCTTTGGTAATATAATTTATCGGAATAATGTAGCTAAACTAAGGACTGCATAGATTTACGAGCGGGTATTATGAGGAGGTTTCTGCAGGGGGCGGATTTGCGTTCGTAAATTGTTGGTAAATGAGTGGTGAGTCGAGCGAACCTGCTGCTATGAACCTGCTGAATGGCCTAACTTGGCAGGTTCATGGCAGCTTACTAAGTTGCAGATAAATGAATGCCTTTTCACCGGCGGCCGCATAAGGTTAGTGCAACATCCTAACTGATTTCGAGGACATCCGTGGCCTTGGCTGCCGCAGCTTCGGCCAGCGCTGTGAGCCTTTCCGCCGCGGCATAAAACTCCGTAGCCTGCGGACTTTTCGGACCAGCCAATGCGACCGGTAATCCGCGGTCGCCGCCTTCGCGAATCGAAGGAATCAATTCAATCGAACCCAGGAATGGAATGCCGAACTGCTGCGCCATGCGCTCTGCGCCGCCTTTGGAGAAGATGTCAATTTCTTTTGCGCAATGCGGGCAGGTGAAGTGGCTCATATTCTCGACGATGCCCAGCACCTCGACGTTGACCTGCGCAAACATCTCAACGGCTTTGCGCGCATCCTGCAAGCTGACGTCGCTCGGCGTAGAGACAACTACCGCGCCAGTCAAAGGTACAGTCTGCACCAGCGAAATCACCACATCGCCTGTTCCCGGTGGTAGATCGACGATCAGGTAATCCAGCTCGCCCCACTCCACCTGTTGGAGGAACTGGCGGATGATCTGATGCAGCATCGGCCCGCGCATCACCAGCGGTTTGTCGCCCGGCGAAATATAACCAATCGAGATCGTCTTGATTCCATGCGTCAGGTTCGGCTCAATGCGGTTGTCCGGTCCGACCTTTGGCTGCTGGCTTGAACCCATCATCAAGGGCACGTTTGGTCCGTAGATGTCCGCGTCGATTAACCCCACGCGCTGGCCCAGGCGGCTGAGCGCAATGGCCAGGTTGACTGCGACTGTGGTCTTGCCGACGCCGCCCTTGCCGGAACCGACAGCGATGATCTTTGATACTCCCGGCAAAGCTACAGGCGCGGGCATTGCGTGTCCATGAGCCATTTTTGTTGCTCCTTAAATCGTGGGAAATTTTGCGCAGGGCCGAATTCTCTCTGAGAATGGGCGACTAGTGCCGCATGAACAAGCAGATCCGCAGCAGATGCGCTGCATAAATTTTACAGCAGATGCGGATCGCACTTTTCCTGTGGCTTGAGATGGGATGGCGGCTCAACGCCAACAACATGGGCCAGGATGGCATGAAGTTGCCGCAAGCCTTCGGTGAGTGAAGCAGGCCCGGGCTGCAGAATGTACGCGCCTTTGATTTCGTAGACGTGGCCGTTGCGTATGGCGCTTGTTGCATCCCAGCCGGGGCGGGAGCGGATCAGGTTCTTGTTGACCTTCATTCCGCACCAGGATGCAATCACAACCTCGGGATCGCGCGCCGCTACCTCGGCAGGATCGAGAACGCGGTCCTGCGCTTTGCCGCACCCCGCGAGTTCAGGAAAAATCACCGTGCCGCCGGCGATTTCGATCAACTCTTCTACCCATTCGATTCCGCCGATGAGCGGGTCTTTCCATTCCTCAAAGAAAACACGCGGCCGATGCGGGAAGGATTGCGCTGAGGCTGCTATCTCATCCAGTCCGCGCACCAGATCGGTGACCAGTACTTCGCCTGCGCCTTGCTTGCCCACCAGCCGGGCCAGCAAGGCGATCATCTCCAGAATTTCGCCAACTTTGCGCTGGTTGAAGTTGAGCACTGTGACGCCGCGCGAGACAAGCTGGCGCGTGATTTCGGCCTGTACGTCAGAGAACGTCAAGACAAGATCCGGTTTCAATGCGAGGATAGCGTCATAGTTGGCGCTCTTGAATGCGGATACACGCGGCTTATGGCGCGCCTCCGGAGGACGAGTGGTATAACCGGAGACCCCGGCGATCCGGTCTTGTTCGCCCAGCAGGTAGAGGACTTCTGTAGTTTCGTCGGTCAGGCAGACAATTCTGCGTGGGAATCCCCGATCGGGTGCGGAAGTGTGCAATGCATCTGCCATGAAGTCAGCATTCTCTTGTTTCTCCGCGAGTTGCACGGAAGCATCGCAGCTCAATAACGGCCTACTGCGCTGCAGCGGCAATCTGTTCCTTTTTGCGGCGCAGGGATTCTGCTTCGCGGTGCTCGCGGCGGCGCATGGCGTCGGCATACCGGCGGTATTCGTCGGGAGTTTCAGGCTGTAGTTGCGGAACCTTGAGCCGCCGGCCCTCGGGGCTGATGGCGACAAAGACCAGGTAGGCGCTGGCCACGTGCAGGAGCGTGCCTTCGCGCGGATGCTCGACCCAGACCTTGACGCCGACTTCGAGCGATGTGGAAAAGGCGCGGTTGACGCTGGACTTGAGAATCAGCAGATCGCCCACGTGGACGGGCCGGATGAAGTCGATGTGGTCCATCGCCGCGGTGACAATATGGCTGCGCGCATGGCGATAGGCGGCCATTGCGCCGGTGAGGTCGATAAAGTGCATCAGCCGGCCGCCCAGCAGGCTACCCAGCGTGTTGGTGTCATTAGGCAGAATAATCTCTGTCATCTCCGACTGCGTACTGGCCACGGTGCGGATGATCGTGTTCTCATCGGTCGAACTCATTGCGCTTCCTTCCTTGGGCGGCGTGGGCGCGTTTTGCCCGCCGCAAGTTACAATGGAAAGAGGGACAGGGGTCCCGGCTTCCCCTTCCAGTTTCGGCAATCCCAGCCAAGAACGCAAATCCCCAGGCGCAACTGCACCGGACACGAGCAAAATGGAAAAGATTGCAGGACTGAAAGAGATTCTAGCCTTGGATGCGAAGAACAGCTTTGCCCGCTACGGCATTGCGATGGAGCTGGTCTCGCAGGGACAGATCGAGGAGGCGCTGGCCGAGTTTGACACGCTGCTGGCCTTCGATTCGGACTACACGGCTGCCTACTTCATGTCCGCACAGACGCTGGCCGCGGCAGGACGTACGCCGGAAGCTATCGAGCGGCTCAAAGCCGGCATCAACTGTGCTGCGCGGACGGGGAACAAACATGCTTTGAGCGAGATGCAGGCCACGCTGGATGAGCTGGACCGGTAATCATCGCTTCTACGCAAAACAAAGAGAAGTTGACGGTCAGTTCGTAAAGTCAGACACTTTTCTGCCTGCCGGGAGAGAGCGCCATAGATAAATTGCGTGAGACGCCTTACTTCCCGGAACTCTGCCTTAGATAACTGATCAAATCCTGACGTTCTTGCCGTTTGGATACAAGGAAGTCCATCTCATTGCCGGCGATGAATGCGTCGGGATCGGTGAGCCATTTGTCCAGCGATTGCTCGTCCCAGACGATATGCGTCTTCCGCAAGGCTACTGAGTAAGTAAAGCCGGACGCAGTGCCTGAAGTTCGTCCGTAGACTCCTTGCAGCGCTGGCCCCTCGTGGTTCTGGGTGAGGGTGTGGCATCCTACGCAGCGTTTCTCGAAGAGCGCCTTTCCTCTTGCCGGGTCGCCGTTGCCGGTTGCCTGCGACGCGACGCTCTGCCCGGTTATCGATGTACTGTGCGTCCAACTGGCCAAGTTTCGCGCGTCATTGTCGCTGGCTCGCGCGTTCCAATGCACCATCTGATATTGAATCGGAGGCATCTCGCCTGCTTTTATTTCGTGCGCCATTTTTGCGGCCAGTGTCTGTTGCTGTTCCGCCGAGTAGGCATTCCACTGGGAAAGATTCATCGCTTTTCGAGCTTCGACAATGTCGTGCTCCATCAGCCATGAGGCCGGAGCAAAGCGGCCATAGAAAGGTACGCGCGTTTGGTTGGAGTGGCAGTCCGCGCACTTTTCAACCAGCATCGCGCGGACATCGAGCGGCACTTGCGAATTGTTCAGGATTGGCGTCTGAGCAGAATCCGCCGCGTACAGGCCCGCATTCCCAAAGGGGTGAAAGCGGGCCAGCAGTAACGAGACCAGAAGGGCAATTGTGCCGCAGAAGGATGAAGTTCTGATCCAATTCACGCCATCTCCTCCAGCTGCGAATCCACAATGGCCAAATGGCTGTGCCGCCCCACATACTTCACTTCCGTGACGCCGAGAACAGACTTCAACTTGCCGGCGGGGACCACCATCGGACCCGCATGAGGAGCCGAGCCCGGAGCGGGCTGGGGGAATGCAGTGGACATCGCTGTGTGGAACGCCACATTGCCTTCCACCTTCTGCACAACCTGGTGAATATGCCCATTCAGCACCGTGACAGAGCCGAAGCGCTTGAGAGAGGCGAGAGCGTCCGCTGCATCTGGCGTGCCCCAACCCCAATCGGGATAGACCATCCACAGTGGAATATGGGCGAAGATCACAATCGGCGTCGATGCGGAAAGCACAGCCAGGTCCGCCTTGAGCCATTTCAGTTGGTCTGCGCCGAGCAGGCCCATCGCGTCGACTTGCTGGCAGTTGTTGAGGCCGATGAAGTGTACGCCTTTGTGATTGAAGCTGTACCAGCCTTTGTCTTGCGCGCCCTTGCCGAAGCGCTCAAGATAGGCCGAGCCATCGTCGGTTGCGATGTCGTGCTCGCCGGGGACATAGAAGCTCTCGCCCGCCTTGACGCCCTTGATGAGCTGCTGCGCGGTGTCGAACTCAGCAGGCTTCGATGAGTGTGTAATATCGCCGGTATGCAGCAGAAGATCTGGCGTGCCCGGCAGAGCGTTGATTTTGTCGAGCGCGATTTTGAGCGTTCCGGTTACGTCTTGATTGGCGGCTTTGTTGAAACCGATGTGGCTGTCGCTGATCTGCACGAAGCTGAAACCTGCGCCGTGGCCTGACCCTGCATTTGGCGCTCCAGCCGTGGCTGCAAAGAGCTTTGATGTCGGCACGCCGCCGGCCATCGTCCACACCAGCCCTGTGCCTGCCCAGGCCATACAACTGAGAAAATTGCGCCGGTCGATTCCATCATTTGCAACCGAGGTTGCTGCCGGACTGGGTTGCGCCGGGTTAATGCTGTTGGATGATTGCAACTGCTGGCGGCTGTTCGTATCGCGATTTGCCTCTGTCATGAGATGACCTCCAGAGATGTAAACCAGCAGGCGCGGAATTTATTCCCGATGGCGGAGAATAATTTCAATCAAGAGCAGTTCTCATCTTTATGGAAGCGATGCGGTAGCATGGGACCATGCATTTGCCGTGGAAGAAATCAGCGCGCGAAACAGTTCCCCAAGCCATACCGTTTGAGGAGCTGGCGCTGCCGCTGCTTCCATCGCTGTACAACGTCGCGTACTGGCTTACGCGCAATGCTGCTGACGCGGAGGATCTGGTGCAGGAGGCATTTTTGAAGGCGTTGCGCGGGTATGCCTCCTTTGAGCAGGGCAGTAACTTCAAGGCATGGATCTTTCGGATTCTGCGCAATACTTATCTGACTTCGCGCGCGGGGCTGGCGGCTCGGCGCACGATTGCTTGGGAAGATGAGCAGAATGAAGGTGGGGAGTCGGGACCGGCGCAGCTCCCGGAGGCGGCAATCGATCGGCGGACGCCGGAAGCGAACTTGCTGGTAATGGCAGACCGCGCCGCATTGCAGGCTGCGATGGAAACTCTGCCGCCGCCGCTGCTCGAGGTCATTCTTCTCTGTGATGTGGAAGAGATGAAGTACAGAGAAATTGCAGTTACTCTCGAAGTTCCGATTGGTACGGTTATGTCCAGAATTGCGCGCGCTCGCTCAGCCCTGCGCACGGCGCTTGAGTCGCAACAAGCATCGCCGAAAGGAGGCCGCGCATGACCGATCATCTATCCTACGACCTCCTGAATGCTCTCGCAGACGGTGAGCTTGCTCAAGACCAGTTGGCGCTCGCGAACGAGCATCTTGCGGGGTGCGCGGCCTGCACGGCAAAGGCGTTGCAGCAGAGTTTGCTCAAGTCGGCGACGGCGAAGGCGGGGCAGCGATACGCGCCGCCGCCGCAGTTACAGGCGCGGCTGGCGAAATTGGCTTCTGAGGAGAAGACTGCGGGGAAGACGCGGCGGGCAGGGACCGAAGAGAGATCGGAATCGCGGCGGTTAAGTTTTGGATCGCTGGGCTGGGCTGTGGCGGCGGTGTTGCTGGTTGCTGCGGTGAGTTATTCGCTGGTGCAGCGCTTCAATCAGAGGGCTGAGATGGCATCGGCTGAGCAGGCTGCGCTGGTGAGCGAGGCCTTCGACCAGCACGTTGCCACGCTGGCGGGCAATGCGCCGCCGCAGGTGGTTTCTACGGATCGGCATACGGTGAAGCCGTGGTTTCAGGGCAAGATTCCCTTCAGCTTTAACTTGCCGCCGAGTTTGCCGAGTGATACTACGCTCGATGGAGCGAACCTGGCTTATTTGGGAAATCAGCCGGTGGCGCAACTGCTTTTCAGCATTGGCAAGCATCGGGTCTCGGTGTTTCTGCGGCAACGGTCCGGCGCGGCGGCGGCGAAGGAGTTTGCGACGGATCGCGCGGGGTTTCATGTGATGGGATTCAACACCGATTCGCTTGAAGTGCGCGCGGTGAGCGATGTGGAACCGGCGCGGCTGGCGGAGTTGGTGAACGAGATCAAGGTTGCACAGACGAATTAGGCTCAAGTTGCGGGATTGCCTTTTACAGTTTTACGGTGGCAGTACGCTGTTTTTGCGGATTTCTGTAAACTGTTTAATTTATTTGGATTACGAGAAATTTACAGGGATACTGCGCCAGTATCTTTGCGTAGGCTGTATGTATATGCTATTGAATCTAAGAAGGTTAGTGGAGATTTACTGCCGTACAGCCGGGAATTTATTTTTCCGTTGACGGTTTTAACCGTTCTATTTGCGGGCAAGTGTCTGTTTTTGAGGTGTTTGCGCGAACCTTCCCCTCTTCAAAACGGGACTTCTACGCGGAGTTTTGTTGGAATATCGGGGTTTTTCCGCCAGTGGACAGTGAACAGTGGCGAGTGGACAGTAGTGAGTGTTCTATTTGCTAGGGTGCGCCGGGTGCGGGTAATTTTCTGCAACCGCCGGCAATTAAAAGGGGAGCGATGAGCAAATTATTTGAAGAGATGGCGCAGGGAACGGCGGAAGCCCGCGCCTGCATGGAAGGCGCGCGCAAGGGCTACAAGGTCACTCCACCGGAGATGGTGGAAGTGTGCGGAGTGCGGAAGCTCCCCCATGCGAGGCAGGGTGCTTCGGAGTCGAAATAGAAGGCTTGAACGGCCTCTTTGACGTTGGCTCTCAGCTCATCCCATGTGTTGGCTTGGGTGAAGATGCTCTCGCCGAGGGCTTCGGCAGTGTAGCCGCCGTCGGCTTCTTGCGCGATCTCAAAGACGAGTTCCTTCATGCTGCTGTCCTCCCGGCGTTGATTTCATTCTAGCGTGCCTAAATTTTGGGAGCGAAGAAAACATTCCTCAGGGGTTAAAACCCCGGCACCTGCGGTGCGGCTGGCTGGCTTCGCCGGGTCGGGTTTGTGCTATCCCACCCTTGAATCAAAGAACAATTCAAGGATGGGGCAGCCGGCATATTATCGAATCGTACCGAGAATGCTTAAGACGCGACCCTGGCGATGAAGTTCTGATGCGAGGAATGGATAGCGGCGCTCTAAGAATCCAATCGTGCAATCGCCCGCAGAGTAGTCCTTGAGGATTGCGTATCGATTATCAATATACGCGTCGTCATTTAGCTTCAGAGCTGTGACTGTGTTGTTGACTGCTTGTTCGAGTTGCTGCTGTAGGCCTTGCTCTGCCTCGATGCGGAATGTATCAAACTTGAGGATGAACCATCCTGACTGAATCGTAAACGGATCGAGAATCGTTAAGCTCCCCTTGTTGCTATTCATTTCTTTTGAGGACAGGCGGTAGTTTGTCCACTCAAAAGCGAGGTGTTTGTGTGTGGACTTTGGCTGAAAGTGATCGACCGAGGCTTGAACCGTTGCGGGAATCCAGGAAGCGCTGTAAGCACAGATTCCGCCGTATGAAGAGTAGAGGTCGGGTAGGGCCTTCCTCCAAAGTCGATTGCTGTCCCAGTCACTCTTCGAGGGGTTTCGGACTCTCCGAAGGAACGCATTTCCCGGTAGCCGAACGTCACGGGCAAAGTTCTGTGGTTCAGGTCGTGGCGTGATCGGAATCAAAGCTCGACTCCATTCTTCTCCGCGAAGTATGTCCACCTCGCCCAGAACTCATCATTAGGTGGTAAGGCAGACCTGACCAACGCGTGGGAAGCCATTCGAATCTCTTCTTTCTGTGGACCCGGTGATTCCATGATCTTTCTGGCATCTTCGATGGCTTTCTCTGCCTCTTGTGATCGTGCCTGGCGCAGTTCAAACAGGTCAGAGGTGAGCCAACGGTCAATTCGACCGTAAGGAACGAAGGGAATTTGTCTGAAGCTGACTCGGCGCGTTTCATCTCTAAGTTCCAGATGGAATAACTTGTCGGTAGTGTCCGAGAAGATAGTCTCGACTGAGGCGAGGACCAGCGGCGAATGAGTGGCAATAATCATCTGAGACTGAATTTCGCTGCTGAGAATCGAGGTCACATCCACAAGCGCAGGAAGGATGACGCGCTGCCACTTAGGATGCAGGTGAGCCTCCATTTCATCGATAAGGATTACGACTCGGGTCTGGGGCTGCTTGCCTGCGATCGACGAGTAGACCTTGTGCTCGTTCCATGCCCATACGATTAGGTACGCGAGTGTAACGACGCGCTTGACGCCTGCGGATTCGTTCGTGAATGGGACCGTTCCGTAGTTGTGTTCCAGAGTCGGTATTGGCCTCGCTTCGTTCGGCATCCGCGTTGGTTCGCCGGGCGTGAGAGGTAGCATATCTGGTGGCGACAGCTTACGCAGGACGCTCTTGAAGGTCTCGAAAACTACCGGCTCGGAATGCTGCCATCTGGTCCAATCTCTGAGGAGTCCTTCAATCTTCCCCTCAAGTCCAATCAAGACATCTCGGTTGGAAAAAAGTAATGCAGGGTTTCCTTCTCCACCCTGCATCGTTGTATGTCGAACGGGATCCCAAACCGCAAAGGAACCATCCACACGGGCGTAGATGATTAATCCTGGGATTGTAGGCCTCCCTTTGGGGGCCGGCCACCGTTGGGTTTCATAATCAAACGAGATTGCTGTGACTTTCCCCTCGCTGCTTGGCCCTGCGATTTGGAATGAAATCGAAGCAGGTTTCTTCCCCTCGTCTCTGTTGGGGTAGGCCATTCTCTCAGCCCATTGTCCCGTGAGTCCCCACCACGCCGACTCTAATAGAAATGTTTTTCCTAATCCGTTGTCTCCTGTGATTATTGAGAGTCTATCGGCAGGTTCGAATTCCAATGGATCGCACGGCCCAACTCCTCGCAAGCGCAAGAGTTTCAGAGTGCCTCCCTCATCTGGCTCTGCGTCGGGCGCAGAACCGATGAACTGCAATAACTTCCGGTCTGAAAAGGATTCCTCGCTCAGGAAAGGGGTGAAACGCGGTGTTTCTGTGGCAAAGAGCGAGTGTGATTCTTCAGACGTAATGGAAAAGTCTCTGAAGAAATGCTTTACGACATCTTTGGGCGCTGTACCTTCGCTCCAGTTTTTGTCTCGGTAGAGCCAAACTGCCAGCCAAAATGCTGGGATTGGGCCGCTTTTGTCCGTTTCAAGCTTTGCACGCAGAGCCCCAACGTATCCGCGAGCCCAGCCCCATTGGTCGGTTCCTTTTTCATGGATGAATGCTAGAGATAGGTCGCCGCGCGTTCGGTTCGTTTGCGAGCCGGAATAAGGGTATTTTGGGGAGAGCCACCTTCCTGATCGGCTCGATGTTCTAAAGGGCTGATAAAAAAAATTTGATCCGACGTCAGGTTTGTAATGTGCGCGAAGAAACGTCTCTTCTGCCGCATTAATTGGGAATGGGATAGATTTGCCGACAGGAATATCTCCCTTCTTGCAAACGAGAAAGGTGATGCCAAAGAACGGATGAAACGACCCCAGCCTTTCGGCGGCCTCCTTGACGGACTCAATGTCTAAGTACATCTCCTAAAGCCTCTCCATCTGGCGGACGATAAACTTACAGAAATCCGGGTTGAGATCAATGCCAATCGCATCCCGGTTGCTGCTTGCCGCAACCCTCACTGTCGTTCCGCTTCCCGCGAATGGATCAAGCACTCTCCCGCCTTGCGGACATCCCAGTTCGAGGCATCGCTGCACCACCTCGTCAGGGAACGGAGCCGTTTCAATTCCGTTCGTAGGCTGAGGGCGCGCTACAATCGTCCACACGTCCTCCTCGATGTAACCGCTTCCGCCAATAACATCTTTCAGCGCGCTTCTATTGAAATAATAGCTGCGGCTCTTGACGAACATGAAAATATTTTCGTAGCTTCTGCGCGGCCTGTCCCTGACAGCTTCTGGCAAGGCATGCTTTCTGTGCCAAATTATCGCGCTGCGAAGTACCCATCTTCGAGTCGACATTTCAATGGCGACCCGCCAAGGAATCCCAATCGCTGATTTGGGTTTAATCCCGATGCCGACTCCGCCGCTCTTATCTACTGCTCTCAATCCGAATCGCCGTTTGTTGCTCTTGGGATCAGTTCCGTGCGATTTTCCTTTCCCAGAATAATAAGTGTCACCGATATTGAGAAACAGGACTCCATCCGGACGTAAAACCCGAAAAACTTCGTCCATCACCCCCGCTATCGCTCCCACATACTGCGGAACTGTTTCTTCGAGGCCGATTTGCTGATCTACGCCATAATCCCGGAGGTTGTAATACGGGGGCGAGCTGACCACGCAGTTCACCGATTCGTCTGGGATTTTCTGGAGGACGGATTTCGAATCCCCCATGTGGATCGTCCAGGATCTCCCCTCCTTCGTTGTCCCTGTCCAGCAGTCTTTTTCTTTTTTAGTCACATTGCAAATTGTAGCCTGCCGGAAAGCTGTTCTACCGGAGGGTGGGGCCAAACGGACAGAGGCACACGTTCACTCCGGCGATCAAGCACGAATACGCCCTTGAGACACCACGTTTTTGAGCCGTTGGGAGCCCAAAGGCGTCTATACTATTAATATGCCGAAGTATTCCATTGTAGTTCCGTTTCACAATGAAGAAGAGAATGTGACCGCCCTCTATGCCCGTTTGAAGCAGGTGATGGAGCAGGTGGGCGATAGTTTTGAGCTGGTGCTGGTGGATGATGGGTCGAGCGACCGCACCTACAAGCTGATGGAAGAGATTGCCGCGGTGGATTCGCGCGTTTTGGTGGTGAAGCTGCGCCGGAATTTTGGCCAGACATCGGCGCTGGCGGCGGGCTTTGACCACGCCTCGGGCGAGTTTATTTTGGCGATGGATGGGGACCTGCAGCACGACCCGAATGATATTCCCGCGTTTTTGGAGAAGCTGGAAGAGGGGTACGACGTTGTGTCGGGCTGGCGCAAGGAGCGGATTGACAACTTTGTGATGCGGCGGATTCCGTCGCGGTGCGCGAACTGGCTGATGGCCAAGCTCTCGGGCGTGGAGATTCACGACTTTGGGACGACCTTCAAGGCCTATCGCCATGAGGTGATCCAGAATATTCCGCTGTATGGCGAGATGCACCGGTTCATTCCGGCGCTGGCGAGCTGGTATGGGGCATCGATCTGCGAGATTCCGATCAAGAACGTGATGCGCGAGAAGGGCAAGAGCCATTACGGGATTGGGCGCACCTTTCGCGTGTTCTTTGACCTGCTGACGATTCGGTTTTTGCTCAAGTACATGAGCCGGCCGCTGCACTTTTTTGGCAGCTTTGGGGCGCTGGGGATTCTGGCGGGCAGCGGGCTTTCGGCCATGTTGCTGGGCATGAAGATCATGAACTGGCACGAGAACGTGATGGATCAGCATGGGCCGATTTTTGTGATTGCCGGCGTGCTGATTGTGGCGGGAATCCAGTTGCTGGCGATTGGCTTGCTGGGCGAGTTGCAGGTGCGGCATTACAACACGAGCGAGAATCGCGCTCCGTATACGATTGAGCGGATTGTGCGGATGCGGATGCCGGAAGAGACGAGTTTGCTGCCGGGGATGTAGGTTTTTATTGGAGTCTGTGCTTGCCCCGGTCCCCAAATGCGAGGGACCGGGGGCACCCAAGGTTGTCTAACTATTGTGTTCCCTTATCCAAGAAAAATGAGCTGAATTACGCTTTGGCGGCGTTGGCTTTGCGCTTGCCCAGATGGTGCTTGAGTTCTTTCTTGGCAGATGCCTTGCGCTTGCGGACCTCGTCTTTGCTGTACATTGTGCCACGGCATTTGGGTGTGCCGCAGTTGCAGGTGGCTTCGTCGTCGCCGCCGTCGTAGAGGCAATAATCGTAGGTCAGCTCGTCGCCTGCGGCTATGTTTTTGATGGCCGTGACCCAGACCCGCCCGTCTACCTCGCTGGTCTCGCAGTTGGGATCGCAACTGTGGTTGATGAACATGGAGGCGCAGTGGCCGTCGATGACCATGGAGCCGTCGCCGAGTCCAAAGAGATAGGTGACGATGGAGTCCTCGTAGGCGGCGTCGGCCTCTTCTTTGGTGATGCGCGGGCCGGTGTACTCGGCGATGCGCTGGCCCTTGCGAACGTTGGCGGTGGCGCTGGCACCGGCGGCGTGGATGGCGGAAGAGCGGATGATGAGTCCCATAGGGATGCGCGCAAGATCCTTCAGA
>CAZHKN010000032.1:0-27915 GCA_964532725.1 uncultured Occallatibacter sp.
GGGCACAACTCCTCGTGTGCGGCCTTCTCTATAGGTTGCCCTTGTTGCCTCTTAAGTAGGACTCATACTCTGCTCGATGCGGATGCGTCGCTACTTTAATTTTCCATGCAATCGGGTTAGAACTGCACCTCCTGCCAGTAATTCTTTGCATCAACTTTTGCATCGAGCGGCCTTTTGTCTTGGGAATGCGCACCTTGGCTTGAGCGGCTTACGCAAGTGTCCTCGCCTTCTGGAGGAACACTTTTACGCCGAATTCTCGACGCGGGATTGCATCTTCAATTGGCACCATCCATTTCCAGCGTTTACGTGTCTGGCTTTTTCCCGACCGCGGAGTTCCCCCCTCTTGCGCCAGTACATAACTGTCGTCCGAGAAGTTCTCCTCCGACTCCAATTGACCTTGGCTAACCAGAGCCGAGAGTAACGCTTGCCACATATTGAGTCCTGCACCTCGCTCTGCATACAGCATCTGCAGAGGACGTGAGGACGTGTGCGGCAAAGATTTCCCGCGAAGGAGGGAACGCCATGAGGGCGTTGGTTTTACAGAAAGAAGTTCGAGCGATTTCAGGTCGAGTACTCCTTGCAGTCGCAGTGTTTGTCTTTTCGTTTGCGGCAATTTCCCCAACTGCCAAGGCACAAACCACAGTTGGAGGACATATCGGTTTTGTCCTTCCCCTGGTCACCTCGGCTGGCGGTCAGACAACCAGTCTGGCGGACAGTTTTTCTATCGGTTTTCCGGCCGGCATCACGCTCAAGGGGACAGGCAGGCTGGCATTCGACCTGGAATTTGTTCCGTCTGTGCAGGATAGTCCACGCGACGTATCGCTCACAGTTCATCCCGGGTTCGTGTGGAACGCCGGTCATGGCTTTGCCCCCGGGATTCGCGCGGCTTTCGTCGTCGATTCGGCGACGTACGGGTTCACTCCCTTGCTGAACAAAAGTTGGCCAATAAAATCCAAAGGCAGTCTCTTCAAGGCCTACTTCGTCGAGGCGGATCTTCCCGTTCGTTTCAGCCGGCCGGTCGGCGGTCCAAACACAGATCCGGTGACTTTTGCGATGCATTTTGGGGTGGGATTCTGAGAGCATCTTTTGCGCCCTAAGGCCTGACAGATACAGATTCTGTCAAAACAGCTCGACTGCTCTAAGCGCAGATTGAAGGAACCCTAATCGCTTTGGTTCATTGAGCAAATGGGATAAACGGCTAGTGCGGGATCGAGGAGGTCGGCGGATGAGAAGCGGTGTTGGAGGCAATACCAGTATGCGCGTCGTGTTCGGTGTGTCTTTGCTCCTCGCAATGCTGACGTGGCCTTCTCAGGTTTTGCGAGCCGGCGACAGCGATGACGACGACAGCGGCGCGGGAGCGAAGTTCTCACCGCAAGCGGCGGGGACATTCAATGGCCGCTGCACGGCCTGCCACACGTATGGCAAGGGAATCAAGGTAGGGCCCGATCTGAAGGGCGTCAATGATCGGCGTAAGCATGATTGGCTTTTGAAGTTCATTCATGGTTCGTCCGTGGTTATCAAGTCCGGCGATCCGACAGCGACTGCCCTCTTTGCGCAGTTCAAACAGCAGCGCATGCCGGACTGGGTGGATCTCTCCGACAAGCAGATCAGCGACATTCTCGACTACATTGCCATCGGAGGGCCTGATATCAAGCCCGCTGACGAGCGCAACGCAGCCACGGCGACATTTGCGGAAACCGTGAACGGACGCAAACTTTTTTACGGTGAGACGCCAACCAAGTATGGCGCTCAAGCCTGCGTGGGCTGCCATAGTGTGCGTGGCGCGGGGTTACGGGGCGGCAGCCTTGGACCCGATCTGACCAGCGTCTATCTGCGCTACCAGGATCTGGCGCTGACTCAATTCCTTCGTCACACATGCTTTACTTGGCAAACTCAAACACCGCCGGGGCACTATCTCACCGCGAAGGAATCCTTTGCGCTGAAGGCATTTCTCCGCGCGTCGGCCATTCCGGCCAAACAGAGCCTAGCCGTGGGTAGCCTCCCATTGCTGAAGGAGGCACGGAGCAATGGGCAATAACACTGTATTTGCACTATGGCCGTATATCGCCATCGCTGTGCTGGTGGCCGGAACGCTGTTTCGCTATCTGCTGGTGCTTCGGCAACCTTTGGCTCTTGCTGCAGCGATGGAGGAGGCCAAGACAATCTTCAAGGGGCGGCTCTTCTGGACGAGCATCTTCGTATTGCTGGCAGGGCATATTGTGGCACTGCTGTTTCCACGAGCAATTCTATCCTGGAACAGCAACACCGCTGGGCTTTATATCCTGGAGGGTTTGGCTCTCGCAGCTGGACTCGTATCCGTCGCTGGCAGCGCCATACTGATTTGGCGGCATCTGGGCCGGTCCAACCGGTCACTCGCAACCGCACTCTTAGACACCGTGTTTCTGGCCGCAATTTTTGCGGTTCTGCTCTCGGGAGTGCTGACTGCGGTCTTCTATCGCTGGGGATCGTCCTGGGGCACTATAACGCTGGCGCCCTATGTGGCTTCGCTTGTGCGCGGTCAGCCTGTGGTTACGCTTGCGGCGCAAATGCCGGCTCTGGTCCGGCTCCACGTGTTGGCCACCTTCGTGGCGATTGCGCTGCTTCCGCTGACCCGGCTGTCGGCATTTCTCATTGTCGCCATGCACGGTTGTACGGTGCTGATCATGCGTCCTTTCCGCGCCGCCGGCGACGCCATTACCGAGTGGACAAACAAGCACAATCCTGGCAATCGGTTCTGGCCGGAGGAGGATTAACCTCACATGCACACACAACTCGCCGCTCTCGGCGCTCTGATACTGCTCCTCGCGGGTGGAGGTGGGGCATGGGAGATGTCGCGCATGGGAATCAATCAAGGCTATTCACCTGAACAGCCAATTCACTTTCCCCACAAGGTTCATGCCGGCGATAACAAGATTCCCTGCCTTTATTGTCACTATGCGGCGCGTACCAGCCGCCATGCCGGAATTCCGCCGGAGAGCGTGTGCATGAATTGCCACAGCATCGTGGAGAAACAGACAGTTGAAATTGAAAAGCTGAAAGAAGCCGTGCAGCAGCAGACGCCGATCCGCTGGGTCAAGATCCATAACCTTCCGGATTTCGTGTACTTCAACCACAGCCAGCATGTGCTCTCGGGTGTTAAGTGCCAGCAGTGCCATGGTCCTGTAGAAAGCATGGATCGGGTCAGCCAGGTTTCTCCGCTCACCATGGGTTGGTGCCTGCAATGCCATCGCGAGCACGCTAACATACCAACGAACGACTTCCAGCGGTCGTTGTCGAGCCTGTCGCGGAAGCAGAAGCCGACAGCCGGGCTGGATTGCTCGAGTTGCCACTACTAGCACGGGCAGAGATAGTTGCGTAAAGCGAAAAGAGAAAGGAAGATATGAACCCGGACGCCGAAAGCAAGCCACCCTGCAAGAGCCCGAAGGAGCAATTCGTGCAGATCGGGCTGCAGGACGAACCTGCTTACTGGAAGAGCGTGGACGAACTGCGCAATGGACCGCGCTTCAGCGGAGAGTTTCCGGGCGGGCTTCCCGGCAAGTCCGCAGACCATTCAACCGGCACAACCCGCCGTGACTTCCTAGCGCTGATGGGATTCAGCCTGGCGGCGGCCAGCGTCACTGGATGCCGCGGGCCGGTTCAAAATGCCATGCCGCTACTCAAAGCAGCCGACGATATTATTCCTGGGGTTTCAAATTATTACGCCACCACCTGCCGCGGCTGCGCGTCTTCTTGCAGCCTGCTGGTGAAGCAGCGGGACGGACGGCCGATCAAAATCGAGGGCAATGCGGAATCGGTTCTGTTTGGCAAAGGAACCTGCGCTACCGGGCAGGCTACTGTACTCTCCCTCTACGATGACGAGCGGCTTCGTGCGCCGCAGTGGAAAGGCCAGACCACGACATGGAAAGAGGCGGACAGGCAAATTCTGATCGCGCTGGACCAGGCTCGCGAGAAGAGTGGAAAGGTTGTGCTGCTCTCGCAAACTGTGACCAGCCCTTCGACGCAGCAAGTTATTGCGGAGTTCGGTAGGACCTATCCGAAGTTCCAGCATGTAGTGTATGACGCGATCTCCTATAGCGCATTGCGCGAGGCCAATGGAATCTCCTTTGACCGCGCGGCGATTCCTCACTACGCCTTTGACAAGGCGCGCGTCATCGTGGGGTTGGATGCGGATTTCCTGGGAACATGGCTCTCTCCAGTGGAGTTCGCCCGCCAGTACGCGAGCAATCGCAAACCGGAAGGAAAGCCAACACTTCACGTTCAATTTGAATCCACCTTGAGCGTCACGGGAAGCAACGCCGATGTGCGCGTCCCCGTTGCGCCGTCGGAAATTGGCCTAGTCGCTGTCGCTTTGCTGCGGCGCATTGCCCGCAAGAGCGGCACGACTGGCGTACCCGATGCCCCGGACCCGGTGGATGCCAAGCAACTCGATGCGATCGCGGACGAACTCTGGAAGCATCGCGGAGAATCGCTGGTGGTCTGCGGACGCAACAATGTTTCAGTGCAGGTCATGGTCAACGCGTTGAACGCCCTGCTTGGCAACGTCGGCAAGACCATTGACCTGGAGCATCCGTCGGCACAGCGCAGCGGCGACGATGCTGCGATGGCTGCTCTAGTCGAGGAGATGAATCGAGGCGAGGTACACTCGCTTCTGCTCTACGGCGTCAACCCCGTGTACGACTACGGCGACGGCGGGCGCTTCCTGAGCGGGATGGAAAAGGTTGCGCTCTCGGTTTCGTTCTCTGACAGGCAAGATGAAACCAGCGTTCATGCCCATGCAATCTGCCCGGATCACCATTTTCTGGAAGCCTGGGGAGATGCTGAGCCTGTAAGCTCCCATTTCAGCCTTGCGCAGCCGCTGATCGCTCCGCTGTTTGAGACCCGCGCGGCGCAGGAAAGCCTGCTCGAATGGTCGGGCCAGGCCGAGCCGAATTACTACAACTATCTGCGCCAGTTCTGGACTGAAAAACTCTTTCCACAACAGAAAGAATTGCAGGATGCAACAACGTTCTGGGAGCGTTCTCTGCAAGATGGCGTAGTGATGTTGCCCGCAGCAATGACCGGCGTTGCGCCGGCCCACCGCGGCGATTGGAAGGCCGCGGCCGAAGCGATCCTGAAAACCCAGACGCCCCGCGTGGAAGACCGCTATGAGCTGCACTTTTACGAGAACGTAGGAGCGCGCGACGGGAGTCACGCCAACAACCCCTGGCTGCAGGAGCTTCCCGATCCCATCAGCAAAGTGACCTGGGGGAATTACGCAGCGATCAGTCCGCAACTGGCGGAAAAACTGGGATTGTCGGCAGGCGATGTCGTCAAGCTGACGGCCGATCAGGGCAGCATCGAAGCACCGGTCTTCCTTCAGCCTGGTCAAGAAACCAATACCATCTCGCTGGCGATGGGGTATGGCCGCACGCAGATTGGCAAGGTGGGCCGGAATGTCGGTGTAAATGTTTACCCACTGACGTTGACCGCCAATGGAATGCGTCAGTACTCGGCGATAAATGTGCGACTCGATAAGACCGGACGCCGCGAAGATGTTGTAAGCACGCAAAGCCATTTCTCGATGGAAGGCCGTCCGATTGTTCTCGAAACCACACTGGAAGAGTTGAGCCATCCAGCCCCTGAAGATACGGCAGCCTTGCCTACGCTCTGGGCCGACCGCCTCCACGGCGATCACTCCTGGGGCTTAGCGATCGACATGAACGCTTGCACTGGCTGTTCCGCCTGCGTGGTCGCTTGTCAGGCCGAAAACAACATCCCCGTTGTGGGCAAGGACCAGGTGCAGCGCAATCGCATCATGCACTGGATGCGGATTGATAGTTACTACACCGGATCGTTGAGCAACCCGGGCAGTGTGCATCAGCCCATGCTCTGCCAGCACTGCCAGAACGCTCCCTGCGAGACGGTGTGCCCGGTGCTGGCCACGACCACCAGTTCTGATGGATTGAATCAACAGGTATACAACCGCTGCATTGGAACCCGGTACTGTGCCAACAACTGTCCCTATAAAGTCCGGCGCTTCAATTGGTACAACTACACGGACAATATGGATTTCGATTTCAACATGACCAGTCCTCTGGGACGCATGGTGTTGAACCCAGACGTAGTGGTGCGCTCGCGTGGGGTGATGGAAAAATGCAGCCTGTGTGTGCAGCGCATCCAGTTGGCTAAGAACATTGCACTGCAAGGGAAGCGCGACCTTGTCGACGGCGATATCCAAACCGCATGCCAGCAGGCCTGCCCCACTCAAGCCATTGTCTTTGGCGACTTGAAAGACCCTCATAGCCGTGTCTCGCAACTGCATGACAGCCGGCGCCACTACCACGTGTTGGAAGAGCTAGGCGTACGGCCCAACGTGGGATACCTCAAGAGAGTTCGCAACCCGCTGAATGCAACCTAAGGAGCGAAAGACATGAGCGTCATGACCGCCACCTCCGTAAGTACGGCCCCGCAACTGCTTCCGCCGCCGCGCTGGGTTGATGAAGATGTTTCACTACAGCAGATCACCGACGACATTTCCCGGCCGATGGAAGCACGGCCCGGAAAAGGCTGGTGGATCTGCTTTGCTTTTGCTCTTGCCGGGCTGATCGATCTTGTTGTCATGGTTACCTGGCTTTTCGCCAAGGGTATCGGTGTGTGGGGTCTTAACAATAGCGTGGGCTGGGCGTTTGCCATCACCAACTTCGTTTTCTGGATCGGCATCGGACACGCGGGCACGTTGATTTCGGCCATCCTGCTTCTTTTCCGGCAGCAATGGCGTACCTCAATCAACCGCTCCGCGGAAGCGATGACAATTATGGCTGTGATGTGCGCGGGCATGTTTCCGCTGCTTCATCTGGGCCGTCCATGGGATGCGTATTTCATCTTCCCTTACTTTCCAAACCAGCGCGGCCCGTTGTGGGTCAACTTCCGCTCTCCTCTGGTGTGGGATGTATTCGCCATCAGTACCTACTTCACTATCTCCCTGGTCTTCTGGTTCCTGGGTCTGGTTCCGGATCTGGCTACGCTGCGCGACCGCGCCACGGGGCGAATCAAGAAGTTTATCTTTGGGTTCCTGAGCATGGGATGGAACGGGTCATTCCGCACCTGGGCGCGCTATGAGATGGTCAGCCTGATTCTCGCGGGATTGGCGACGCCGCTCGTGCTCTCCGTGCACTCCATCGTCAGCATGGACTTTGCAACGTCGCTGGTGCCCGGCTGGCACGCAACTATCTTTCCTCCCTACTTCGTTGCCGGCGCTATCTATTCGGGGTTTGGCATGGTTCTGACGCTGCTCATCATTACCCGCCAGACCATGCATCTGGAGCGGTACATCACCATGCAGCATCTCGATAGGATGGCCAAAGTAACCATGCTTACCGGAATGATTGTCAGCTATGCCTATGCCACGGAATTCTTCAGCGCATGGTATGGCGGCAATCTCTACGAGCGGTATCACTTCATCAATCGCGCGACTGGACCCTATGCCTGGTGCTTCTATCTGATGGTGCTGTGCAACGTAATCACGCCGCATTTTCTCTGGTTCAAGCAGGCCCGGAGCAGCGTGGCGGTTCTCTTCATTGTCTCCATCCTGGTGAACATCGGAATGTGGTTCGAGCGCTTCGTCATCATCGTAGTGGGATTGCACCGGGCGTTTCTTCCGTCGGCTTGGGGAATGTTTTATCCCACTCGCTATGACATAGGCCTTCTGGTCGGCAGCTTCGGCCTGTTCTTTACTTTGTTTCTGCTCTTCATCCGCGTCCTGCCCATGATCGCGATGTGGGAGATCAAGGGCGTGGCCGCGAACAGCGCTCATATCGCCAAGATCAGCAAAATAGCAAGATACTATCCAGCCGAAGAAAACAGCGAGGTGGCAATGAATGCCTAGCAAATTTGTAGTTGCGACCTTCCTTGATCCGGACAGCCTGCTTGCGGCTGTCCGCACACTTCGGGTGCACAGTTTTCCTATTTACGATGTCTATTCCCCTTATCCTGTCCATCACCTGGATAGCGCCATGGGCCTGCGCAGAACGCGGTTGCCCTGGGTAACCTTCTGCGCCGGGTTGACTGGGACGACGCTGGCGCTTTCATTTCTGTTCTATACCACGATTCTGGATTGGCCGATGAACGTGGGCGGCAAGCCGGACAACTCGACTCTGGCTTTCGTTCCGATCAGTTTTGAATTGACAGTGCTGATCGGCGGCTTGTCAACGGTAGCGGCGTTGTTGTTTCGCGCCCGGCTTTTTCCCGGCAAAAAGGAACGGTTGCCGGTGCCGAGCCTCACCGATGACACGTTCGCGCTGGTGCTGCGCCGCCGCAACGATCATTTTGACCCGCTCCTGGTAGCAAGGCTGCTGACGAGTAGCGGCGCTCGCGAGATTTGCGAAATCGAGGCTCAGCTATGAAGCTTTGGTTCCTGATCCCGGCCTTCACGGTTCCAGTCTTTCTGGCAATCGTGATCACGCTCGCAGGCTGCGGTTCCACAGACAAGCGCGCCTATGAGTATATGCCGGACATGGCCCGCGATCCGGCCTACAAAGCTTTTGCGCCCAATGCCGCAACGCGCGACGGCTTGACATTGCAGCATCCCGTGGCCGGCACCATCCCGCGCGGCTATCATCCATTTCACTATGGACCCGGTGAGCAGGAAGCAGAGCGCGCCGGGCTGGAATTAAAAGACCCTTACCATCCGACGGCCAAAACCCTGGAAGAGGGCAAAGCCCTCTTTGAAACCTATTGCGCAGTATGCCACGGAGTGCAAGGCAAAGGAGACGGTCCCATCTCATCGAAGATTCCTCCGCCGCCTTCTTACCGTTCAGATCGCCTGATGCAGTTTGCTCCCGGCCGCATCTTCCATGTCGTCACCATGGGCAGCGGCAAGATGCCGTCGTATGCGGGGCAACTAAGTACGGATGAACGGTGGAAGATCGTCACCTATGTCTACACGACCCTACAGCAGCGGGGCGAAAAGCCTCAACCCACCCTGGCGAGAGGATCACGATGAGTGAAGATGTTTCGTTTGCAATCCCAGCGCGCAGCAGGCGATTGGCCTTAGGTCTGGTCTTGCTCGGAGCCGCGGCAGCCTTCTACGAGCTGTACGCGGACCCGCAGCGGGCATGGCCCATGCTGTTGTTGAATGGCTTTTACTTCACCTCGCTGGCGGTCTCGGCCCTATTCTTCCTGGCCTCGCAGCGCGCCGCCGGAGCAAGATGGTCGGCCAGCCTGCGCAGAATTCCTGAAGCCTTCACGCTGGCGTTGCCGGTCGCTGCGCTGCTCATGCTGGTGCTCTTGCTGGGGAGACAAACTATCTTCCCCTGGGCACAGCCGGGCGCATTCGATCACACGCCGGCTTTTGCGGGCAAGATCCAGTACCTACAGATGCCGTGGTTAGTCGTGCGTACAATCATCGCGCTGGTTTTGTGGATTGTCTTCGCCGTGCTCATGCGCCGGGCCTCGCTCGATCAGGATGAAAGGCCGGGGATGGGCCTGATTCTCCATCGCCGCCTCACCCGCTACGCGATCCTGTTCATTCCTGTCTTCGCCGTGACCTTCACTCTGATGGCGTACGACTGGCTGATCAGCCTCGAACCGGAATGGTCCAGCACCATGTTTGCCGTTTATGTCTTCGCGGGCGCATTCGCGCAGGGGATTGCGGCGATAACACTCGCGGCAGTCCTACTGAGGCAGTCCGCTTCGTCAGGCAGCAGCGTCTCCGAAGACCAGCTCCACGACTTGGGAAAGATGCTCTTCGCCTTTAGCACCTTCTGGGCCTATATCTGGACATGCCAGTATCTGCTGATCTGGTATGCAAACATGCCAGAGGAAATAACCCATTACATGCCCCGGACCCGCGGGCCATGGGTCTACCTTTTCGCCCTGAATTTGATCGTAAACTGGGTCATTCCATTCCTGGTGCTGCTCTCAGAGAAGCGCAAGCGCACGCCTGAAATTCTCGCCGCAATCAGCATCCTCGTGCTGCTGGGACATTGGCTCGACCTCTACCTGCTGATCATGCCTACGTTTCGCAGCGCGCCCAGCCTGGGATTGCCGGAGATCGTCATCGCCGCCGGTTATATGGCTTTAATCTTTCTCCTGTTCGTGCGGGCTTTGGCACGGGCGCCTTTGCTTCCATTGAACGATCCAATCCTGAACTACGAGGAAATTGCGCACGATCACGAGATGGTCCATCGGCCATTTGGAGTGAAGCTATGATGAATGGAAATGGCGTTGGCGTGGTTGCCAAGCTGTCAGTGTTTGTGGCGTCTATTGCGGCTATCAGCGCAGTGGCCTACCGTCAGCCCAGTCAGCATAATCTGAACGACCTCCCCAACCGACTGCCCGAAGCCGCTCCGTACGTGGTTGCCGAAGCGCAGGCATTTCCGCCTCCGTATCACAATCACTGGGAGGCCGAGGACAGCCCGGGCCAGTGCCAGACCTGCCATCAAAAGATCTTCGATGAGTGGAACGGCTCCATGATGTCCAATTCCTGGCGCGACCCTGCTTGGCGGGCCGCGTTTCTATTGCTCTCACGCGCAACATCGGCCAATGGAGAGTGCGATACGCCGCAGCCTCCGGATGGAACGCCGAAGGCGGCGCACAATCCATTTGCCAATAAGGGAGTGTGTTCATCCACGTTCAATATCGGCACGGAAAACTATACGGTTTCAAGGCCCGGGTCGTTGCTGGACTTCTTTTGCTCCCGCTGCCACATGCCCACGGACTACATCGACAACATTCCCCTCAAGAACATCTCCTACAACAATCCGCACCATCTGGAGATGGCGCAGGGCGATCCCAACTTCTTTCCTACCTCAGACAATGGAACCGGCATTGCATTTGCCTCGCTCGATGCGCAGTTCCGCAATACCAACTCCGGCAAGAGTGGCATCATTTGCGCGGTTTGCCACACGTACGCCGAGACCCGCGACACGCCGTACCATAACTATGAGCACAGTCAGAGTGCCTATACGCCGGCTACCAGTACGCAATCGCGCGCCGACCTGATGGCCGCCGCGGGCCAGCCTCCGGACATCTTCAACGTCCCCGACAAAGACAAGCAGAACCTGGGATACAGTATTGGCGCAGGGGCGTACCGGCTTTCGCCTCATGCAATCGAGTTCCCGGAGAGATTCGGCCCCCTGGCCGCGAACAAGCCCGCCGATCCGGTTGACCACTACAACAGCGGAATCTTCGGACAAACCATCGGCTACCAGCAGATCGACTCCGCCAAGCATAAGGGATACCATCAGGCGATGTTCCTGCGTTCGGAGATGTGCGCCGCCTGTCATGATGTAACCGGCGGCCTGCCTATCAAAAACTCTCTCGGCAAATGGGTTGGAGGATTTCCCATCGAGCGCACCTATACAGAGTGGGCCAACAGCGCCTACGCCGACCGGCCCGGCAACAAGAACTTCGATCCGCACTTCAAGCGCGATTGCCAGAGCTGCCATATGCAACAGGATTACGGCCAGCCGGGCACCGCCCAGACCCTCTATCGCGACCAAAAACCGCTGCCCCCATTTGAGGACCGCGTCGCTAACGAAGGCGGCTCGCCTCATCCGTTCTTTACACATCACTTTGTGGGAGGCAACGCCTATATCACCGGACTGATCGGCAAGGATGTGGATGAGCATGGCGCTCTCTCTCCTTATCCCGAACTCTCCGCCTTCAGCTTCTCTTCCGCCGACCACCATAGCGTTTACTCCAGGGGCTTCTTTACGCATCTGGAGAGACGCGGCGTCTATGCGCAGCAGGCTCGTCTTGCCTGGGACCGTCTGCGCCACGTATTGAGCATGGACTTGCACGGCCCGGCGCAGGCAAAGGCGGGCAATGAGGCTCCGATCTCAATTACAGTCGCCAACACCGGCAGCGGCCACGACTTCCCCACCGGCTTCCCGGAAGGACGCACGGCCTGGCTTGCGATTCACGCCTACGACTTGGCAACGGGCAATGAACTGCCAATTCACGACAATTTCTGGAAGCGGACGTCGATTGGCGTAGGCGGCCTGACCACCGAGGATATGGTCGATCCAAACTTCCCCGGATGCAATTGGAAGATCCCGGCCGGGTCAGCCGACCCGTACTCCATGCAGTTCAAGGCAATAGCGACTCTTGGCGATAATTGCCCTACGCTCGACCTGCCTTATGCGACAGCTCTCAATCTCAAGACAAACCAGAAAGGCCTGCCCATCGACAAAGATGGCAAGGTGATTGATACATCGAACCCCACAGCATTGCCGGTGTTTGTGGATACCAACGGCAATGGCGATTTGTATGATGACTCCTTCCTCCGGGACACTCGATTCAAGCCTCGCGGGCGGCCGGAATACGAGAAAAAGATCAACCGTTACTCGGTAGTCATTCCGCCTGGAACACAAGGGCCAATCGCGGTCACCACCGCGGTCTACTACCAATCCTTCGAGGCAATTGTTGCGCTCAAGTTCCTTGGCAATCTGGCTGACACCAATAACAACTTCATACTCGAGCCTTGCGTTCTGGGCGGAAGATGCGATGGACGTACGCCGGCAACGGAGCCTCCGGTGGTCGAAGGCGCTCCGCCCGTCCCCATGGTCGTGCGCAATTGGGTCATCAACGTCGATGGCGTGCCTGCCGATCACAGTCCGCTGCAAACCGCCACGTATCCAGTGCCCGGCGCCCCGAGCGTGTATCAAAACTCGGTTGTGAAGGTATTCTTTTCCAAGCCCGTCACTGGGGTTGACACGCGCAGCTTCACCTTGACCGATTCACACGGCGCGGCGGTTCCAGCGTGGGTTGATCAGGTAGGCGCAGGCGCCTGGGGACTCTTCCCCGATCAGGTGATTCTCAAGGAAGGCGAGACCTATACTGCGCGCCTCAAAGCAGGGGTCTGCGACCTTAGTGGAAACTGCACCCGGCAGGACCAGGTGTGGAGATTTACCGTGAGCAAAGAAGCTGGGCAAGGCAGCGGCGATACGACGATTCCGCAAGGCTTCGCTCTGTTGCCTCCTGCAAGCACTTCGCGGTCCCCTTCGCTGGCTGCGTCCAATCATCTGAACAGCGGAACCGGCCAGGATAAAATGCATCTGCGCCGGACCAGTTTAGTCAGTGCAGGTGGCGGGGGACACTGATACTGCTCTCATAAACCAACTTCGTTGACTCGCACAGCTCAGGCGGCCTGATCGTAAACTACGATACAGGCCGCCGAACCTTGGCATGGATGCGATATTCCGTCTGCTTGATCCCGCAGCAGACCCGTATTTCGACGAACCACAATTCAGAAGATGAACTTCGCGCTAACCTGAAGTTGCCGCGAAGAACCACCGTCGCTTGTAGCGAAACGGGTTGAAGAAATCTGGCCGAAGGCCGAGGACTGAACATTGCCCGACGGCTGACCAAAGTTGGGGTGGTTGAAGATGTCGAAGGCATCGGCTCGCAGTGAAAAAGTGAGGCCTTCGGATATCTTCGTATCTTTCTGTCCAGAGAGATCCAGGTCCGCGTATCCGGGACCCGTCACGGCATTGCGGTGCATGGCGCCCAGGCCGGTGTACACGGTGGGTGAGGTGGCTGTGGTGGAACTATCCTTGCTCCCCTGAATTTCAAAGACGCAGGCTGAAGTGTAGGTCACTAGGTCGCAGACGCTGCCGCCGATGGAGAGACCGCCTGGGCTTTGGATGAACGTGAGGTTGGTGATGTTCGTCTGAGTCTTGTGCACGGCAATGAGACCAACCTGTGTGGGACGAATCAGGCCCGTGATGCCGTTGAAACTGGAACTGCCGGCGGTGATGTTCACAGGATTGCCGGTTTGGTATTGAAAGATCGTTGAGAGCTGATAACCTGCGACCAGCCGGTTGCGCTTGTAGGGTAGAGAGTAGACTGCCGTTCCAGCGTAGTGCCGGCGCACATCGAAATCCGACAGGCCGTAGTTCTCCTTCGGGTTGGTGCTGTCCGGCAGAACGTAGCCGCCCTGCGATCCGAGCGAGTTGAGGTCCATCGATTTGGCCCACTCAAAGTTCATGTTGAACTCAAGACCATTGCTCATGTTCTTGCTGAGCACTGCCCATAAGGCGTTGTAGTTGGAGAAGCCGATGCTGTTCTTCTCTGCGATGTTGGAGGCGATCGCTTTACCCGGATCCACGGGGCTGTTGGCCGCGAGATTGGTGAACGGATGCACCTGCGTGTTGCTGGCCGTGCCTACGAACTGATTGGCGTTAGTCTGGATCAGCAGATGTCGCCCGAGCGATCCGTCGTAGTAAAGCGACGCCACCATTCCCCATGGCAGTGCTTGCTGCACGTTGAGGTTATAGGTTTCGACGTATGCGTTCTTGAAGTTGGGATTGACGTAGGCCAGCGAGATGCCGGATGCCTTCGCGTCAGTATACAGCGAAGAGACTGGGATGGCTGTGCTGTTGTACGATACCGCCGTGCTAAAGGGAGGATTCGAAGCCAGCCCCGTCACCACGCCGGAAACCGGCTGATCCACCATGTAGCCGAAGCCGCCGCGCACAACGGTCTTGCCGTTGCCGTTAACATCCCACGCAAATCCTGCACGAGGTTCGTAGTTGTTGTTCTGGCCGTATTCCGAGTTGACCCCGAGTCCGTTGGTGCCCACCTGGGTCAGATTGAGTGTAGCTGGATTGAAGATTGTGAAGCGATTCGCGCCCTCAACCGGCGTTCCGTTCCACTCGTAGCGCAGGCCGTACTCCAGTGTCAGATGCGCCGTCAGTTTGAAATTGTCCTGCGCAAAGAAGCCAAGCGAGCTGTCGTAGACGCGGCTGGAGACGGTGTTCGGCTGGATGCTGAAGATGGTAGCCTGATCGGTTTGGAAGTAGCTGGTTGGCGTGGTCGAAGTGGTAAATTCCAGCGTGCCAATGTTCGCGGCAAAGCTGGCAACAAGATAACGGCGGAACTCCCCGCCAAATTTGAAGGTATGTTTGCCTTTGAGCAGGGTTAGCGTATCTGATAGAACACCGGTGGTGTCATCGCGCCCTTGCGGAAAACCCGAAGGACCACCGAAGACCAATCCGATATCTAACAGGTAAGTCTGCGGCAGGCCAACGTTGCCGGTGAGGCCGTCGCCAAGACCGACGCTGCTGGGGTTCGTCAGGTTGGCCGGATTGAAGGCAATGGCGATGCGGTTGAAGCCGAGACGCGCTTCATTCACCAGGTCCGTGCTGAAGATATGTGTCTCGCTGAGCGTGCCGATCTGGCGATGCGCGGCGCGGTGATCTCCCCAGCCGGGAACAGTGTCGCCCTGCAATGCAGGCTCGGTGCGGACGTCTTTCTGGAATGCATAGAAACCGTGCAGCGAGTCGCTTGTACTGATCTGGTGCAGGCCGTCGCCAGCGAACTGATCGATTTGAACCGGGCCAGGCGTGAACGAGACGTAGTTGGCCCCGCTATTGGGAAGCGGGATGAGCGCAGCTAACGCCGCGGCAACAGGCTCATTGGCGGCATTGGCGGCAATTGCCGCTTGATTTGCGGACGAAATTACCGTGCTGTTCTGCAGAATGCCCTGATGCTGGCGCAGTCCCTCGTAGCTGCCATAAAAGAAAGTGTGATCCCTCCAGACCGGGCCGCCCACCGAACCACCGAAGTTGTCGCGCTTCAGCGGTGCCTTGTCGCCTGCGCCGAGAGGAAGTGCAAGCCCAGTGGCGGGGCTATAGCTGCGATTGAAGTAGTTGCGCGCGTCCAGGGCTTCGTTGCGGAAGTAGTCGAAAGCCTCACCATGAAATTTGTTGGTGCCGGAACGCGTGGCGACACTCACAATCGAGCCATCGCTGCGGCCGTACTCCGCGCTGAAGGTGGAGTTATTGATCTTCAACTCGGAGGTAGTGCTGATCGAAGGCTGAAACGTGATCTGGTTCTGGCTTATATCGTTCAGATTGATTCCGTTGATCTGAAAGTTGACTGAGTCTTCCCGGTTTCCGGCGGTCAGAAACGAGTTTGCGCCCAGTCCGCGGCTTGGCGAGGTCAGACTGCCTGCTGTGTCTGCGACGACGCCACCTGGAGTCAGCACCGTCAGGTCGAGAAAGTGTCTTCCATTCAGCGGCAACTCCTGCACTGACGCTTGATCAATCACTTGACCTACCGTGATGCTCTGACTCTCAATCTGCGTCGAGGCGGTCTGCACCTCGATTGTCGCTCCGGTCGATGCCACCGGCAAAGCTATGTTGACGGTGACTTTCCCGTCCACATTCAAAGTCACTTTCTTCATGGTCACCGTGCTGAATCCGGTCGCAGTTGCCTGCACCTGGTAGTCCCCAGGCTGCAGCGATGGAACCACATAGATTCCTGCCGAATCCGTTACAATACCTCGATCAATTCCAGTTGCGATTGAGTGTACTGATATGTGAGCTCCTGAGACTACGGCGCCCGTCGGATCTGTTACTACGCCCGATAAAGAGGCAGTGGATTGGGCAAACACGCAGATGCCATAGGCTCCAAACACCGCAGTGGCGAAAATCCTGGACAGTTTCACAACGACCTCCTAGATGTTAAAGATTGGGTTCCGGAAGGGCGGCCTCCTGGGGAACTCCGAGCGGGGCCGCGCTGAAAAGATTTACTTGAATATACGGCAAACGATTTTCTAGTCAAGGACAACTATTCCGCTGAAATGTCATAAGAATGTCACCGGCGCACAAGACGGGCCTACGCGACAGAGGTTCGAAATTGTTTTTATCCGTTGGCAGGATTGATTGGCTTGAAATTCTGGTCGCAGGGGCCGCCTGCGATCAGGCCGGCTTGACATGCTTTAAATCGTACCGCCGCACAGTTGTCTCATCCCGGCCTCGATTTTCCACATGTTCACCCCGTCCTGAGAGCCATGTCGGGTATAGTTGCAACACTGCCCGATGCCAACGGGAGGGTATTGTTCGCAGGCCTCGGGCAGGTCTATCTCTTATTTCAACGAGTCGGCGCTGCACGTGGCTGGTGCGCTGATGGGATTGCAGCGCGCGATAACATTGCCGGGAAGCGCGACAACAAAGTGCCCAGGCCAGCGAGCAGGCTCGTTAACAGGGTAGTCGGTGCTGAGGATCTGGGCGCCGCTGGCCATCATTGCATCGCGCGTAGCGGTGTCATTTGTGCGGGCTTCTTTGGTATCGGAATCGGTACGCGCGCGAATCAGATAACCCTGATGGACGAGAGCGGCGATGTCGGCGGCAGGGCCGTCATTGCGCTCAATGAAGGCTGCGTCCGGCTGGCCGGGTGTGGAGTTGGTGAACAGGACACGCCCGCGTAGGCTAGGATGGCCCTCAAGATAAACAGGGCCGACCGGGCGCTGGTCCATGAGAAAGATCACCTTGCCACGAGCGCTGGCGAGTGTGGGCCAGTGACCGGTGAGCACTGCCTCGTTGAGCGTTTCGTAGTGGCCGCGAACGTCGTCGGGCGTGATGAGTTCATCTGGCGGGAAGACGGAACGAATCTCGGCATCGAGCGCGTCGAAGGTGCTGGAGGTGAACGGCTCGGGATCGGTGAGGTGCAGTTCGGCGTTGGGCTTGCCCTGCTTGGTCTCAACGAGGATGAAGATCGGGATGTGGCCGGGATGAGCGTGTGACCATTGCCGGACTTGCTCCAGGCAGTTAATGAATGGCTGGCAAACGCTGCGGTAATCAACATCCTGAATGTGCATGACCTTGAAGCCGGGCTTTGCCATTATGCCGTTTGGATCGAACTCCGGGTCCGCCGGAAGATGAGCCGCGGCAACCATGAGTGGCCCGGAGGGATGCGCATACAAGCCGCCTTTGCTGTCAGCGTAGATATCCAGCTCGATCTGGCGGACACCACTATCGAACTGCTGCGCGAGCGGCTGATGCTGGTAATCAAGACCCTTGTATGCATCGGCATATTTGGCCTGCCAAAGCGCGCTCTCACTGGGCGCAATGCCGGCATGATAGCTATTGTGGGTGCCGATGACCTGAATCTGATTCATCTTCAGAGTGTTGTCATCAACCTTGGCCGGGTTCTGGGCAGTTGCAGCAAAGCCGCCCAAAGCGACGGCAAGAGAGATAGAGGAAGCAATACAGCAATAACGCGGAAACATGTCGGAGTCCTTGGATCAATTGAAATTGATAGAGCGCCAGGTCTTGCGCAGTGTAGAGATCTCACCCTGCGCGATAGGGCTTGCTGTAGTGGGTTGACCATTCAACGAGGCCTGCGTTGATAAAACGCGAAGTGGCGCGTTGCGTATCGACCTCCATGAGCATGTACGCATTGGGATCGTAGCGCGTTGCGGCCATGACATAGTGCTGCGGGCCATAGGTGTGGGCAAAGTCGATCCACTTATGCAAATGGCCGGAGACGACGAGCTGGATGTTGTCCTGGTATCTGCGCAAGAGCGGGTGCAGGCCGTAATCGCCAAACTCCGTGGCAACATCCTGAATAAGCGGGTAGTGGATGAAGACGAAGGTGGGTTTACGCTGCTGGAGCTGAGCCTCGAGCCAGTGCAGTTGCTCTTCGCCGAGGGAACCGATGTTCGGATTGAAATCCTGCGATGAGCGATCCTGCGTGCTGCCGAGGAAGTTATTCAGGTGAATAAATTTGTAACCTTTGTAGTCGAGAACTGAGTAAGGTTCCGCTTTGAACTTGGCCTTGAAAAGGCGATGGCTTATTTCTCGTGGAACGCGATGGACATCGTAGTCGTGGTTTCCGAAGCCCAGGTGGACGGGCATTTGGAAGCCGTCGGTAATTGCCTTCGCGTTGTCCAGTCGCGTTGTATTTTTAAAGTAGAAGTCGTAATCCGTTGAAGGGTAGTTATGAAAATAATCGCCAATAAGAAAGACCTGCTCGATGGCTGGATTGAGAGAGTTGATAAGGTCGCGGGCGGAGGTCAGGCGAGGCGCGGTGACGAGGATGCTTTCGTTATCCTCGACACCGTTCTCGCTGCCTTTGACATAAAAATTGTCGATGATATGAGTATCTGCGATGAGGGCAAAGTAGAACTTTCCAGAGGAGGCCGTCGCCATGACCTGCTCAGCCCAGAGTCTCTGGGCGAGCAGGTTTCCGAACGAAGCGCCGGCGAAAGCGGTGAATTGTCTGCGGTCCATAGGTGACGGCCTCTCCTTCGTGCTCTGTCAGTTAGTTGAGTTAGAAAACGATCTTGCCGGCGAATTGCAAAATACGTGCCGGGAAGGTGGTGGAGGCTGTTACTTGACCAAAGTTGCTCGAACTGAGATTGCTGGCTGGATAAGCATAGTTGGTCTGGTTGAAGATATTGAAAGCCTCACAGCGGAAATCGAAGCTTGCCCGGTCGCGATAGAGGGCGAAATTCTTATGCAGCCCGATATCGGTTTGATGAAAGGCATCGAAGCGAACGGAATTGCGTCCTGCATTGCCGTAGGGGGTGGTGCCGGTAGCAACTGGTAAAGTGAAGAGCGCGGCGTTGAGGGCGACAATGTTTTGTTGGCCGGCGCTGGTCTTGATCCGCTGGCTCTTGGGAATAACCGGATTGCCTGGAGCCTGGTTCGGACGCTGGTTTAGGAGGGGACTGAGCTGCTGAGCGCCATTGGGCGAGTACATAATGTTGACCGGTAGCCCGCTGCTGGCGCTGTTGATGGCCGTTAACTGCCATCCGCCGATAGCCTCTTGCAGGAGGAATGGTGCATTGCCGGCAAAGGTTCGGCCCTTGCCGACAGGCAAGTCGTAGACGATGGAGAGAACGTCGTTCAAAGGCTGATTGTAGGCTGATGGGCCAAACTCGCCGCGCAGGTTGGCAAGGTTGACGCGAGAGTTATCGCCATCGGGAGTATCAAGGTGTCCGGCAACGTTGTCAATGGCGCGTGACCAGGTAAACGAATTCAGGAGGTAAAGGCCATGACCGGTGCGGTGCTCAACCTTGGCTTGCAATCCGTTGTAGCGAAGGGCCCCGAGCGGCAGCGTTTCTTCGATCGTCGTGAAGGTGGGAATGGGGCGGCGAGCTGCCAAGTTGAGGCATCCTTTGGTAATTGGGGGGATGACCGTGGGGTCACAGGTTGCGCTAGCCGTGTTCGCTGGAGCCTGGTTCAGATCGGCCAATGTCTCCAATTTGACGCCGTGTGAACCAACATAAGAGGCCTCGACTGTGGTGGAAGGGCCAACCTGGCGCTGCACGGTGAAATGGTAGGCCTGCACATAGCCGGTGGGCAGGTCTTTTGGGATGTAACGCGCCTCCGTAGTCAGGTTGCTGGCGGCGGTTACATTTGCTGGATTGGCAAGGTTCGTCGGGTATCCCTGGCTCGTGACGCGGAAGCATGGGGTTGGATTGGCCGGACTATACGCCTGACCTGCCTGCGCGGTTGTGCATACTGGTTGCAATTGCGCCGATCCGGTATCCGCGGTGTCGGCAAATTGCGGATACTGCACGACGTTGGTGTTGACAATATTGGGCAGGTTATAGACCAGCAGGTTTTCTCCGCCTTCGCGATTGAACTGGGCATAACTAAGGCCATAACCGGCGCGAACAACCGTCTTGGGATTAATTGAGTACGCAGCGCCAAGCCGTGGAGCGAAGTCGAGCATGGCCATGTTTACCAGCGCGCGGTTGTAAATAGAGCCGGAGCTGGCCGTGATGAGCGATTGAGTGGTGGGATCGTAGTTGGCGAGCCGGTTATTCTTCTCCCACTGCGGTGTTGCCAATTCATAACGCAAGCCGGCATTTACCGTAAGTTTGGAACTCAACCGAACATCGTCCTGCACATAAAAATAGTTCATGCGCTGATTGAGATGGACGATGGCGAAGTTATTGAGCTGGAAGCTATCGCGTGCGCCGAAGAGGAAGTCGGCAAGCGCTACGCCCTCTTTAGTTCCGGTGTCTGTGCTGCTGACCGGACTGTTGATGCCATAGCTGAAACCGCCGTTGTAGGTGTCCTGGCCATAAACGGGGTTGAAGTCGTCGATTTTGGTGAAGATGGCCTGATACTCGTAGCCAACCTTATAGGTGCTGCGCCCGCGGATCTGAGTGTAATTGATCTTGGGATTGAAGACGTATGGGTTCTGGAACTGGGGATTGCTGCCCTGGTTGCCGAACTGCGAATAGCCGTTGACGCTCTGAACGTTGAGGCTGCGAGTGACAGTGGGAGAGGTAGGCAGGCCAGGGATACCAGCCATGAGGTTGGACAGGGTCGCGCCATAAGGGCCTTTTCCACCGTCAGTGAGCGTAAAGGCGAAGCGAGCGTCCAGAATCGAGCTCTGGTTGAAGACGTGGGTCACGCCGAGCGCGCCCTGCTGGTTGAAGATCTTGACGCTTCCGTTGCTGTTGCCGCCGGCGGGGCCTTGAATATTGGGCGGCGAAAGGATATTTCCCTGATGTTCGCTGTAGCGGCCAAAGGCGGTTGTCTTGGGGCTGATGGTCGCATCGATCCGGATATCGCCCTTATCGTCATTGATAAGATCGGGCGGAAGCGAGACATAGTTACTGGCGAATGGGTCACCTGCGACATTGGGTGTCGGCAAAGCTGCGATCACGCCTTTGGCAAAGGCGGAGACAGAGGCATCGTTGAAGGGAATGACGCCGTTTGGGTAGGTCTGCCCGGTAAGTGGATTGACAAGATGCACGGCAGTTCCGCTCTCGGTGCCATTGCTCGCTGTCTGGAAGGTATACCCTCCGTTGGCCTTGGCGAGAGCGCTGATGCCCAGTTGATTGGCGGTGGGTACGGTGGCCGTGTTAACTGCATGAACCACCTGGCGAGTGCCTTCGTAATCGGCAAAGAAGAAGAGGCGGTCTTTCCAGACCGGTCCACCGAAGGTGGCGCCGAACTGATTGCGCAGCAGTACGGGCTTTTGTGGAGCGCCGGTGAGTGGGTTGGAGGGCGCCGTGAATGGCCCAACCGCATTGAAAACGGTATTGCGCACGTACTCGTAGGCCTTGCCGTGATATTGATTGGTGCCGCTGCGGATGCTGACGTTGATGACCGCGCCGGCAGAACGGCCATACTCGGCGCTGTAGTTGTCGGTTTCCACGCGAAACTCGGAAATGGCGTCCGGCGAGGGCGGGATGGCCTGGTTGGAAAAACCCTGGTTCGAGGTGCCGTAGGCGTTGTTGTCCAAACCATCCAGAAGGAAGTTGTTGAACTCGCTGCGCTGGCCATTGACATTAAAGGAAGCATCGCGGCTGCTGTCGGTAGAGTTTTCCAGGATATTGCGGCGAACGCCGGGAACCAGAGCAGCAAGGTCGGCGTACGCGCGGCCGTTGAGTGGGAGATTTTCCACTTCGCTGGTGCCGATGACCTGGCCGCGCTCGCTGGAGTCGGTCTCAAGCAAAGCAGCGGCGCCGCTGACAGTGATTTCCTCGGGGGCGGCACCCGCCACTTTCAGGGCCACATCGACACGCTGATGGGCATTGACCTGGACCTGGAAAGGCTGAGTTGTCGTGGTGTCGAAGCCGGATGCCAGTGCCTTCACCTGGTAGGAGCCGATCTTCACGTCGGTGAACTCGTACGATCCCTCGCCGTTGGTTTTGAGGGTGACTCCCACCCCTGTTCCACGATTGACAAGGGTCACGGTAGCGCTGGGCACGACCGCTCCGGAGGAATCGCGGACATAACCTAAGACGGAGGCTGTTTCAAACTGAGCGAACAATTGCGCAGAGTTCAGGATTGCAAGACCAGCGATTAAAGCGAATAGGAAGACACGTTTCACAGTCGGCTCCAAAAATTTGGTATCGATTCGAATTGGTTATGATTCTGCCGGTGCAGGCGTACGCGAGGCTGAAGAACATGGGATTCAAACCGGCTCCCGTGTCGATCATGGCTGGATAAAACAAAGCGCAAAAGGGTGCGGAAGTGAATTTTTGGCTGATTCTGTGGTCTCACCCCTGCGTCACCCCTCTATATCTGGCGAGGATTTCGCATTCCGTACCAAGCGCGGTTTATGGAAAATTCATCTTGCAGGTCTATGTTGGGAAGATGAGGAATGCCCGAGAATGGACTGCCAGAGGTGAAGGAAGTGCGTTGGATGACCAGCCTGCCCGTCTTGCCGGTCCAATTTTGTACTCGCAGAGCGTGGCTGGAGTGCTTGAGGAGGAGCCTGCGGCAACGGCCCTTGACCAATTACCACTGCGGGAAGAGTGGCAGCTTGTGTGCCGGGTGGCCGCGAGCAAAGATCTCAGCAGGTCGGGGAGGCTGGCGAAGTTTCTCCTCTATGTTTGTGAGCAGTATCTTCTGGGAAACGCCGACGAGATCACCGAGCAACGCATCGGCACCACAATCTTCAACCGCACTGCCGGCTATGATCCCGGTGAGGACAACATTGTAAGAAGTTATGCGCGGATGTTGCGAAAGCGCCTGGACGCCTACTTCAAGGGCGAAGGAGCGAATGAAACGATGCGGATTGTCATTCCGCGCGGCGGCTATGTGCCTGCTTTTCTGAGCAATCCCGGCATGCAAGCGCACGTTTCAGCAATCCAGAGTGAGGTGGATGCCGAGGAGCGCGACGCACCGGCGAACGGACCGGCAGCTCCCAGCGATCAGACGCCAAAGGCGTACGGCGAGCGCAGTGAGAAAGTAGGCAGCCGGCAATCCTGGCGAGGCCGGTGGATCTCCAGCCTCGCCGGGGCCGCAGCAGGCGCCCTGCTCGCGTCGGCCGGCTGGTTAGGGGTGCATGCTCTTCAGTTACATAGAGAACAGGGTCCCGCTCATGCCGTCTGGGCTCAGCTTTTCCAGGAAAACCGGAATACGCTGATTGTTGCCGCGGACAGCGGACTGGGCATTCTGCAGAATTTCACCCAGCACCTGGTCGACGTGAACGAGTATGCCAATGGTTCCTTTCTTGCGGAAATGCAACCCCCACCGGGACTGGATGAACGCAATCTTAACGATCTACGCAGACAGCGGTATACCAGTGTTGTCGATCTCAACATCGCCTCTGCGCTGACGCGGCTCCCGGAGTTCATCGCCAACCGCACCCAGATCCGTTATGCGCGCAGTGTCACCGCGGAAGACATCAAGAACTCCAACGTGATCCTACTAGGCTCGAAGCATACCAACCCGTGGGTGTCGCTGTTTGAAAAGAGACTCAATTTCGCATTTGAGTACATGCCGGAGGTGGACGATTCCTATGTCCTGAACGAACATCCATCTGGAGCAGAGCAGAAAATCTATCGCAATGGCGCCGATGAAACCTCGAATCGCACCTACGGCACGATTGCGTATCTTCCCGACCTGGATGGAGCGGGCCACGTTCTTATTATTCAGGGACTTAACATGGCTGGTACGCAGGCCGCCGCGGATACACTGTTCAATGTCAACATCATTCAGCCGGTCTTGCAGCAGGCGGCTCTCCCCAACGGCAAACTGCGGCCGTTTGAGCTACTGGTTGAGACCGCCAGCATCGGAGCGACGGCGCCGAGCGCTCAACTCATCGCAATCCGTATCTATCCTCAGTAGAGAAGATTGTTCGCACGACTCTTACGCCCCTTCAAGGAAACATGTTCAAAAACTGAGTCTGCTCTATCTTTGGGAACAACGGGCCTGGAGTTATAATTTCTCTGCCCGGCCCGCATTTCTTGTCTATAATTAAAACAATATTTATAGATGAATATCAACGTAACTTAGGCATCCGTGTAAGCTCCTGTGCATGAGTCATGCTCTGTATCAGGGCATGACTTCAGTCATGCCGCAAATGCAACAAAATAAGCACTGGGCTTGAGTCCCTGCGCGATATTTCTCCCTCCTTAGCATATCTTCCGCCTGCGCCAGCCCCGTGCGCCTGAGCAAGATTTATAATCATTTATTTATAATTATAGCTAACCATCTGTTTTTGCATTCCTATGGTGTAGTTACTCCTTGCCCAAACTCCATCCCAACAAAGAGTTACTTTGGCGAGGCGCAACACCACTTTCGTCGCATGTAAACGGAAGTGGCCGTAGCCACTGGACCCGTATACACATGTTTACAGTGCGATTGGGAGCCATGCTCGTAAGTGTTGAAATAGAAAGGATAAGGACTGCGCGAAAGTGGTCCTCCGATTGCCTGAGAACTAGCATCACGCTCATTTTTCGCGCCTGGCGGGCAATGGACTTAAGCAGACAGTAAAACTCCTGCCAGACCAGCTCATCGTTGATGAGCGCCACACTACCGTTCACTGGGTACTGCCTGCCCTCCGAATCCATTTTATTGCCCCAAAGGAGCCTTATGCGTCCCTCTTCCGTATGCGTTCGCTACGCGTCCGACCATAGCAACCATGAGCATCACCATTCAAAATTTGCAGTACAAGCGCTAGCGGGAGTGGACCTGCGTGGCAATCAACGGGCAATAGGGGAAGCGCTGGTTGCATTGGCGATGTTCCTGTTCCTGGCAGCTGGGATGTGCGCGACCGCGGCGCGCGCGCAGCAGTCGGAGCCAACGCTCCCGATCTCGCAGCGCTTCACGATCAACCTGGCGGCGGGCGTGCCGGAGTATGTGGCCAACGCGGCTTCGACGTCGAATACACCGCAAAGCCAGTGGCTGTTTGAGAACACGAATGACTCGACGAACTATTCGAGTCCCACTTTTGTGGAGAGCACGGACACCGCCGCGACCTGGAAGCCGGTGGGGCTCCCGTATGACGCGAATATCCCGCGCACCTTTATCAATCAGGTCTCCGGCGGCGGTGACGGCTCCGATACCGGGAACAATAACTGGTACCGTCTGCATTTCAAGGTCGATCCGAAGTACAAGGGCCAGAAGTTCCTGCTGAATATCGGAGGAGCGCATACCGGAGTTCAGGTCTTCATCAATGGCACGCTGATGAAAGGCGTCAGCCAGGTTGCCGTTGACTCGAATGCTACCCACGTAGTAGGTTTCATCGGCGTGGTTGTTGACATGACATCCTATGTGGTCGCCGACGGCGCAACGGACAACGTGATTGCGATCGATGTATCGCGCGGCTCCTCGTGGTTTGAGCAGCCCGGGTTCTGTGGATCCTTCCGTTTCGGCCAATCGATGGCTGGACTCTTCCGCGACGTCTACATGGTTGTCACCAATCCGATCCATATTCCGCTGAATGTGTACTCGAACACGCAGACCTGGGGCACTTATGTTGGCACAGTCCCCGGCTCCGAGGTTCCAGCCGCGGAAGGAACCGCGACGGCGGCCTCGGCGGTGGTCGAGGTGCAGACCAATGTTCTGAACGAGACCGCGACCGCGGAACAAGTTACCTTGACGACGCAGATCGTCGATGAGAAGGGCAATGTTGTTGTAACCGCGACGCCGGTCACGCAGTGGATACAGCCGGCGACTGCGGCCAGTTTTCCAGCCAGTGCGACGCCGACTTTCAACCAGCAGATCACCGTCCCGAATCCAACCTTGTGGTACCCGAATAACTCGATCTATGGAACACCTTATATGTACAAGGTCTACCATATCGTCAGTGTCAACGGCGTGGTTGTGGATTCGGTGCAAAGCCCGCTGGGTATCCGCACCCTTACCTGGGATTCGAATTTCCCCTACTTCAATGGCCATGCGATGCACCTGTGGGGCGCCGCGAGCCGGTACGATTATCCGGCCCTCGGATCATCCGTGCCAGACGAGCAGTGGTGGCGCGATCTCGCCCTGTTCGCGGCCAGTGGCGGCAATGTGTGGCGGCCCGGCCATTGTTCGCAAAGCGAAGAGTTTCTCCAGGCGGCCGACGCCTACGGTGTGATGGTCGACGAACCCAGCGGAGACGGCGAAGGCCACTGGAATGCCGGCAACTTCTCGGCCGATGATCAGCAGTTGAAATTGGAATTGCACCGCGACATGATTATCCGCGACCGCAGCCATCCGTCGGTTCTGGACTGGGAGGCGGATAACGGCGGCAATAGTTTGCCCCTCGCGACCGATCTGAATAACCTCTCTTTGCAATGGGATAATATCGCTCCTCGCGTGCAGGCGGATCGCGGATACAATCCCGCGTGGGGCTTCATGGCGGAGTGTGACGGCGCTGGTTGTGAAACAGGGGTTAAAAACACCAACCCCAATAACCCCGCCTTTGGAGCTGAATATTGGGATAATGTGGGTTCAGGCCGAGGCATCAATATTACCCTCGGGGGCGTTCCTATTTCCTCCTACGATTACGAGCTTCAGGATGCTGCCCCTTACCTGAACGACTGGCGCCAGGGCCGGGAAGCCAATACCTTCGGCATGGCTCAGTGGTACTTTGCCGAGACGCCGGGCGAGATCAGTACGTGGGCGGAGTACACAAATCAGCCCCTCATGATCAATCAGACCAACGACGGAAATGGCGTGGGCAACCCATTCGTCCGCTCACTGGGCTACTCCATGGTGGATCAGAACCGTTTCCCTCGGCTGATGTACTACATTTATCAGGCCAACTGGATTCCTTACTCGCCCACGACGGCGGTGGTTCATTTGGCGCATCACTGGAACCGCAGTTACGAGTACACCGCCGGCACTCCTATTCAGGAGAACGCCTTCAGTAACTGCCCGTGGGTTCGCCTGCTGATCAACGGTGCTGTAGCCATTAATCCGGCTACCGGAACCCCATATCCCGATCAGGCGCCCAATCCCTGGAACATAGACTCAAGCACGAATCTCACCCAGGACACAACCGTTATGCCGGGGCAGGTTTCTTGGATGGTGAACTGGGTCGCGGGCACCGTCGAAGCGGAGTGCATTGACAACAATGGCAATGTGGTTCCGGGCGTGACCGATACTCGGACGACAGCAGGACCAGAGAGCAAGATTGTGCTGTCGGTTGTTCCCGAGGTGGTCAAGCCGGACGGCACCAGCTTCCAATGGACCGCCAACGGCTCCGACGCGGCCTTGGTGCAGGCCGAGGTGCAGGATGCGCAGGGCAATTGGGTGCCTACCGCAATGGATAATGTCACGTTCACGGTGACCGGCACGGCCGCTACCTATATGGGCGGCACACAACAACTGGTATACGACCCTCAGTGGACAAACTATTATTCGGACGCGTTCTCTCTGCTCCCCAGCAATACGAATGCGATCGGCGGCCTGCCGAATGGATTCTTTCACTCGCCTGGAGACCCTGAGCTGAACTTCGAGG